>JBEKUR010000029.1:0-45665 GCA_049514855.1 Terriglobia bacterium
TGGGGAAAGGGACTCAAATGCCGTCCCCTTCCCCAGACCCCTTCTCCTGCTAGGAGATGCAAGAACGCCTTTAGGAAAGCGGAAGCTGTGTCCAAATAATTTGTGCCATCTAAGGGGTTCACCCCAGCGATTTGTGTACAACTTGTGTACAAGAAGGCGGTTTTGAAGGGCCTTAAATTGGACCTAAGCAACGCAGAATCAACAACAGACTCTTGGGCTACAGGCTCAGGATTCAATCCGCTCCCGTTTGCCATTAGTCTCCCCGGAATATAGCCTGTAGAGCTTCTGCTTCCAAAGCAGGCGTTCAAGGTCCGCACTCGACTACAACGGAGACGGTCGTCCTTGGGAGGTTCGAATCCTCCCCCGGGGAGCCAAAAATCTTTGAGCTCAATCAATTTACAGAGTTGTTGTAGAGCATTCGGCTATGGACCTAATGCTTGGTCGTGCGAAGCGAAATCGGCAGCGCGCGAGTCGCTGACCAAAAGCTTTTTTCGTGAACCAGTCCAATGTCAGCAAGTGTTGTCACGACAAGGTAATAGTCTTTTCGGATTCTGGAGTTATGGGTCCGTTGTTGGCGGCTCCGAAAGCTCACGTTTATAGAGAGGAGGCTTGAGCGAACAAAGTAGACCCTTGGCTTAGGTTCGTGACCGAATGCTCAGCTAAGCGAACAGCCAAGCAACCCGAGCGCTTACACAATGAGACGACATAGTCCCCCTAGAGGGAGCAACCCAAGAGAAATCACCATGATGCGGACGGACTAGCGGACATAGAATAGGTCGTTAATGCCAGGTTATGTGCCGTAACATTATGATAGAATGGTTGTTGCTATGAGGTCGGATGTGGACATGGAATCGGACATCGGAACAGCTTCGGATCGCGGTGAATCGCTCTTCCTGATGGAGCCGATGGTATTTGGGGAAGGCTCGCGCCATCGCGGAAAATTGACAGACATGGCCGTGGAGCTCGCGCAAAAGGCGGCGGGCTTCCGCCGCAGTTTGCCGGAAAGCTTGTTGGTCTCGCTTTCTGACCTCGTGCGGGCGATGAACTGTTACTACAGCAACCTAATCGAAGGGCACTACACGCACCCAATCGATATCGAGCGTGCGCTGAAAAACGATTACAGCAAAGAAGCCCGCAAGCGGGACCTGCAGCTTGAAGCGAAAGCGCACATTGCCGTTCAGGAATGGATTGATCGCGGCGGTCTAAAGGCCCGCGCCGTTACGAGTGACGGCATCCGCGAGACGCACCGGCGGTTTTACGAGTTACTGCCCGAGGACCTTCTCTGGGTGGAGGATCCGGAAAAGAAAGAGCGCATGCGTGTTGTGCCAGGAGAACTACGAAAGCGCGACGTAGTGGTCGGGCCCCACGTCGCGGTGAGTGCCGGGGCCGTGCCACGATTCGTTGCGCGCTTCGCCGAAGTGTACGGGACACTGAAAAAGACAGATTCGATTCTTGCTGCGGCAACGGCTCATCACCGGCTGCTGTGGATTCACCCGTTCCTCGATGGCAATGGCCGCGTGGCGCGTTTGATGTCGCATGCCATGCTGCTTGAGAGTTTGGGCACGGGGGCCGCATGGTCTGTGGCGAGGGGTTTGGCCCGTAATGTCGAAGCGTACAAACGACACCTGATCGCGTGCGACCAGCCGCGCCGGAACGATCTTGACGGCCGCGGACAGTTGAGCGAAGAGGCGCTTGCGGCATTTGCTGAATTCTTTCTCGCTATCTGCATCGACCAGGTGGATTTCATGGAAGGTTTGGTCGAGCCGGATCGCCTGCGCACGCGCATCCGGCTATGGGCCGAAGAAGAAGTCCATCTTGGCAACTTACCGCCGAAATCGGGAAACATCCTCGAAGCCGTTCTCTATCGCGGGGAGCTGGGACGCGGCGACGCCGCAAGCGTCGTAAACACAGGGGATCGTCAGGCGAGGCGGATTGTTTCCGCGTTGCTCAACCACGGTGTGCTGGTTTCGGAGAGCCCGCGTGCTCCCTTGCGGCTCACTTTTCCGGCGAAACTGGCTTCCCGCTGGATGCCAGGATTGTTCCCGGAACAGGTCGGTGGACAAGGGTGAAAAGTTGGACGCTAAAGCAGCAGGAGTTCCGGGAGCTAAAACAGTGCTGGGACGGCTCGACGCTGCTAAGGTCGAGGTTCGCGGCTTTGTTTTGTGACAAGAAGGTGGAGCTGCCACAAAAACGCAATACTAATGGCGATGAATCTCGGCAAATCACGAACAAAAAATAAATAAAGACGGAGAAAGTGATTTGTCGGGCTCAATCGTAACTTGCTGATCTCCTTCGTGAGGTTCCCAGATGACTAGGACAAAAGTGGCTTTGAGCAGCGCCATAGCGCTCTATTTCGTAGTGTGCTTCGAGATTTTGATCATGATCAGCCCTTTTGCCGGCTTCTTTTACTCGGCATTTAATCCCTTCCTACTCGGATTGACCAAGTATCGGGCGACCAGATGGTTGAGTTCCGTTTTCTTCACGCACATGGTGGTTCCGCCTAACGGTTTCCTCAAATTCGTGCGGGTAACGGGTTCCGTCTTTTTCAGTCTCGGACTTTTGTTGTTTCTGATTTGTGCCTTTCAGGTGTATGCAAGCAAAGTCTTTCGCAGAGGACCTGTCATAAAGGGTCTGTATTCGTTGATCAGGCATCCTCAATACGTGGCACTGGCGACTGCCGGTGCTGGTCTCGCGATTCTCTGGCCGAGATTTCTGGTTGTTGTTCTCTGGCTCGCTATGGTCCTGGTGTACTACTTGCTCGCGAGAGACGAGGAAAGCCGAATGCAAAAACAGCACCCGGAGGCCTATCGGGATTACATGCAACGAACGGGAATGTTTCTGCCGAGGAGCATTGAAAACGCAGTGCCGCTATCTAGCGCTGTCAGTAGAGTGGCAGCCTTTCTCTTGCTGGCGATCTTCGTCATTGGCGGTGCTTTTCTCCTGAGGCAGTACACCGTGGACCATCTTCCCTTGTGGATGGACTCGAAGGTAGTCGCCCTGGCGGTCCTCGCTGAAGATAAGCAGATGATGGAGCATCGGATGCGGGATGTGCTCAACCTGGAACAGGTTAAGTCGCGGTTGGAACCGAACCAGTCCTACCTTGTCTATTTCTTGCCGACGAATTACGTAATGCAGGGACTGATTGCTGACACAGGCGATGATTGGCAGCTATACAAGAAGCACCATGCGATCAGCCGGTTCTGGGACTGGATATTTCATCCTTTCACTCATCTGGGAGGGACGCACGCTTCGGCTTTCGAGGCGGGCGATCATCCGCATCGCAGCGCAAGTGCAGGCTCAGTGCGGAGATTGATCTTCGTAAAGGTCTCTGCGGCTTCAGGAACAAAACCCGCCGATTTATTCTCCGTCAATGCGACCAGGACACGGATTTCATGGTTGACGTGGATGTTCACACACTCAGTATTCTCGCGACAAAAAACCTGCCGGTAGAAACGGCTTGGGGAAAGGTGCCGACACCTACGTTTTGAAGGACAAGAGGGCAGTTCACAGTTTGCAGGGTGGCCTCACGCACACCTTTTCATCGTGGGTGCTGCAAACGCCTTCAATCTCCTGCTGGAAGTACGCGGTTGCCAGGCAACGCTGAGGTTCTGATGACAGGTTGACTTGGAATGCAAAGGGACGAGGAATTGCAGACGCGTGTCTGGACTTTACGCAGTTCGGGGCAAACAATTCCGAGAGACCTACTTCTCAGCGAATCCAGGAAAGCCAGAGCCAACCAAACAACAGGGGAATGGCAACTTGGCAAATCGATTACTCGGAAGGATTTTCTAACTGTTCTGCAGCAACGCGTTCCGTTAAAGCAGCTGGAGTTGAAATCGGCCAAATACCCGTCAATCATTCGCATGGTCAGAGGAAACCCCTCTTCTTTCGAAATCGGACTATCGCTCCGCAAAGACGCTTACATCTCTCATGCCAGTGCGGCCTTCGTGCACGGTCTGTCGGATAGCCTCGCCGTGCTCTATATAAACAGAGAGCAGACTCCCAAGGACCAGTCTCTCGAATTGACCCAAGCTGGGATCGATGCGGCCTTTTCCCGTTCACCGCGTGAATCCAACCTCCGATATCGAAGCTCCGATCCTCGTGATGCAATGGAGTACGTGCTGGTCAACGGAAAGAGCACAGACTGTCTTGGAGTTGTTTGGGTAAACAAGCCTGATATCGGCCGAATCCAGGTAACGAACGTCGCGAGGACTTTGGTCGACTTAACGGTGCGCCCCCAATATGGCGGCGGGGTAAGAACAGTACTGAAAGCTTTTAAGAAAGCGCGTGAAAGAGGAATGGTCAAGACTGAGGAGATCGCCCAGATTTTGCGAGGAGTCGAGCACAGCTACCCGTACCATCAGGCCGTCGGTTTTCTCATGGACCGCGCAGGATTTTCGAAGAACGACACGAAGATCTTCAAAACAGCGGGAATGAACTTCGATTTCTATCTTGAACAAAAAATGGAAAAGCCGCACTACGATGCCGAGTGGAGAGTCTACTACCCATTTGGTCTTGACCGCCCGGTGCAGGATTGACGGCAAGTCTCCTCAGTTACGGAGTCGCTGCCGTGATGGGATTTCGCGTAATAGTGGATTTCGAGAGTTTGTGGTTAGCGGGGTGCGACGTGCGGTAAAGTGGTCGGGATGGAAAACTCGTATATCCCGACGAACATCGACGAATACCTGCGCAAGCGCCTGATGCCGGTAGAGGGCGCAATTCCTCAATTGCCCGGGATCGAGATGTATGGCAATTCGATTCCCGCCGGAGCGGTGGGGGGTGACCTGTTTGAATACATCAATTTTCAGCAACGGTATGACATCGACGGTCGCATCCAGCTCGCGCTGAAGCGCTCGCAGGAGTATCTGGAGAAGCTAGCCGTCGGTGCATCGCCCCGCAATTCCGTTGACGACCATGTCAACTGGCTGAAATCGCGCCCAGGCTTCAGTCCGGAAAAGGAAACCGCGTACCGGGAAGGGCGAAGCTCGGAGCAGGTGCGTGTTGCCGAAGACTTGCGCGAGCTACGCAGCACCGCCGGAGTCCTCCTGGTCGATGCCGAAGGCCACGGAATAATTGCCGCGAAAATCGCCTCGACAGTCCATGACACGTTTCAAGCGCTGATGCTTTCGGAGCTCGATCACCGCGGGAAGACTACCCCGGAATTGTTCGAGAGAATGAATCTACGACTGGCTCAATCATCCACGGCGCGCAATGCACTCGGGCGGAGTTTGACGGATGGGGTACAAGAAATCGCTACGATGCTGTATGGCGAGATTCGGCCATCCGGCAATTTTCGATTTGTGAATTTCGGACATCCGCCACCACTTGTCTACTCCGCGGAGTTTGGCAGGTTCGTAGAATTGGACAAGAGTCGGATGGTGCAGTTTCTCCCTCTCGGCTTGCAAATTCCGGAAGACCATCCTGACCGGAAACGATATCTCTCTTTGGACTACCGGAAGCGACGAGTGAAATCTTCGGACATTGCCGAACTCACACTCATGAGTACAGGGGACATCTTCTTTCTTTACACCGACGGCGTGTATAGCGGCGGCGATAAAGAGGAACGCAGCCGTCTTGAAAAAGTGATGCGTGAACACCATCAGCTTTCGGCGAAGGAAATCTGCAATACCTTACTCGACTACGCCCTAAAGAGGGACGACGAATTGCGCCAGAGTGGCGAGCAAGACCGCATTGACGATAAGACCGTCGTCATCATCAAGCGCCACTAGCAGAACACTTCACGCGAACTGATACCAACGTATCGCCGATACTTTCGTATGAATCGATCGTAGGGTTGCTCGCGACCGAGCGTCATTTGGCCAGGACAAAAACCGGGAGTGACAACCGACTGTAGCTTTTGCCCCCTAAAATGCTGCCGGGGCAAAGCAGGGTTAAACCTACTTTAGATGCCGCGAGTTCCGGGTCTTTGGTCAGGGGGTCGCAGGACTTCCCCAGTACTTCAAAGTTGGTTTGATCCGCCTACATGAGCCGAGAAACTTGGCCTAACTCAAAGCGGTGGTTTGCTTGGTTCCGGTGCGCTCTCGGTGCACTCTAGGCTGCAAATGAGCGCATCCGATGCAAATGACAGGGTCGTAAGTTGTTGAATACAAATGAAACGGTGTGAGCACGAACAGGGCAGAATGAATTAGCAAACCTCTGCAAATCAGGTAACCTCACAACGCCTCACAGCACCTTAGATCACCCCAGATCACCTGAGAACGCGATCGGCAGTGCGGTTTTGAAAACCGCCGCCTTCGGCCTTTCAGTCACTCCTCCGATTCTTTCTCGACGCACACGGTTCGTGACCGCACCCTAATCGGTTCGGTTTCTCAGGGCACTTCCGGGCCGCAACGGTCTTGGAAACCGTCGTCCTTGAGAGGTTCGAATCCCCACCGGGGAGCCAAAACTCTTTGAGCTCAAGCAATTACAGAGTGTGGGTAGAGCATTCGGCTATGGCCCGAATGCTTAGGCACTCGAAGTGAAATCGGCGGTATCCAAGTTGCTGAACCAAGAGCCTTTTTCGGTTGCCTCTCTAAGCTCAACAAGTGCTGTCACAAAAATGTAATAGTCCTTTCGGGTTCCGGAGCCGCACAACTGTTCTTGTAGGTCGCGCAGGCTCAAATTTCCAACAGGGAGAGTTGAGCCAAAGCAGTGGAGCTTTCGGTTTGGAGCCGAATATTCGTCAATCCGCAACGTGACAATGAGGCTGACAGGCCGCTCCCTGAGCAGTCACCCGAAAGCTTGCATGGCTTCGACAGAACTATTGCGCACTCCAAGTGCTGCTGTTGAGATTTCCCAGATCGGGAGTTCGGGCCCATCGCCGTGAGTTCACTTCCAAGAGAGGCTCACTGGGATCCGAAGAGCAAGCGTTCGAGTATGGGACCGAGAGCCAATGCTGGAAGGTAGCTAAGAGCCACCATCGTTATCAGGCAGACGGTGAGCAGGACTCCAAACAGAAAGGAATGGGTCGGAAGGGTTCCGGACGAAGAAGGGGTATTTCTCTGCCGAGCAAAACAAGCCGCGAATGCCAAGGCGGGAATTGCTAACGCAAACCTGCCCGCCATCATGGCTAGAGCAGTGGTTAGATTGTAAAACGGAGTGTTGGCACTTAGACCGGCAAAGCTCTGGCCATTGTTGGCGAAGCAGGAAGAGTAGGCAAAGAGAATCTCCGTAAAACCGTGCGAACCGGTATTTGTAGTCAGGCCGGAGAGCCCAGCCCTGGTGCTCACAGCAATGGCCGTAAGTGGCAGGACGAACAACGGCGCAGCCAAAGCAAACAGCATGATCATTTTGTTTTCGGCGGGCCCTATCTTTTTCCCCAGGTATTCCGGCGTGCGCCCAACCATGAGTCCCGCTAGAAACACAGCAATCGCGGCGGTCATCACCATGCTGTAGAGCCCTGTCCCCAGACCTCCGAAAACAAGCTCACCCAGCAACAGGTTGACTAGCAAAACCATGCCACCGAGCGAGGTGTAGCTATCATGTGCGGAATTATTTGATCCAGTGGCTGTATTGGATGTGACGACCGCTGTCAGCGTGGAGCCGCTGATGCCGAAGCGTACTTCCTTACCTTCCATGTTTCCGCCAGACTGGAGGGAGCTACTGAGTTCCGCATAATATAAGGTCATTCTGGCCATAGGGAAGCCTGTTTCCAGAAGGCGGTGATAAGCGTGGGGCGGCGGCGCATGTTGCGCAGAGCGTGACGGGCGCCGTGTTTTAACTCGGCGAAGTCCTTGGGGCAGGCGTTGGGAAGTTTGTGGTGTTTCGCGTGGCCCCAGATGTATTCCGTGGGATTCAATTCTGGGGCGTAGGCCGGCAGGTACTCGACGCAGATACGGCCTTTCTGTGCGGCTACGAACTCCTGCACCATCCGGCTGCGATGCGCGGGCAGCCGGTCCCACACCAGTAGCAGCTTTCCGGGAATGTGCCGCAGCAGGTGTTTGAGAAAGGCCACCACTTGCGGCGCGCGGATCGCTCCGGGATACAACCGGAAATAGAAATTCCACAATGTAATGCCCGCGATGACCGAGAGCGTCTTCCAGTTGAAGTGATACTGCAACACTGGCGTGTGGCCGCGCCGCGACCACGTCCGGCAGCGGTGCGGCCGCTGGCTCAGTCCGCTTTCGTCGAGAAAGACGATCGTTCGCCGCTCTTTTTGGGCTTTTTTTTAATGTCCGGCCAAGTGATCTTCTGCCAGTGGCGGATGGCCTCTTCATTGCGCTCCAACGCCCGGCCCGTGGGACGCTGGCAGCTCCAGCCCAGCGCCACCAGAATCTTCCAAACGTGACCCGGATGATAGCGCACCTTAAATTCCTGCTCGATCAAATCCGCCACGCGCTCGGAAGTCCACAAACTAGTTTCGTAGCCCAGCCGTTCGGGGCCAGCAAGAAGACGTTGTTCGAGCCGCGCCTTCTGCCGCGGGGTTAAGCGAGGCTTGCGTCCCGCACGCCCGGCCTGGCGCAAAGCGCGTTCACCGCCTTTCCGATCTAGCGCCGCCCAGCGCGCCACACTCTGGCGCCCCACGCGCAACCGCCGTGCCACTTCCGATTGGTTCAGCCCTTGACGCAACAGCCGCAAGGCCGCGAACCTGCGCTGTTCGAGAGCATCAAAATCACGCCGTACACCTTTTGGATTTCCCATACCAGGTTAGACGCAGGATATCCTGAAAAGTATCGCTATATTATGCGGAATTCAATAGTTCGGAAGTCCACACCCACCAGATGCGGATTCCCCTTCTGCTCAAAGTGGTGCACGAAACCTAATCCGCAGACGAATAGAAAAACCATCACGCAGTAGAGAAGCCAACCCTGGCGCGACTGGCGAACCATCCTGCCGAAGGTGTTCGTCAATGCCGCAGGCAGGAGCACGATAGCCAACAGTTCGATAAAGTTTGAGAGCGGCGTAGGGTTTTCGTACGGATGTGCCCCATTCGCGTTAAAAAAACCACCGCCGTTCGTGCCGAGATTCTTGATGATCTCGAGCGCGGCTACAGGACCCTGCGATATGACCTGCCGGGCACCCTCGGTGGTCGAGGCGATCACATAGTGGTGGAAGTTCATCGGAACGCCCTGCCAAACCAGCAGCAAAGCGCCCAGCAATGCTCCGGGCAACAGGATCCAGAGCAGGCTCCGTGTGAGGTCCACCCAAAAATTGCCGAGCGTGCCGGAGAGTTGTCTGGCGAGTCCGCGAATAAAGGCAACACCCACCGCCAGCCCCGCCGCGCCTGCGAGGAAGTTTTGTGCGCAGAGTCCCACCATCTGGCTGAAGTAGCTCATGGTGTTCTCACCAGCGTAGGCCTGCCAAGTAGTGGTCGTGGAGAAGCTAATCGCAGTGTTCAGAGCTAGATCTGGGGATAACGGCGTGGTGTGATACTGGGGGAAAAACCAGGGAAGAAACTGCTGCAATCGGAGAATGCCATACAGGAGGAGCGTGCCGACAAAGCCAAAGAGCACGAAACACGTCGCATACTCCTTGCTAGTCATTTCCACACTAGGATCAACCGCACTTACGCGATAGATGAGCCGCTCAACGGGACGGCATAAAGGATCAAGGAGAGTCCGTTTCCCGGAAAAGACCCGTTCCATGTACCCGCCCAAGGGCTTCACGAGAGCGGTCACAATCGCCAGGAACAGGAGGAATTGAGTAGCGCTGAAAAGATCCACCGGCCCCACTCAAGAGCGAGTCGAACCAAACATCGTTATCTGCTTTGAGATAATCTCGACCCAGCTCTTACATTGGTTCTTCATTGAAATCGTTAATTAAACTGACCTCCGCAGGAAACCAGTGAACTTGCGGTCCCCTCGGGACAACTCTTTTCATCACTCGCAACTTTGGCTACTTCAGGTGTGTTGTGACCTTGTTCCCGCCTGCCAATGTGATTTATGGTCCAAGAGAGGCCTTGTGTGAGCGACGAGAAAAGGCCGGGGAGATCGCTCCTTGAGGGCATTCTTGTGTGCGGCTAATTGGCGAGCAAGAGCGCTGCGCTTATCGCCGTAGGTCCACTGAAAGAACGCGTAAATCATGAAGCCAAGTCCGAGGACACAAAGCGTCAGAAATACGGTAAGGGACATCGTTCCCTCCCCAGGACGGCTCAAGTCCTGCGTCATCTTGATAAAGAATCGGAGAGAGGGCACTCAAAAGTCCTGAGGAGTTCATTAGGAATTTGTTAGGACGCCATTCTGGGGGGAGCACTAAAACGGCCGGCGCTTTCGCCTTATGTTTTCCCGATTGGCTCTCCGAACAGCAAAGAGTGCCTCAACTCCCGATAAGTATGGAAACCGGGTGCGCCGTGAAAAGGCGGTGGTCCCCCGGGACCAAGAGCAGGAAAAAAATGATCATGGGAATCATCGCGAACATCACGTACATCAAAATTGTTCTTGGTTGTGAGGAACGTCGAAGTTTCCAGTCTCGCAGTTCACCGCGCTCAGCTACGCCAACTGACTCAGGATTGCTGAGGTCATTGGCGAACTCGCCAGCACTCGCATAGCGGTTCGCCGGATTCCATAATCCTCGCCCCGATGCCTGTGCTCATCCATTGCCTAGCCCTGTTGGTATGACGGGGAATCTACAACTTCGCGCTCCGGCCGCGCTCGGCGACAATGGTCACCTGCATGTCGCGGGCTAGGTGAACGATCTGTCGAAGCAAATCTCGGCCAAAGATGTGCGGCCAACCGTTCTCGTGAGTCCTCATGACGAAAATCTGGGTGACACCCTGCTGGCGGGCGAAGTCAACGAGCACTTTGGCGGCATCTTTACCTTGGAGCACTCGGGTCTCAATGTGCAGGTTGCGGGCAAAGCTCAGGTGTTTCTCCAAGGCCTCGAATTCCGGTGTGGGCGCACGTTTTGAGTCTTCTTCACTCTCGACGTAAACGGCGAAGCAGTCGGCGTGCAGATAATCGGCCACGCGCCTCCCACGACGAATCAGGGCTGCGGAAGCAGGAGCCGGCGTCACGTGGATCAAGATCCTTTCTTTCTGCGATGCGGCCTGCGGCGTAAGCGCGAGAGCTCCAGGTTTGAGGTTCCGGAGAACATCTTCAACTTCGTCTTGTGTGGATTGGCGCACTTCCACTTCGTGTGCCGTCTGCAGCAGCGCCATCTCGCGGAGCGCGACGAGGTTGGACTCCTGGAAAAAGTTCTCCATCGCGCGGCGAGCCTTGTCCGGCGCGTAAACCACGCCGCGTTCGAGCCGGTTCAGCAAAGCGCGAGGCGTCAAGTCGGTCATGATCACCTCATCGGCATCCTTCACGACCCAATCCGGCACCGTCTCCCGCACCCGGACACCGGTGATCTGCCAGATCTGATCATTCAAGCCCTCGAGGTGTTGCACGTTCATCGTCGTCAGCACGTCGATTCCGGCATCGAGCAGGATTTGTACATCTTGCCAGCGCTTGGTTCGTTCTGAACCAGGCACATTCGTGTGCGCAAACTCATCGACGATGCAGACTTGAGGATGACGTTGCAGGATTGCATCGGTATCCAGTTCTTCGAACGTGGCCGTCTTGTACTGCACTTTGCGGCGCGGGACCAGCTCAAGGCCTACGACTTTCGCGATGGTATCTTTTCGCCCGTGCGGCTCAACGTACCCTACCACAACGTCCATGCCTTGGTGCTTTAGCTCGAGGGCTTCCTCCAGCATCTTGTAGGTCTTGCCGACGCCTGCGGCGTAGCCAAGATACATTTTGAGATGGCCTCGGCGCGTTTGAGCCATGCTGGTCCTTATTTCGGGAAGATCCGCACGTCCATCCCTTGCGCGACTCGGACTAGATCGTCAACTGTGGTACCGAACAGCCGATCCCGCCAGCCTCGATCCGAGGTTTGTCCGACGAAGATTTGCGTGACCCCTCGGGCTTTCGCGAATTCGAGGATCGCGTCGACGGGGTCATCTCCATCCAGAGTCACGACCTGCGCTCCCGCGGCGCGGGCTAAGGAGAGATTGGAGTGAAGGGCGGCTTGATCCTTGGCGGTGATGCCGGGTTGATCGAGGTAGGCGACAAACAGTTCTCCGTGGAACCGTTCGGCATTCCGCCGGCCGCTCTCGATCATCTTGCTGGAACTAGCTTGAGGAGTGATGTACACGAGGATGCGCTCCTGAGCACCCCAAAGCTGCTCAATGCCATGACTTCGCATGTAAGCTTCCAACTGATGGTCAACAACGTCGGCGGCCAACACGAGCGCGATTTCCCGCAATTCCGAGAGATGCTGTTGGCGAGTCGCAAGAACACTACCGGGTTTCGTACCCTGAGCCGCGCGCACCATGCACAGTTCCGGAGGAGCATCCACCAGTTCGATTTCGTCCGCCGCTTTGAGAAAACTCAAAGGGACAGTTGCCGTCACATGCTTACCGGTGATCTTCTCGACTTGGTCGCGGCGCTCCTCGATGAATTGCAGATTGACGGAGGCAATGACGGAGATCCCCGCCGCCAAGAGTTCTTGAACATCCTGCCACCGTGTGGCATGCGCACTTCCCGGCGGATTGTCGTAGGCCAGACCATCGACCAGGCAGACTTGTGGGTGTCGGGCCACAATGCTGCTCAGGTCCATCACCGGCACGCCGGCGATTGTTTTACAGGATATGACTTCGAGACTTTGCAGCAGACTATTGATTTCGTCGGGGACCTTTGGCTGGACCGCGCCGACGACCACGTCCTCTCCGCGCTCCCGGCGGCGCCGCCCCTCGTCGAGCATCCGGAAAGATTTGCCAACGCCCTCGGAATAACCGAGGAAAATCTTCAGCTTGCTCCCGCGCTGTTCCTGCTCCTCGGCCTGCACCTGGCGCAGCAGTTGATTGGGATCGGGACGCTGTTCAGTCAGTTTCGCCATGGACGGCTCCACTCCTGAATACCACGTACTCTATAATTATAGGGGAAGACGGGGAAACTTAGTGCTGCCGCGCCACAAGGAGCAGCAGCGCGAAAATGACGATGGGAATCGACGCTAACGCCAGATAGGACAGGAACATCTGCTTGCCCGGAGAACGCCGCAAGTGCAAATCCTGCGATTCGACGTGGCCGGCCATTCCGATCTGGTCTTTGACGGCAAACGTAAGCGTCTGTTGGTGCCGCTTGAAATCTTGGGCACCGATGCAACGAGGGCAAAATTCTCGCAGCCTTGACCATAACGGTCTAACTGCGAATTCAAGCGACCGTAAGCCTTTCTAAGGCAGTCAGGCGAATGAGCATCGGTTTCAGTTTCTCTGTATCGATCCTGTGTTCGCAACCTGCGACGACCCGTTTCGCCCGCTCAAGAAGCATTCTTCTGAGCGTTAGGTCTTGAGTGGTGGCGGCAATGTCTCCGAAAGCGCGCAGTAGCCGCATGCTGACCGCGATGTCCGTCTTCGAGTACATACGTATCTGCTCAAATGCCGAGTCCAGCAATCGTTCGAGATCGATCAATCGGATGCTGACGCGAGCGACCCCTTTCAGATCGTAGAGCAGCGGCTCCGGCATTTCCCTGGATATAAGGCGGATCAGGAGGCGACTCAAGTGGTCAACGCAGCTAATCGCCGTAGTAGGATCGTTCACTGCGGGCGAGATCGCTTTGAGTGCGATGTCAACGATCTGCAAGATTCCAAATTCTATATCCTGCTGCAGGGTTCTGGATGGTCCGAAGTCGAACGCCCCTCGAAACTGGCCGATGTGTTCAGGAGAGAGCCGTTCGGCTTTGTAAACCATGAGTAGTGGAGTCCCTGCCGGAACGAACTGGCCGATCCGCCTGACCACGCGAACCTTCACGCGGTAGGAAATCGCCAAATCGAGAAGACGCTTTGTATCGACGAAGCGGATGTAGCCAGAGACATCGCTCAAGACCGGCTTATCCCACGCGCCTAGGTCATTGCTATCTGATAGTTCGAGACGACGTTGTTCGCGCGGCAATGGCATCACGTCATCAATCACAACTTCTGTCTCCGACGCGATCCTAGCCACAATATGATTTACGCTGATCGCCTGGGATATGTGGTGAATAAAGAAGAGCAGCAATCCTACGCAAGCTATCGCCAGCAGCATTGCTCCGGTGACTGTAGCGATAGGCGCGAAGGGCTGTGGTATAGGGAGTGCGCCGCCGGAAGCGCCGCCATGCAATACAGGAAGGTGCCAAGGAATATCCCGAGCGTCCATTGCGTTACCCGGTCTCTTGTAAAGCTGACAATGATGCGCGGAGAGAACTGCATCGAGGCCAGCGTAAGTGTCATCAGCAGAATCGCGAACACGATGGAAACCACAGTCATAATTGAAGCAGCGATGCCGGCGAGGATGACTTGAGCCACTTGAGGGTCAGAGCGAGAGAGGAAAAGTACTTTGGGTACCCAGCTACCGAACGCAGGGTGGGACTCCTCGACCCACGAAAGGACTGCACCGATGCAACCCAGCGTCAATGCAATAGTCAATGGACGGACGAGGAAGCCGCCACGCAAGTTATACACGGCTTGGCGAAACAGCAATCTGAACCGTCCGGTCACAGCTTTACTTTACCAAACGAAGTTTCAGATGGCATCCCCATCTTTGATCCGCGGTTTCGACAAGCGCAGCTGTGGAAAACATCTCTGGACGAGGAGACTTCGGCGCAGCCACTAGCCCCTTCTACAAGGCCAGATCTTCAAAAGGTCGTTTATCTCCGTACGAGAACTCATTCCTGCTTCGTAGCAGGCGAGGACCTATGCGGCAGCATCGTAGTGTTCCTTCGCCGCGTCCTTGCCTTTCACGTCGCGTGACTCCGAATCATCCGTACTAGAAAGAAAGCGGTCCCAAGTACCCTCGCTCCAGATTGCAATCGAAGTGGGTCCGACAAATTGCAGCGGCACAACATTCAACTTTGGCGATCCGATCCACAGATCATCGTCGGAACCGCTCCGGGTATAAACGGCCTAGATGGAACAGGGTTCAACCAGCCTGCAGGAGGGCAATACGGATGTAGGATCGTTGCAGTTTTCGAAGTCTAAAAGAAAATCCCGGATAAGTGCCGCGGTCTACTGCATCCGGCTAATGGAAGGCTTATCCTGGTCTTACGGAATTCTTATGTCCGGGGCGGTATCGTTTGTCGGCAACGAGAAGTATCTCGCCGGACTCACAAAGGCACGGAAAGACTGCCATTCCCGAAAAATTCGTTGCCCGATCGCTGTAGAGGGAGAAGCCATGCGCATTTTCTTTGGACCGAAAGCGATGTTGGGGTTCGCGGTTCTCTGTCTTCTGAGCCTGGGTGCCTACGGAGCGGATCAACCAGGTGACGGGGCAACAGACACGGATTCGTCGGCGAAGCCTGCTCCGAAAACCGAGCCAGCCAGCAAACCGGCCTCGGGCCTGACCGAGCGCGAGCAATGGATGTTGGAGCGTATCGAAAAACTCGAAAAAAGAGTCGCGGAACTGGAATCGAAGGGAGCGACCGAGATCGGCGCTAGCTCGCCCACGACCGCCCCTGCCGCGCCTGCCGGGTCCCCAGCTCCTGCAACCGCAAGCGCATTCTCGGCCAAAGCGCCAGAGGTTGAGTCCAGCTCGGCGTCAAACGTCAATCCCAAGCAGGATCAGACCAGTTCAACGACGGCGGCTGCGCCTGCAACAACTGAAAAACCGAAGTATGTCGAGCCTTTTTCGGATGCGGACTGGACTTGGCTGAACGGCAATCCCCGCACAAAAGAGATATTTTGGGACACGAAATTCTTTACCCCTGAGATCAGAGCAGACACGAATTATGTCGCCGACTTCAATCATCCGGCAGATCACTCCATCGGGGGTTCGAGCGAGCTCTTTCGGTCATATGAAGTTCAGTTGGAGCAGTTGGGTGTCGGCGGCGACTTCCACTATGACAATGTACGCGCCAGGCTCATGACCCAGTTCGGCATGTATTCAGTGACAACGCCAAGGAATGACCCTAGTCCCGGCCATGGCCAATGGGATCTGGCCAATGCATACCGCTACGTTTCGGAAGCCTACGGTGGCTATCACTTCAATGTGCTGAACGGAATCAATGTCGACGCGGGGATCTTCATGTCCTACATCGGCCTGTTCAGTTACTACAACTTCGATAATTGGGCCTACCAACCTTCTTATGTTTCCTCCAATACCCCATGGTTTTTTAATGGTGTACGAGTGCAGATTTTCCCGACGAAACATTTGAAGATTGAGCCCTGGTTCATTAATGGCTGGCAGTCCTACGCATCGGCCAACCACATGCCGGGTCTGGGAGGACAGATTAAATGGACTCCGAAGCCGTGGATCGACATCATTTCTAACAATTATGGGGTGGGCGAGGACGACCTCTTCATCAAAGGCCGCAGTCGCATTCACACCGACAACAGCATCGAGATCAAGTACTACGACAAACCGGAAAACACTCTCGATAAGGTGGCCTTTTCGCTGACGGGCGATTTGGGTTGTGAATATGGCTCCGGAGTGAGTTGCCATGGCAACAAAAAGGGTGGGCCCAAGCAGAGCTTTGTGGGCTGGATGGGGTACAACCGCTTCTGGTTCCACAGGGATCTATTCGGCGTGACGGTCGGCGGCGGTCAGATCAACAATCCCGGACGTTATCTCGTACTGATTCCCCCCATCAATGGAGAGGGCGCCATTTCCGCAGCCACGAATTCGCCCTACTTTACCGGGAATCCCGGCGACCCCTTCAAGGCTTGGGACTCCTCCATCACGTTTGACTACATGCCCAAGCAGTACATCACCTTCCGGTGGGAATATGACTATCGCCACGCCAGCGTTCCGTATTGGACTGGCCGAGGTGGCATCACGCCCCCCGGCGGAAATAACGGTTCTCCTCAATTCTACACATGCAGCAGTGGCACCTCTTCCGGGCAAACGAGCCTCCTGCCTGCGGAAGCGGCCTGCGGCGGCGGAATCAGCAGTGTCTGGTTCCCCGATCTTCGCAGGGATGAGTCCTTTATCGACATGGCCATCATGGTGAAGTTCTAGCGGCACGAAGAGTGGGGGACGGCCTTATCCTCAACTGAGGAATGCCGTTCCTATCCGCGGAGCAAATGAAGATTCATCCTCGTTTTCACTTGCTCTGCCACTCGGAAAATAGCTTGGTGATTGGCGGGCCGATGCAGAAACCCAGGCGTTACTGATTTTTGCTTGCGTTGCTGGGGGGGCACACAGAAAGGTCGTAGGCCCATGAACATTGCAACCCTTCTCGTGGTCGACGACGAGCCGCAAATCCGTCGCGTCTTGCGAGCCACTCTTTCCAGTAATGGCTATGACGTCATAGAGGCAAAGAACGGCCAAGAGGCCATTGAAATGGCCGTCCGGGAGCGCCCCGATCTGATTCTCCTGGACGTCAACATGCCGGATATGAGCGGGCTTGAGGCCTGCAGCAAGATTCGATTGTCTTTTGAAGGACCGATTATCATGGTGACAGTTCGCAACTCGGAACAGGACAAGATTGTTGCCCTGGATGCCGGAGCAGACGATTACGTCGTAAAACCCTTCGGGATGGGAGAACTGCTGGCACGCATTCGAGCTGCGTTGCGACGCTCCAGTTCTGAGGAACCGCTTCCCAAAATCGAGACTCCGGAATTGGGCGTCGATCTCGAGAGCAGGATGGTCATTGTCCGCGGTCAGAGAGTCCATCTGACTCCCAAAGAATTCGATGTCCTGCGCCTTCTCGTGATTCAACAAGGGAAAGCGCTTACGCACAAGAGAATTTTGCAAGCTGTCTGGGGACCGGATTACGCCGAGGAAACAGAGAACCTTCGCGTAGTGATAAACCAACTGCGCAAGAAAATCGAGAAAGACCCTGCGCATCCCCGCTACATCGTGACCGAACCCTGGCTAGGATATAGGTTTCAGCTTCCAAGCGAGGTTCCCGAAAAACGCTCCCACAGCAAATTGTGATTTTCTTCGCGCGGCATGAAGACCTCGAGCTCAGGATTTAGCGCCGGAACATTCACGCGTGGCTCCCCAAGAAATCGCAGGCCGCGGCCCTTCGCATGTTTCTGCACGAGCGTGCGCACGTCCTCTTCTATCATGCCACGCGAATGAGCAACGCAAGGGATTTCGTTAGGACGTTTCTCTTTGGGAGAAGCACCAGGGACGGCGAAGCCATTGTTTTTGAATTTATGAATTCCTAACAAACCGCTCAGGATTTCTTCAGACGCTTTTTCTTACCGTCTGCAATGACTGTTGTAGGGCTGGCCTGACCCCGTTTTATGTACCAGTGCTTATGAGAGTCGGTTGGTGATCGCCGACCGCAGCCGCAGGCAAGCTTTCTAGCAGCCAGCGGATGCGTCTGCTCACGAGGCAGGAGCGTTTACGATGGCGACGACATTCTTCGTTGATATCCTGCAATTGAACCGACGGATATAGGCGAAAACCTGGGTGCAGGCAGGGTGCAAATAACAGTTCCTGAGGGTTCCTTAGAGCGCCAATAGTGGCGATCGGTGCCGTGAAATTAAAAACAGTTACCTCTGGCTGCTACTCTGCCACGGCGGAGGCCCGTTATCCTGAATGTTGCGCACCCTTGAAGGATTGTTTGACGATAGAACGCTTCAGAAAAGGATATTGAATCCGGTTGCCACTCGTGCCGCCGAAAACTGTAGAGGTGAGGTGAATCATGCTGGATCTTTTTTACGTCGTTGTTGTGATTGCCTTCTTTGTCCTGCTGTGGGGCTTTACCAAGGCGTCCGAACGCCTTTAGGGAGGATTCCATGGAATACGCGATTGCGGGAATCGTCGCGGTGTTTTTGTTCGTTTATCTGATGTACGCCCTGCTTCGGCCGGAAAAATTTTGAGGTGGTGAGATGACTTTACTCGGTATTGCACAGATCGTGATCTTTTTTGCCCTCGTGGTCGCCATTACGAAGCCCATTGGTACTTTCATGTATCGCGTCTTTAAGGGCGAGCGAACATTCCTTCATCCCGTTTTTCACCCGTTGGAGCGCCTGATTTATCGGCTTGGCGGAGTCCGCGAGGATGAAGAGCAATCCTGGATACGTTACGCGGCGTCCATGATCTCGCTGAGCATATTCAGTGTTCTTTTCGTGTACGTGCTGCAACGGTTCCAGGGGCATCTCCCATTGAACCCGATGCACTTCTCGACGCCTCAGGCGCCCCAAGGCGCCACGCCGATGACTCCGGACTTGGCATTCAACGTGGCTGTCAGCTTCCTAACCAATACGAACTGGCAGTCCTATTCCCCGGAAACCACGGTCAGTTACTTCACACAGATGACAGCTCTCGCAGTCCAGAACTTCGTTTCCGCCGCGGTGGGGATAGCGGTTGCCATTGCGATGATCCGGGGATTTGCGCGCCACACCGCGAAGACGATAGGGAATTTTTGGGTCGACGTTACCCGCGCCATAATCTACATTCTGCTTCCCATCTGCATTCTCGCAACTATGTTTTTCGTTTGGCAAGGATCCATTCAAAACTTCAAACCGCCTGCCACTGTCCAGACTCTCGAAGGCGCTTCTCAAACCATCGAGCAAGGCCCCTTGGCTTCACAAGAAGCCATCAAGATGCTGGGAACCAACGGCGGCGGATTCTTCAATGCGAACTCTGCTCACCCGTACGAGAACCCAACGCCTCTAACAAACCTGCTCCAGCTCTGTTTGATTTTTGTGCTTGGGGCTGGGCTGACGTACACGTTCGGCAAGATGGTGCGTGATCCACGCCAGGGCTGGGCGCTCTTTGGGGCGATGGCCGTGATGTTTATTGCGGGCGCTTTCATCTGCTATTGGGCCGAACAACGTGGAAACCCGATGGTGACCAGCATGGGCGTCGAGAGCGCTTATACGGGAAGCCAGCCGGGCGGCAACATGGAAGGCAAGGAAGTCCGGTTCGGTAATGCGATGACGGCGCTGTTTACCACCGTAACCACGGATGCGAGTTGCGGCGCTGTTGTCGCCATGCACGACAGCCTCACGCCCATCGGCGGGCTTGTTCCGTTGTTCAACATGCAGACCGATGAAGTGATCTTTGGAGGAGACGGCGCGGGCCTGTATAGCATGCTGATATATGCAATCATCGCCGTCTTCATCGGAGGTCTGATGGTCGGGCGTACGCCCGAGTATGTAGGCAAGAAAATTGAGCAAAAAGAAGTCAAGATGGCCCTCATTGCGATCCTCGCGACCTCTCTGTGTGTTCTCGGGTTTACTGCGCTCAGTTCGGTGGCTCCGTTTGCGAAGGACCACTACTGGAATCCACCTGGGCCGGCCATTGCGAATTTAAATAACGGAGGAGCGCACGGATTCTCCGAAATTTTGTATTCATATACCAGTGGCGCGGGGAACAACGGAAGCGCCTTTGCCGGAATCAATGCCAATACGCCTTGGTACAACCTGACCATTGGCCTTGATATGTTGGTGGGCAGGTTCCTTTTCATTATCCCGGCTCTGGCAATTGCCGGCAGTCTGGCTGCAAAAAAACTGATTCCTGTAACCAGCGGCACATTGCCAACGAACGGTTCGCTATTCGTGGTCCTGCTCATCGGGGTCGTCATTATTGTGGGCGCGCTCACATATTTCCCTGCGCTCTCACTAGGTCCGATCGTTGAGCACTTGCAGATGCTGAACGGGAAATTGTTCTAAGGGCGTGGGCTCTACTTGGAGCCCGCCATTAAAATGTCATTGCGAATGAGGAGTTGAAAATGTCGACCCTAAGTTCTCCTCCGGTGGAGAGCAAGCAGGAAACCAAGCAGGAGAGTTCGCAACTCATCTCCAGAGGTGTCCGAGCTCGCCCGTTGTTTGATCCGGAAATCGTGAAACGTGCGACCAAAGAAGCGTTCATAAAGCTCAACCCAAGGATGGTTGCAAAGAATCCAGTGATGTTTGTCGTGGAAGTCGGAGCGGCTTTAACGACGATTTACGTCATCAAGGATGCGATCACGGGTACTGGTGGCCTTCTTTTTGGCATTCAAATCGCACTGTGGTTGTGGTTTACCGTGGTGTTCGCCAATTTTGCGGAAGCGATGGCGGAAGCGCGCGGCAAGGCTCAAGCCGATGCACTGCGCAAGACTAAAACTGACACGATTGCCCGGAAAATTCTGCCCCATGGCGCGTTTGAACTGGTACAGGCTTCAAAACTGCGCGCTGGAGACGTCGTCTACTGCGAAGCAGGCAATCTCATTCCGGGAGACGGCGAGGTCATCGAGGGTGTCGCCAGCGTCGACGAATCCGTCATCACCGGGGAGAGTGCTCCCGTTATTCGCGAATCCGGCGGGGACCGAAGCGCAGTGACGGGCGGTACGCAGGTACTGTCGGATCACATCAAGATCCGGATCACCTCCAATCCGGGCGAAACTTTCCTCGACCGTATGATCGCCCTCGTCGAGGGCGCTGTTCGACACAAGACGCCCAACGAAATCGCTCTCAACATTCTGATCGCTGGTCTAACATTGATCTTCCTGATGGCGGTGGCAACGCTTCCGCCCTATGCGAAATATGCAATCCAAGCGGTCGGCAGCGGTACTGCCCCGACGGTTGCCGTTCTCGTTTCTCTGCTTGTGTGCCTGATCCCCACGACCATCGGCGGATTGCTTTCCGCGATTGGCATCGCGGGAATGGATCGCGTGATGCAACACAATGTTCTGGCGATGAGTGGAAAGGCGGTTGAGGCTTCGGGGGACGTGAATACCCTGCTTCTCGACAAGACGGGGACCATCACTCTGGGCAATCGACAAGCAGTCGAATTCATCCCGTTGAATGGAGTGAGTGAGAGCGAGCTGGCCGACGCCGCTCAACTCTCCAGCCTTGCTGACGAGACGCCGGAAGGGCGCTCCATTGTTGTGCTGGCCAAGGAGAAATACCAACTGCGCGGTCGCGAAGTCGCCGAGCATAACGCCCAGTTTATTCCGTTTTCCGCCTATACGCGTATGAGCGGTGTCGACATGGATGGCAGGCACTTGCGGAAAGGCGCTACGGAGGCCATAGCCCAGTTTGTGAAAGAAGCCGGCGGCAAGGTGCATCAATCTCTCAAGGAAGTGTCCGATCGAATCTCAAGTAATGGCGGGACTCCACTCGCGGTCGCCGACGGGTCAAGAGTTCTTGGCGTAGTTCATCTCAAAGATATCGTGAAAGGTGGAATGCGGGAACGGCTCGCATCGCTGCGAGCCATGGGAATCCGTTCGGTGATGATCACTGGCGATAATCCCTTGACTGCCGCTGCCATCGCGCAAGAAGCTGGTGTGGATGACTTCCTCGCGCAGGCCACGCCGCAGGACAAGCTGGAATATATCCGAAAAGAACAGGATCAAGGGCGCCTCGTCGCCATGACTGGTGATGGAACCAATGACGCGCCCGCGTTAGCTCAGGCCGATGTGGGCGTCGCTATGAACACGGGAACAATGGCGGCGAAAGAAGCGGGCAACATGGTGGACCTCGACAGCAATCCGACGAAGCTGATCGAGATCGTGGCCATCGGCAAACAATTGCTGATCACGCGTGGCTCGCTGACGACGTTTTCTATCGCCAACGACATTGCGAAATATTTCGCGATCATCCCGGCGATGTTCGCGTCCATGTATCCCGAGCTGAACAAGCTGAATATCATGGGGTTGCACTCACCCCATAGCGCGGTGCTCGCGGCAGTGATTTTCAACGCCGTCATTATCATCGCTTTGGTTCCCTTGGCCCTCCGAGGCGTTCAGTACAAGCCTGTCAACGCCGGCCAGATGTTGGGCCGGAATCTCTTGATCTATGGTCTTGGGGGGATCATCGTGCCGTTCCCTGGAATTTGGCTGATCGACAAGATCATCGTTGCGCTGCATCTCGCGTAAGGGCACGGGCTTTGCTTTTATGCGGAACGCTTCAAGTGAAGGTCGGAGCCCGCAGAACAAGGAGTAGGAAATGATTAAAGAACTAGGACCTGGATTTCGTTTGACATTGATTTTCACCGTTGTTCTCGGACTGCTCTACCCGGCGGTGATGACTGGCTTGGCTGAGCTGATTTTCCCGAAGCAGTCGAACGGCAGCCTAGTGACTGTGAACGGAAAAGTTGTCGGGTCAAGCCTCATCGGCCAGTCCTTCGCCAAGCCTGAATATTTTCATCCGCGTCCGTCAGCGGCAGGCAATGGTTACGACGCGACCGCCAGCAGTGGCACGAACCTGGGCCCCACGAGCGCCAAACTCCTCCGCGGAACGACCAAAATGGATGACAAGAAAAACGAGGTCGTCGATTTCGACGGGATCAACCTTCGCATCGTGCATTACTGCGTCGATAACGATCTCCCTTATGAATCATCGGTGCCCCTTGACCAGTTCAAAGATTCGCACGGTGAACTCGATGACGTAAAGCTGATCAAGGCCTTCAACGATGACAAGACACGCTTGCTGTTCACAGCGAAGGCGTCGATTCCACCAGACGCCGTGACAGCCTCGGCGTCGGGTCTGGACCCGCACATCAGTCCCGCTAATGCCGAGATACAAGCCGCGCGCGTCGCAAAGGCGCGAGGTGTTTCCGCAGATCAGGTAAAGCAATTGATCGCGCAGTTTACGGAGCGAGCTGCTTTGGGATTTCTCGGTGAGCCACGCGTCAATGTGCTTATGTTGAACATCGCTCTTGATCAGAAAGTCCCAGTTTCGAAGTAAGGCAGAAAACAAATCCCGGTGCGCCCATACCCGCGGACTTGGTAACGACTTCCGGATCGGGGTTGGACCCTGACATTTCTCCGGCAAGTGCGGAATTTCAGGTTCCAAGAGTTGCGCGTGAACGCGGCATCAGTCAGGACGAAATGCGCAAGCTCGTGAGAAAGCATACGAATGGAAGACAGCTCGGTTTTCTTGGGGAGCCGCGCGTGAGCGTTTTGGAATTGAACTTAGATCTTAATACGCAGCATCCTCTGCGTTAGGAGGCTTGGGGAGAACGAATGTCCATTATCTGGCGGCACTCAATTCGCACAATCATCGCCGGGACCAACCTGGCTTTTCTAATCATTTTCGTGATGGTTTCATTACCTTGCTCGGTGCGGGCTCAGGAGAGCGGCTCTTCCGTCGATTTGAAGGAGGAAGTCAGGGAACTGCGCACCATGGTGCAGGAACTTCAGAAACAGGTTAGTGATTTACAAGCCAGAATACCCGCAACGCAGCTGAATGAAAGCGCCGACAACCGGCCCTCCGCCCAGGTGCCGGCCCAAACGCAGCCCGCACAGCAAACGACACAAGGCGGCAGCGAGGGTGCGCAGAAATTAACGACTTCAGAATCCCATAATGGTTTCAATCTCCTTGGAGGTACGACCGTCAGCTTCATGATGGACGGCTATTATTTGTATAACTTCAACAATCCGATCGGCCGGGTCAACCTCCTCCGCGCCTATGACGTTTCCAGCAACGCTTTCAGCCTGCAACAGGCTGATGTAGTAATCGAGAACGCCCCTGACCCTTCTAACGGCAAGCGATACGGCGCTCGGCTGGATCTCCAATTCGGGCAGGCGACAAATACTCTGCAGGGAAACACAGCGAACGAGCCGCGACCAGATATTTATCGCAATATCTTCCAGGCATACGGGACATATGTCGTACCGCTGGGGAGTGGCCTTACGGTGGACTTCGGAAAGTGGGCGAGTTCATTGGGGCTCGAGGGCAACTACACGAAGGATCAATGGAACTACTCGCGTTCCTACTGGTTCAACTTCTTGCCCTTTTACCACATGGGTTTTCGGACTCACTATCAAATCAACGACAAGCTTGGGCTGAACTACTGGCTGACCAATGGCACTCAGCAGACTGAGCCCTTCAATGGTTTCAAGGATGAACTCGTCGGCCTGAATATCCAGCCTGCCAAAAACATTGCTTGGACCGTGAACTATTATTTTGGCCAGGAACATCCCGACTTTCAGTATTTCCCGGTAGGGACGCCCGGATTGCCTACGCAACAAGGAATTCCTTTCGAGCCGATTCCGAATGCCCCAAATGGCAAGCTGCACATATTTGATAGCTATGTTACGTGGAACGTGTCATCAAAGTTGGCTTTTGCTCTTGAGGGCGACTACGTCGTTCAACGGCTTGAGACGAACTCGCCGCCAGCTCACACGGATGGCGGCGCTGCTTATGCCCACTATCAGTTCAAGCCGAAATTGGCGTTCGCAGCGCGGGCTGAGTACCTTTCTGATAGAGGAGGGATGTTCAGCGGCCTTAACCAGGCGCTGAAAGAAACAACCGTCACTCTAGACTGGAAAGTCGCAGACGGTTTTGTGATTCGGCCGGAATGGCGGATGGACTGGTCCAATCGGCCATTCTTTCTCACCGACACACTCGGGGTACTTAGCAAGCAGCAAAACACGCTGGGGTTCGGTCTCGTTTGGTGGTTCGGCGGAAAGGAAGGCGCTTGGTAGCAGTCCTGCGGAGTCCCACTCGAGCCGCACTGGAGTGTCGGTCAAATCACCTGCGCCGTCGCAAGCGTCCGGGCGCCCAAACAACGTCCTTCGCCAAACTACTGTTTTTCGACATGTCTTCACCTCCGAACCACTAACTCCTTGCTGCTTTGAAGGGAACCCGCCGAATCTCCGGTACAGACAACGCGAGCCACGCGTCGTGTAGTAGAGACAAAACGTTCATTCGCCAGTGGAACCGCTGAACTATCTAGCCAACTTTTCTTTGATGGTATTTACTTGCATTAAGACATCTTATTAAGTATGGTTAATAGAACAGACGGTCCAGGCGATTGGAGCTGCGTTTACAGCCATGATGCGCACGGTACTGTCTATTCTTCTATTTGCTGGATCTCTTCATTTCTTCTTCTCTGAAGCCGCATTCCCGCAGGGAGAAACCACCAGCGCAACCGAACGTATAATCCGTATAATCCAGTTTTGTTCCCATTTTTCACCTCCACACCATTGTATCATGTTGGTAAATACGTCCCAAAGAGTAAACATCATCGCTCCGCTGGGGAAACTCTCTTTTCCTCGAAGCCGAATAAAACAACACCATCTTCTTTATCAGGCTGGTTCCTTCTTAACTCCGGCTTGCGAGTAACCGGCGAACGGTTTCCAATCTCTTCGTTGCGGTGGCTTCCAGAACCAACCTGACGACCAGGCACACCAATACTTTTTTATAATGTGTGCCTGATCTCCACTCGCTGTTCGATTCGACTACTCGCGGTGTACGTCGATGTGATCCCGCGATTTCCGCTCTCGGGTGCCGACCTCGGTGGTCGGCTCCAGCGGCATCATAAAATCCCCGTCAACTGCCGCCGGTCCTGCGCGACAAACAACGAGGCAAAACGAACTTCCGAACATTTTCCGACTACGTGGATGCTTGTTTTACTGCGTGGCTTTCTGTGGGTGTCCTACCAGCCGGTGCTCGTTGATTGGGGTTGCCAACCGCGTGACCCGGACTGATGATTTCGATACTCTGAATTGGCCCCATTCGATACTTTGATTTGGCCCCACCTTACTGAAAACCATATACCGTGGACTCTGCTTCGGGCCTAGCCGCCCCAAGGGAGGACCGGGTGGATAGGAGAACCAAGGTGGAGCTATTCGAGCAGATTCGACGTGAGTACGAGCATGGTGGTGGAACGATACGAGGGATCGCCAAGAAGTTGGGTATTCATCGGCGGATGGTGCGTGAGGCGGTGCTCAGCGCTGTTCCGGTAGAGCGCAAGACACCGCTACGAGAGAGACCGAAACTGGAACCGGCGATGGCCTTCATCGACGCGGTTCTGGAAGCGGACAAGCAGGCTCCGCGGAAGCAGCGGCACACCGCACATCGAATCTGGTGCCGGATCCGAGAGGAGATGCCAGAAGTAGAAGTGGCCGAGTCCACGATACGACGCCACGTTCGCGAAAGAAAACTTGCGTTGGCGATGATTCACCGCGAGACGTTCATCCCACAGTCCTACGTTTGGGGTGGAGAAGCGCAAGTGGACTGGTATGAAGCCTACGCGGATATCTGCGGAGAGCGGGAGCTGGCCTACGTATTTTGCATGCGCAGCATGGCCAGTGGAGGAGCGTTCCATTGCGCTTTCCCGCACGCCAGCCAACAAGCATTTCTGGAAGCGCATGAACAAGCGTTTCTCTATTTCGGTGGAGTGTTTGCTGTCTTAAGGTACGACAACCTTAAGAGTGCCGTGAAGAAGATTTTGCGAGGGCACCAGCGAGAGGAGACCACGCGATTTATAGCCTTCCGATCGCATTGGGGTTTCCATTCGGAGTTTTGCACCCCAGGAGAAGGTCACGAGAAGGGTGGAGTGGAAGGAGAAGGTGGATACTTTCGCCGGAACCACATGGTGCCGGTTCCACAGGTTGCCAGTTGGGAAGCGCTGAACCTCATTTTTACTGGAAGAATCCAGGAACGATGAGCAGCGTTTGATCGGGGAACGGGCCCAGACGGTTGGTGCAGGGATGTATCTGGAGCGAGAGCACCTGCAGGCATTGGCGGGAGAAGGATTTGATCTGGCCGCGATTCATTTTCCGCACGTGAATACCAGCGGCTGCGTGAAGGTGCTGACCAACTTCTACTCCGTTCCTCTACCCGTCGGCGTGGAAGTGCAGGCCAAGGTGCACTCGTCCTACGTGGAGATTTGGCACCAGGGAGAGTGCGTGGCGCGGCACGATCGCTGCTTCCAGCGCCAGCAGAAAGTACTCAACCTGGAGCACTACCTGGAGGCACTGACGAAGAAGCCTGGAGCGTTCGCTGGTTCGACGCCGCTCGAACAGTGGCGGGCACAAGGACGTTGGCCGGCCAGTTTCGATCGTTTCTGGGAGACGCTGAAGCAACGAAGAGGCCAGCAGCCGGGGACACGCGCCATGATCGACGTGCTCTTGCTGGGCCGGCAGCACGGCTACCCACGTTTGCAAGCAGTGGTTGAAAAGGCTCTGGACATGAATTGTTTTGATGTCGAAGCCGTGCGCCTGCTCCTGGATGCGGGACGAAACCGGAAAGAACCGCGTGAGGCGGTTGAGGTAGGTGCCTTACGAGTGTATGACCGGCCACAACCAACCACCAGGAACTACGACCAGTTGTTGAGGAACTATTCCGGCAGCGGGGTGCTTCAATGAGTGTCGCAACGGTGGCGGTGCAACAGGCGACCATTCGGCAGTATGCCAAAGACCTGAAGCTCGCGACGGTGGGTGGACAGTTTCTATTGATGGCCGAAGAAGCCGTCAAGCAGAAGCACGGGCATCTGAGTTATCTGGAAGCGCTGCTCGGCGCGGAAGTGGAAGATCGCTATCAGCACGGAGTAGCACGGCGGATAACGGAGGCCCATTTCCCGAAGGTGAAAACACTGGAGGACTTTGCCTTCTCCGATGCGCCGCATCTTCCGGCCGCACAGATCCGGAATCTGGCAGAGGGCGGTTACTTGAGCCGCAGCGAGCCGGTTATTTTTCTTGGAGAAACCGGAACGGGTAAGACCCACATGGCGACGGGGCTAGCGATAGCGGCCTGTCGTCAGAGGAAACGGGTACGGTTCACGACGGCGGCACAGTTGGTGAACGAACTGACAGAGGCCAAGAACAAGAGCGAACTAAATCGCGTGACCAACCGGTGGATGCGCTATGAGTTGATCGTGATCGACGAGATGGCGTATGTGGCGATGCCGGAAGCAGCTGCTGAGCTGTTGTTCCAGATTATCTCGGGGCGAGCAGAGAGAGCGGCGGTGATCGTCACAACGAATCTACCGTTCTCGGAGTGGACCACGATGTTTCCGAACGCCAGGTTGTGCAAGGCCATGTTGGACCGGTTGACCGACCAGGCGCACATCATCGAGACCGGAAATGAGTCGTACCGATTTCGCAGGACGTTGAAGAAAAAGGGCGGCAGTAAATAAAAGTTTCTCTCTGCCCCCGGCCGGAGCGAAGCCCTGCGGCGCCCGAAGGGCGACGCGTTTAGGGCGTAGCGTAGGCCGGGGGCAGAGAGAGGATTCACCAGAAGGTGGGGCCAAATGAAGCGATCAAAAGGGGCCAAATCAAGTTGACGGAGTCAACTGATCAACAAATTCATATTACCACTTCGGCGGGGGCGCGCCAAAACACTAAATTGCTTCTACTCCCTTCATAGGGAGTGTTTGACATACCCGCGTTGAAGGCACATATGGCCCAAAGTGTCCTCACTGAATGAAATCCCTGCTCTCAGGAAGGTTTCTTCTCGGCAGCTCCAGGGTGAGTGGCGTAATAATAGCGTTCCATTTCTTCGAAGGTCCTGAATCCTGTCGTCACCGGAGGGTTCTTCTTCAGGTCTGGTGCCTTGTGTTGTCGAGTAACAGGAACGAAAAAGCAGGCCCTTTCCACCGAGCAGTCGCCTTCGGTCAAGCGGAACGTATCAGCCTTGGCTGGTGAAGATTCCTCCAACCCTTCCCGCTTAGAGGCGGCCGGTATGGGTTCAACCGGGCTTGAAAGCGCGGATGCCAGTGCCGCACCAGAGGCGCCTGCCCCCGACGCAGCCATCTCAAGACGACCAGCGTTATCGATTTCTTTGATTTCAATCGCCTTGCCGTGAACGGTCACGAATTCCGTGCCGAATCTCGCCGAGCGTTTCTCGAAAAATCCCTCGAACTCGCCGGCAGTATGAGGATCAGTCGCCATCCAACGGCTCACGGTTTCTGCCCCTTTACCGAAGGCCTTGCACGGGGTTCCGCCCACAGTGAACGTGATCATCGAATTTCCTGTGCGAGTTCTCACGCGCTGCACGTTTTCAATTTTTCCTTTCAGAACTTTATTTGTCTTTTTCACTCGAATTCTCCATTGTTATTTACATCTTCAAGTTCATTGTATCAATAATGCGTATATGTCCCAAAGAGATTTCGTAAATACGGCAGCTTATAAGTTCTATTGGAGATGAATTCTTGCGAACGTGGAGATGCTGTCGGGCGATTGAACGCTCGCTTGCGGCTCGCTTTCTTCCGGAACTCTTACTCGCCGGAGTTTCGTCGTGGCAATGAGATCCAGCGGACGCGGGCGTTTCGCTGAACGGGCGCTGTCGAAGAACAGCGTCATTACAGCGAGTATGGCCTTTACGGGTTCTAATCGAGATGTAATCTGCGGGCGAGAACGAATCAAAACGATGACGTCTGACGCAGTGTAACGCTCGCATTCGGCTTGTTGCCGACGCTCGCTGACAAGATTCTGAATCTACAACTCATACTCGCCGGGTTTGGCATGGTCTGACAGAACGCCAGCGAACCGCAGTCCGGGCAAACAAGCCCGGCAAGGTGAGCGGGTTCCTTTGGAGGAGTTTGGAAAAGCTCAACGTCGTCAAACCCGTAAAGACAAGTGCCATTCATGGACAATCTGTAAGATATTGATAATAGAGTATGTTAAATAACTCCTTTTTATCATTATGATGAAATAGATTTTATCATTTTGATAAAAGAATGAGAAATCTTGACCTCCTTTTATCATTTCGATACCGTTGGTGCATGCCATTGAATACTTTACCGCCGCCGTATCCGATCCCGGCACCTCGGCCGAAGCCCAAGGCGAATGCGTTGCAAGATTATCCCCCGAGCGAGCGTGAGATAGAAAAATGGAAAGGACTCAAGCCCGTACAGAAATCGATTCTCCGTCGCATTGCCCGAAGCAAAAGTTCGAGCGGGTACAGGGCTGTTTCCAAGAAGGAGTTAGCTAAGGAGGTGCACGTCTCGAAGCCGACAATCGACCGGCAGGTGGACATTTTGGTAGGAAAAAATCTACTTGAACGCAAAAGCGATGGAAAGATTGAGTACGGCCGCGTGAGGAAGAACTCCTATAGGGTTGTTCGTCAGATTTACAAGGAAGAGACATACCTTGACGAGAAGGGCAGAAACAAAACTCGAGTGATCCAACCCGGACTAGACTTCAAGAAACCTTTTTTCATCGGGAAACGAACCGGTTATCTGAATCCTTCCGATGAAGAACATCCAGAACCGTACATCACACCTGCGAAATAGTTAAAAAAGAAAAGTCATCAGGGCAAAAATCCAAAGCACTCCGGTGTTTGCCATAATGTAGGGCGCAAGTCTAAGCGCTCGCAAACCGCTCGCGTGCCGTCCCGTAACACCCCGCCTTCCCCCTGGTCGGGGGCACGGCGGGAATAGCTGAGCTCAATGGCGCAGATTCTCCTCGTTGACACTTGGAGTGGCGGAGATCCTATCCATACGGCCAGAGTTCAGGGGTCGACCGTCGGCCTAATATCTGCTTTGTTGATGGGATCTTCTCTCGCATGCACCAGATGAAATACCCCGCACACCTGACGAGCACGATGCTGGTATGGGACGCTCCGCACAAAGCTCCGCACTTCGCACAAGACATAACCTTAGAAGATTGAAGAACCCTGTCGCGCAAGGAGACGGTGGCATCGTCGATGCGCGGCTAGGTGTTACTTGAGCCGTTGACCCGTCGCAGGGTCGAAAACCGCGTTGCGCAGGAATTGTTCCGTGGACCAGGGTGGCGCGTCTCCTCCAAGATACTGATGGAACCACTCGAGGTGCGCTGTGTAGTACAGAGCCATTTCGTACCAACTGGGCCAATGGCCGGCGTTGGAATAGACGATCAGCCGGGAGGGAACATTCATTTTTTGCAGCGAGGTGAACATCTGCAGTGACTGCGTGTAGGGAACGCGATAGTCGCGCTCGCCGGAGATCACGAGGCAGGGCGTCTTGAAATTCTTAACGAAGTAGGACGGGGAGAACTTCTCGTATTGGTCGGAATTCCACGGCTGACCTTTGAGGTCCCACTCGGGAAACCACAATTCTTCGGTTGCGCCGTAAAAGGAACGCAGGTCGAAAAGACCCATCATGGAGGCGATAGCCTTGAAGCGGTTGGTGTGGCCCTCGAACCAGTCCATCATGTAGCCGCCGTAGGACCAACCCATGGCGCCCATGCGGTCGGGATCAACGTAAGGAAGCTTGCTCAGTTCGTCGGTGACCTTCATCAGATCTTCAAAAACCTGGCCACCATGGTCTCCGGAAATTTCAGCCGTAAAATCCTGGCCATAGCCGGTGGACCCATGCGGATTGGCGAAAGCGACGACATAGCCCACTCCGGGGTAGACCTGCCAGTCACCGCGAAAAGAATCCTGCCACTGAAACTGGGGTCCACCGTGCACGTTGAGGATGAGCGGATATTTCTTGGACGGATCGAAGTTGTGGGGCTTAACGATAAAGACTTCGATCTTCGCTCCGTCGGCTCCCTTCACCCACATGCGCTCGGCCGGACGGAGGTCCACCTCGTTGACGACCTCGTCGTTGAATTGAGAGAGGCGCTGCGGCGTCGAGGGTTTGCCATCAGCCAAGTCCACCGCAAATATCTCGACCGGATCGCTGACGGAACGCCGCGTGTAGATGATGTGGCGGTTGTCGTGGGAAAGTTCGAAGGAATCGATGGTTCGGTCCACCATTACTTGCTCAATGGAGCCGGACTCGAGGGTCACGCGGAAGATGGGATTGTCGCCTTCCACAGGAGCGTCGAAGTAGAGAGATTTCGAGTCTGAGGTCCATTGGAAGGCGTCTACCCAGTTGCGGAAGGACTCGGTAAGCACACGTGAGGTGCCGGTGGAGCGATCATAGATGGCCAGACGAAAGAGGTCCGATTCATAGCCGGGCTGCTTCTGCAGTTGATAGGCGATGTACTTTCCGTCCGGCGAGTATTTCGGATGGCCGTCGAAGGCAGGGTTCGAAGCGGTAATGTTGCGCGGCGGCTCATTGCCAGAGAGCGGGACGATCCACACGTCGCTGTTTGTGGACGAAGCGAGAGCGCGGTCATGATTAGAATCGAAGGCGAGTTCCCTGCTATCCGGGGAGAAATCGTATCGCAAGGATCCGCCGAGCTGGAAGGGAGGCGAATCGAAAGCACCCGGCGTCAGGTCGCGCACGGTACCGGTGGAAGCGTCGGCAAGCAGGACGTGTGTGCACTTGCCGTCTTTCCATTCGGTCCAGTGGCGGTAGAGCAGCGCATCGGCCAGATGGGCGTGGAGCGGGCCCTTGCTCCAGCGCTGTTCGATCTTCTTGTTGCACGCATCATCGGCACCGCATTCCGGGTAAACGTCGCTCGAAAACGCGATCCATTTGCCGTCTGGGGACCACAGCGGATCGGAAACTCCCGTCGAAATGTGGGTTACTTGCCGTGCTTCGCCACCGCTGGCGGAGATGATATAGAGATTGGCGTCGCCATCCCTCGAACTGATAAAGGCGATCCGCTTGGCGTCAGGTGAGAAGATGGGCGACGATTCACCCTTTTCGCCAAACGTAAACTGGCGTGCGTTCTTGCCGTCGGTGTCCATCAGCCAGATGTGGCTGATTTTCGTTGCCTTCGCCAGGTCGCTCGTTTGCAGAATGAACAGAACACTCTTGCCATCGGGAGAAACGTGCAAGTCCTCTATTCCGCGAATACGGTAAAAGTCTTCGATGGTGAAGCCGCGTTTATCGGCATAGGTGGGGATAACCAGTAGCAGGAAGCAGAATAAGAACGGGAACAGTTTTCTCTGCATGAAGCCCCTCGTTTTGAAGTGAATGGTGTGGACGACCCCCGAATTTAAACACAGTCCCACGGGTCCTGGCTAGGCTCCAGAAGGGGTGAGCGGAAAAACCGCACGCGAAAGCAACGAGCGGACACCCTTATATAAGGATACTTAGCCGCGGCAGTTTTGACGGGCGGAAAATATTAGTTTTTCGCTCACACCTCGCACAAAACTGCCAGGCAAAGCGCGTCCGATGATAACTTCCGGTTGGCCGACTATACTTCCATAACTCTGGCCAAGCCCCGTTCAGGTCGTCTTGGCTTGCCAGTTCGTTCACCTGCGGCTACGCGAGCACCAGCTCATTTCTGGGCCAATAGCGAGTGTGCGTCTTGAAGTTCGGGCCGGTCTCCATCGGCATGCTGGCAGATGGCCAGGAGCTTGGCATAGTATGTTTTCGCCTTCTCTTGATCGCCCGAAAGCTTGGCCGCACGCGCGGCGCCGGCCAGCGCGTTGAAACGATTTGGCGCCGTGCGCAGCGTGGCTTCGAATTCAATCATCGCTTGCGCAGGCTGCTTCAGTTCCAGCAACATCTCCCCAAGCAGTTCGCGAGCTGGCAGGATGACTCCTGGGGTGACGTTGTTCTTGTCGGTCCGGTCCTCATGCTCAGCGGCAAAACGCATCTGGGTGAGAGCGTTTTCGGGATTGCCCTTGGCCAGCGTGATCCATGCGGTGGCGGTCTGGCGTTGGATATCCACCTGGTCAGCCCAATAGCTGTCGTTGACTTGCGTAAGCGTGTCACGCAGGGATGCGAGCTGGTGTACCTCTTTTTCGGCAACATCGATTTGCCCCGTATGTGAGGCGCCGAGGGCTCGCGCGAAATGCAGGTTCGCTTCCGTCCACGCTGCCCTTCCGCCGGGAAAAGTATTCGGCGGTATAAGGAGCGCGGCGGCTTCTGCCCAGCGATGCCGCTCCACAGCGTAGCGTGCAGGCGAAGCGCCCATAGCGTACAGCCAGTTCATATATTGCGGATCGTCAGGACGGCCCGGTGGTGGCGCATCCAGTGCTCTTTTCGCCTCGCGATCCTGGCCCCCTTGTAGGTACGCGTAGATCAGGTAATCCTTCGCGTGCAGCTCGTTGCCGGGCGCATTGTTTTTCTGGGCCGAGGCTGCCGAAACGAGGTTGGAGTCAATGGACTCCTGCCATAAGCCGAGCCGGGTGAAGATGTGGGACGGCATGTGGAGCGCGTGCGGTGAGTCTGGCGCAATCTGGGCGTAACGTCGCGCTGCGTCCAAAGCCCTGTCAGCCAGCGGTGGATAATCGTAGGCGTGAATGATGTAGTGAGCTATGCCGGGGTGTTCTGGTTGTTCTGCAAATAGTGGCTCAAGGATCGCGCCAGCCTTTTTCTGATTCACATACGTTTTGTCGGTTGGCGGCGCGGTGGCGAGGAGTGCCAGCGCATAAAAAATCGCGGCCTCATGGTCGTCAGGGTAGCGCACTTGCAGCTGGTCCATGGCCTTTTCGTAAGCCAAGGCGCGAGTGCGGTAGTCGAGTTGGTCGGCGTCCTTGTAGAACGTCTCGATCGCCGCAATATAGTCGCGTTCGCGCTGTGTCTTGGCACCAGCTAACTTTGCTTTTTCTACCGCGGCAATTCCTGCTTCTAGATCAGCCGGGCCGGGCGCTTGCCAGACCTGATGGTAGTAGGTCATGGCGATTCCCCAGTAGGCCATGCCGCATGTGGGGTCTTTCTGTGCAATAGCAGCGAAAGTGTCGCTAGCCTTCTCGTACCAAAAAGAATGGAGCATCGCTACGGCGCTGCTGAATTGCGGCTGAACCGATGGTTCGCAGGAAACGGGGAAACTCACCTTGCCGAGTTTGCTCGGGTCGCCTGCGGGATGCTCATGTTGGGCAACCGTTGTTGGCACGAATGCGGCGCACACGCCCACAAGCAGCACCATGCAAATGAATGTGATTCGCTTCATGCTGGTCTCCTTGGTTGTTAAATAGGCCCTCTGGAATGAATACGCCGAATAGTTAAAAATCCGTGCGACCTATTTTGGGTCGCGACCCCAATGAAGTCAAGAAAGTATCAAAACAGTTGCGCACCTGGCGTTCGCAGCGTGCATCGGGTGGTCATTCGCCTATCCGCAGAAGTGACCTAGTTCGCAACGGATCATAGCGTGTTCTCGGGATTCCGCCCGAGTCACGGGGAATTCGGAAGTCATTCCGGGGCAGAAGTCCGGATGTGGGACGCGAGGTCCCGGCGGAGGTCGCTGGCGTCTTCATCTCCTCGAATGCCGTTGATCAGGCCCTAACGCACTCCTGAAGTAGATTCCCCGATGCAATCCTCGCGTAGGTGCGCAATTCGCTTCCGCGGTTACGCAGATTAGGTGGCCCACGCTCTTAGGGTGTAAAAGCGTGGGCCTTGCCGTGCCGGTGTCATCCGACGCAAACGGGAAGTTGATTCTTCAATCGACGGCGATGCGAGTTGCGGCCGTGGTTCCCTTGACCTCCGCTATTGGCGTTCCCACGCCGACCGCATCGTAGCTGGGCGGCCAGAGTTTGAAATCGAACATACCTGTGTAGGTTTTGCCGTCGGACGCGACCGTATCCGTTTCGTCGACGGTGAATATGCTTGAGAGGCTGCCGTCCGGGTTAAACATTAAACCGATATGGTGCAGCTTGACGCGGTGGTCACCCAGGTCCTTCCACACCCCGAAGCAGATATTCCCGCCGACGGGTGGAAGAAATGCATTCTCAAATTCCGTTCCATCCCCGTGCCAGGTCTTGAAGGATTCGAGGAACGGGAAGGGTGTGGTGGGATAAGGCCCTCCCGGAGGAAAATTCTCATCGTAGGTTGCAGTGTAAATCACATGCCACAAACCCACGATGGTCGCATGCTCGTTCCATTCTCCGTCCGCGTTAGGGCTGACGAAAGGAATTGCGGGAGCGGCCCCAGCTTTGTAAGGAACGGCGCAACCAGCTTTGGCGCCTGTAGCAGTCAACAAAAGGCCCAATCCTACCAATACAGCAGGTGCGGAGCACCGCGCGTTCCGAAGCATTTTCAAAGTGACCCCAAGGATCTGATTCATCGTCTTTCTCCTCTTAGTTGAGCTAAAGTCCACATGCTTTTTCCCAACCCCGGAGGGCGGAGCAAAGCAAAGTTCACGCAATTTCATCGAAAAGGCGATTGGGCGCAATGCCTGTGTCCTCACTTCGGGTTTAATTTTTTGTCACCAGATAACTCACTGATATCAGAGGCTTTTGCTGAGGACTCTCGCGCTTGACCACACCTTCGCGGGGGTGCTAGCATCCGCGGAATTAACTGCAGAGGATGCGATTTTGGGCTAGTTCGCACTTGGGGACCCGGGTTGCAGCTCATACTGGCTACCTGTCCGTAGCCAGCGAACTGGTCGGCCCTAAAACAGTCGATGACTTGCTTGGAGCGGATGGAACTGACACTAAGCTATCCAGCTGTCTAGGACCGCCACATGCCTTTTAAGATTCGCGAAGACTCTACCTCTACCTCGCCCTCACCACGGCCTCGACGAATTGCCTTTGACAACTTCGAAGTCGATTTGCGCTCGGGCGAAGTTCGCAAGAATGGTTCCCGAATCCGGTTGCAGGCACAGCCCTTTCAGTTGTTGGTTTTGTTACTGGAAAATGCCGGAGACGTGGTTAGCCGGGAGGAGATTTGCCGCGAGTTATGGCCTGCGGACACATTCGTGGATTTCGAACACAGTCTGGCCGCCGCAGTAAACAAGATCCGCGAGGCGCTGGGAGACGCCGCCGACAATCCCCGCTATATCGAGACGCTCCCCAAACGCGGCTACCGCTTCATAGGCAAGATCAAGCCCAACGCGCCGGTAGTGATTGCGGTTACGGAGCAGCAGCGCTATCAAGGAGCCTCCGAAGCGCGGGCAGCGCTGGAAGCGATCAGACCGGATGCAGTGAATGCACCCGCGGCGCACCTCCGACTGAGTTGGGTGGCTGTTAGCGTGGGTGCGATAGCTCTGATCTTGCTAGCAGCGGTGGCTGTTGCCTGGCTTCGCTTCAAGCGATCGGCCCTCCCACCCGCGTCACAACAGAGCTTGATACAACTCACCGATTTTGCCGATTCGGCTGTGTCCCCGGCACTTTCCCCGGACGGACGCATTCTCACCTTCATCCGCGGCCCCGACACCTTCATGAGCACCGGGCAAATCTACGCGAAGCTTCTCCCGGACGGCGAACCAGTACAATTGACGCACGACGCCCTCGAGAAGATGAGTCCACAGTTTTCGCCGGACGGCTCGACCGTCGCGTACACCGTGTTCGCATTGAAGGAATTTAATACATGGATAGTTCCGGTGCTGGGTGGCGAACCTCGCCTCATGTTTCCCAACACCGAGGGTCTGACCTGGATCGACTCCGGCCATTTCCTGTTCTCCGAGTTCGTATCCGGCATCCACATGGCTGTGGTCACTTCCACCTCCACGCGCGATCAAATCCGCGATGTCTACGTTCCGCCGCGCGAACGCGGCATGGCGCACCGCTCTGCGCTTTCTCCCGACCACAAGTGGGTGCTGGTGGCGGAGATGGATAATGGCGGTTGGCTGCCCTGCCGGCTTGTGCCCTTCGATGGCAGCTCTGCGGGCAAGCCGGTAGGACCGCAGGGAGCCGCGTGCACCTACGTGGCGTGGTCTTCGGATCAAGCGTGGATGTACTTTAGTTCTAATGCTGGTGGTCGTTTCCATATCTGGCGCCAGCTTTTTCCCGATGGAGAGCCGCAACAGGTGACCTCCGGGGCCACCGAAGAAGAAGGCATTGCCGTGGCTCCGGACGGCGCTTCACTGATTACCTCTGTTGGTCTCAACGAAAGCACCCTGTGGGAGCGCGATGCCAACGGCGAGCGCCAAATTTCTTCCGAAGGTTACGCCGAGTTCCCCGAGTTTTCCCGCGACGGCAAGAAACTGTATTACCTTGCCTATCGCCAGGGCGTCTCTGGCCAATCTCCCAGCGGAGAGCTTTGGCTCGCGGACCTGGAGACTGGGCGCCGCGAGCGGCTTCTGCCGGACACCTTGGTGTCGGACTACGATGTTTCACCGGACGGCGCGGCAGTAGTTTTTTCCACGACTGACGCCGAAAACCGGTCACATCTGTGGTTGGCTTCGCTCAACTTCCGCTTTCCTCCGCGGCAGTTCGTGTCGGGCGTGAACGAGGACGAACCCCGCTGGGATTCAGCCGACTACATTTACTTTCGGGCGGCCGAGGGCAGCTTGAACTTCTTGTACCGCGTGAGGCAGGACGGCAGCGAGCGCGAAAGGCTGCTCCCCGATCCCATTCTTGACCTCCAGGCGATTTCTCCCGATGGCCGGTTGGCGATCGTTGCGCAGGGGAAAGACCAAACTGGTAGGACGTTGGCGAGTCCGCTCGACGGCGGGACTCCTGTGATCGTTTGTAACGGATATTGCGAGACGCAGTGGACCGCAGACGGGAAGTCCTTCGGCGTCACTATGGCCACCACGCTCGGAACAGAAACTCTCCTCGCTCCCGTGTCCAGCGCCACGAATCTGCCGTCGCTGCCTGCCGCGGGGATCGCCTCCAGTGCGGACATGCACAGTGTCCGAGGCGCGAAAGTCGTCGACGGCGCCATTCTCTGGGGCCCCAAGCCGGGACTGTCTGCTACCTTGCACCAGGACGTTCATCGCAACCTCTACAGAGTGGCACTGCAATAAAACCCGATTCCGAGTTGGAAGTCGAGGTTCTGTGCGGATGGTTGTCAATTCCGAAATTAACCTTTGTTTCTCGGTGCGCCGGCCGGCTTTCCACGGGCGTTGCCCTTGATTGCGGGAGGATCACGGGCTAACCGGAAGTTATTCCGAGTCAGAAGGCCCGTCGGGACATTCTGGCTTGCTAAGTCCTGGTTTGTCGGCAAACCAGACAAGTTGGTCCCAGTACCCACTTCGGCGGTTACCGCGTTTACGAGGCACTGAGGCGATCCAACTCGCCTTTCAATTTCAACCATCTGGCGGAACAGATGGTCCTGCAACCTTTTTTATTTCACTGCGACAACTACCAGGGTGAAGTCATCCTGAAAATTTCCGTTGCAGAAGCTGACCACCTCTTTACGGATTGCAGCCAGCAATTCGGAGGCGCTCAATGCAATGTTGCGACTGCACAGCTCAAGCAATCTTCCCTCGCCAAATTCCTGTTTATCCGAATCCATTGCTTCGGTTAGACCATCGGTATAAAGCACCAGGCGGTCTCCAGAGGACAACGGAAATCCTCCATTTTCGTACTTCCGGTCCGGAAAGATTCCCAGGGGCATTCCTCCTTCCCTCAAAGGAACTCCCTCACCAGATTTGTGGAAGAGAATGGGCGGCCAATGACCGGCACTGGCGTACGTCAACCTGTCTTCTTTCGTATCGATCGTGCAGTACCAGAATGTAATGAATTTATCGGAAGCGATGTTGTTCGAGATTACCTCGTTCAATTTCCCCACGAGAGTGCCTGGCGAGATCTCTTCCGAAGCGAAGGCTCGAAAGCTGGCCTGCAGGTTGGCCATCAACAACGCGGCGCTAATCCCCTTGCCGACCACATCACCAATGCAGACCCCAATCTTTCTCTCGCTGAACTTGAGCACATCAAAATAATCTCCGCCAACGGTGCTCGCAGGCTGCCACGCTGCTGCCACTTCTAGTCCTCTTACTTGGGGAATCTTCTTGGGTAACAGCCCTTCCTGAATGTCTCTCGCCTTGGCCAGTTCTTGCTCTTGCTGTTTTGATTGAGTGTTCCCAAGTTCAACAGCGCGTTGAAGTTCGAGATTCTTGCCCTCCAGGTGCACCCGCGATTCCTCATACAAATGGCGGATGCTCCCGATGATCAAAACAACCACGACTACAAGCCTACCGGCGCTCCATAGTTGGGGAAAATAGGATCCGATGGGAATTCGATACACAGCCATTATGATCACCACTGTCAACGACGCGATCGCAACCGCCGTGAGGAACAACAATATCAGGTACGCAACCCAGTTCCACGGAAACTGGAGACGTGAAGACAGTGGCGCGAGACGATTCATCATCGGCCTCGTCAGATTGCCGATGAAAAGACAGTAGAGAAGTATGGAAACGAAGCTCATGCCCGGACCCCGCACATTCGCTACCCACAGAATCGCAAATAACGCGGCCGCAACCATAACCAACACCAGTTGCCTTGAGAAAAACGTGCGAACGCGAATGAAGCGGGACGAAGGTTTCGCGCTGATAACCATCATTGGCCTCTTGCCGGATGCAATTGCGTGGGATCAGGACTCGCTGAGCATGTTAAGCGGTACCTAAACGTGAGTCAATGTGGGAGCACCAGAGTGAACACAGAAACTTCATCTTTATCGATTGTGCCCGCAGGGCTTACCGGACATCTTCGTACCATAACCCACTTGTCCGGTTTGCGCCGAAGCGTGGTTACAAATAACAAAAAACCAAACTTCGAAGCTCTCATCCGCCGCTTCGATTAGGAGCTCAAGGCCTCGGCTTAGCAGTGAGCCCTTCCTGCAGGAGGTACTTACGGCAACGCGTATGCGATCACATAATCTCCCAGCTTGACTCCATGGATTTTTCCGTGCCCGCCCGCTGCGATGACCACGAATTGGCGCCCTCCCGTACGTGAACGATAGGTCATCGGCGTTGCCATCGCGGACGCAGGCAGACTCGCGTGCCACAACTCCCGTCCTGTCTCCGTATCGAATACGCGGAACGTGCGATCTGCTGTTGCGCCGATGAAGGTGAGCCCGCTGGCCGTGGTCAGTGAACCGCCCAAGGTCGGAGTGCCCCAGCCGATCGGCAAGGGAACCGGTGCAAGCTCGCGAACTGTCCCGAGTGGCACCTGCCACCGGATCTTCCCAGTATTGGCATCGACCGCTGCTAGCGTGCCCCAGGGCGGTGCGTTACACGGTAGGCCAAGCGGCGAGAGCAACGGTTTGCGCCGCATGACATACGGCGTTCCCCTCATCGGGGCGTACTCCCAGCCATCCTCGCCGCCACCGGCGTGAGTCTTCCAGCCAGTTAGTTTGTCCCGGGGAATCAGTTGCGCAACGAACGCCATGTTGGTCTGATTCACGACGATCAAGCCGCGCGAGCGATCGAAGGACACTCCACCCCAGTTCGTGCCGCCAATAATTCCGGGGTAGACTATCGAGCCTTCCAAACTGGGCGGCGTGAAGATCCCTTCGCGCCGCAATCCGGCGATCTGCTCGCGACACTTGCTACGATCCCAGGGAGTCAGTCCCCACGCCTCCTGAGGTTCCAAATGGTTGGGTGCAAGTGGTGGCGTGGCGACCGGGAACGGCTGTGTGGGCGAAAGCCATTCGCCGGGAACTCCGTTCTGCGGCACCGCGCGCTCCTCGATCGGAAGCACTGGCTGCCCGGTATCCCGGTCGAGAATAAATAGATGGCCCATCTTGCTGGGCTGAGCCAGGGCCGCGACGCGTTTCCCACCGTGTTCGACCTCGATGACCGAAGGGGCCGAAGGGAGATCGTAGTCCCACAGATTGTGATGGACAGCTTGGAACGTCCACACAATTTTCCCCGTAGACGCGTGGAGAACGACTAATGAATCCGCGTTGCGGTCGTCGCCCTCACGCTCGCCGCCGTAGTAATCCGGGCTGGGACTGGTCGTCGGCAGAAAAACCAGATCGTGGTCGGGATCGGCAGAGATAGGCCCCCACACGTTGGCAGCACCGGTTCGATCGGCACCGTTCAGCCAACCGGCTCGGTCTGGATCGGCAGGGTCTCGTGGGATTGGATCAAAGGACCACACAAGCGCTCCCGTTCGCGCGTTGTAGCCACGAACCCGACCCGAGGGCATCTCGATTCGGTTGTTGTCATTGATGGCCGACCCGACTACGACGACGTCGCCAACTACGGCTGGCGCCGAGGTGAAGTGGTACTCGCCCTTGTTGTCCCAGTCGACGTTTGTCTTCAGGTTGATCCCGGCCTTCAGGTCGACTTGGCCGTTGGTCCCAAACTCCGTGCAGAGTTTGCCAGTGTCACCATCGACTGCGATCAACCTGCCATCGAGCGTGGCCTCATAGAGCGTCTTGCGGCATGGCTGGCCCAATTGGCGTTTGGGATCGATGCGCAGGGCCAGCCCGCGCGAGGTTAATGCGTCTCCATAATCCCCAATGCGGTCGATTTTGGGATCAAAGACCCATCTTTGAGTGCCGGTTTCCGGATCGAGGGCAATGATGCGGCCGAATGGGGTAATGACGTAGAGCGTGCTGTCGACCATCAATGGTGTGGCTTCGAAGGTGCTTCGGGACTTTACTCGTTCCCCATTCCAGGTCGTCGTGCCGTCCGATACATCACCGGTACGATAGGTCCACGCGACTCGCAAATTCGCGACGTTGTTTTTGCTAATTTCCGTCAGCGGCGAGTATCGGGAGCTCCCCGGATCGTTTCCGTAATTCGGCCACTCCGCTACAGGCGCAGATGGGTCCCGATTCGCCGCTGGAGGCGCGCAGCCAAACAACGCCAATGCTAAAGACATTCCGCCGATCAGCAATTTCACAGACGCGAGCTCTCGCATGTTGGCTCTGCACACCAGAGTAGTTAGGTTTGCAAGGATACACAAGCTTTCGGGCACCTCAACTCCTGGTGAGTCGGCAAACCGGAGTGCGCCGTGAAAAGGCGCTGGTCCATAGCGGGAGATAAACCCGCCCGGGAACTGGTTCGCTCCACCCGGTAGCAATCGAAGCAATGGCGGAGGCAACGAAGCTGCTGAAGCCTTCGGTGTAGAAGGTCGCATTGGCGACTCGGCGAGCATGCAGGCCGTAACGTGAGTGAACGCTGAGCAGGCCTCGAAAAGACTAATGCAGGAGCCGACCCGCCCCGGTTTCGGGGAAGGCCGAAGTTGATGGAAACGTACGAGCGAACAAGTTTCCATCAAACCTGCCGGGGTATTGGCGACGGCATGCAAGCAAAGTGGACCATGCGCAACACGGGAAGTCCCAGCGGTGATTGCAAGATGAATCAACTGGCAGCTCGTGAGAGAAAGGCCGGGCCGACTGGGATGGCGGAGAGGCTCGTAGTACCGACGAAGCCGGGTAACTCCGGTGGAGGGAAGGGGCCTCAGTTGAAGGCGGACGCAAGAAGCGACGACGGAACGGGAGATTGGCGATGAGCCTAGTAGCTCCCGAGTTGTTTTCAGAAGTTGCAGACGGTGTCACATGCAATGGCTTAGCCATTGCGTGAGTCTTCTCCAAGAGCCGGATGCGGCAAATCCGCACGTCCGGTTCGATGAGCGGGGTGTGGAAACGGAAGCATGGTGGGGCTAGTGAGGCACCGACAGACGAAAGGGTCGGAAACCGATAGGCTCCACCTAAACCACCGCGCCACACCTCGACTCCACACAAGTTCGTTCCAGTACCCACATGTCCGGTTAGACCTCATGCGCCGTCGGCGCACCACCGGGCATGAAAATAGTCGGCCTGTTTCCTAAGTCTTTCATTTTCACTACACATTCCGGCTATTTTCATAGCAGGGCGTTAATTAGGACTTAGCCTGCCCAAACCAGCGAGGTTCGGTTTGACGCTGCGGTGGGCGAGGTCCGTGGCCGCACACAATCCATCCCGAAAGCGAATTAATTCGAGGGTAAAAAAGCACCGCAGCGTGGACTGCGGTGCTTTCCGATAGCTGAAATGAGCTGCGGCTATTGAACCAGGTGAATGGCCTCTTCGATGTGATGATGGGCCCTGTCGATGTGTTCGAGGGCGCGCCGCTTCAGGCCTTGCGCGAACGCGTTGTCCTCCTCCTGAGCAACGTCCTCATGGGCCTTGTTGACCAGCTCGAGGGCGCGGTGAAGGCGGCCGGGCCAATCCATCTGGGCATCGACCGGCGGATGATCGTTGAGATTCTTGCCATCATCGATGGAAGCCTTCTTGATTTCATTGATGGCTTCGTCGATTTCGTGAATGGCTTTCCTTTCCTGCTCGCGGAGTTCCCCGCCACCAGGGCGCTGCAGATGCGCTCTGGCGTGGCGTAGATCCGCGAGGGCATGAAGATAGGCCGGATGCTCTCTGGGCGGCTGAGCCTTAGCCGCGAAAATGGCGGGCGCCAAGAGCACCAGCACGGATACGGCGATCACGAGCTTCTGAAGGTTTTTCATTGTACGCGTAACACTCCTGTTCTATTTAGAATGAGTATCTAACAAGCTGAATTGACTAGGAGCCCCTCAATTACGACAGGATGCTGCTCCAGCAACCCTAGACTTTGCCAATGCCTATATCTGTTCACTTTTATACAACCCTACGGAGATTTTCTCTGAGGCGTTGCCTATCAACGCGAGCCATTCTTCTGGGGTGGTCAGCTTCCGGGGGATGCGCGAGCGTTTGAGTTTGTACGCGATTTTTCGCAGCCCTCGTGGTTGCGCGTCATTCAGAACAAAGGGGATGAGATTCGCGCAGCGTTGTTCCAAGGCAGCCCGCGATTCTGCAATCACGTGGAAGATTGAATGTGAAATCACAATGCGTAAGTGTTCACAACGGCACAGACGACCTTCTTCTCTGTGGCTAATCTAATGTCCGTTCAGTGTTCTTCCGCATAGGAAGAGGCCTCAGCGCAGTTCGGAAGAACGAGGTCGCACATGTTCTCGCACTCAGAAGAAAGGAGATGAAAATATGCTTGGGATAATCGCCGCCATTCTGATCGTTCTTTGGTTGCTTGGGTTTTTTGCATTTCACGTAACCAACGCTTTCATTCACGTTGTCCTGGTTTTGGGCATCATATTACTTGTGGTGCATTTCGTCCGACGCAGCTGAGCAAGCATGTAGAACGTTGGTCAACGCCAGATCCGGTGAGAACCACTGTCCCGTGACGGACGGCCACGCATCGGTTTAGAAGTTGAATCGCTTCGAACAACGGTACGTTTTTGGCTTTGATAGGAGATTCGAGTAAAAGTGAATCGCTCGAAACGTCTCTACGTCGAAGAACTCAGGGAGCTCTACAAGGCTGAAAACCGACTGGTGAGAGTTCTTCCTAAGATGGCCAAGGTATCGACTTCGGAGGACTTGCGCGCGGGCCTTGAACATTCCTGCCGCATGCCGTATCAAAGGGTTTTCAAACTGTCGAGCCTAACTGTTTTATTCTGAACCGCTAATTCACGGCGCATGTGCTTGTATCAGAGGATTTCTTTTGGTACAGGACGTCAAGGCTGACCGCGCGGGGTACTAGCCCTAACTTGTCCGGTTTCCGCGTTAATCAGATGGGATGAGAAGGCCGGTCTCCGCGGGATGCGATACGCTCCCAATGTTCGACGTGCTTGAGGCACAAAGAAAAGGAGACCGGCAATGAAGAAGATTAGCACTGTACAGGCATTCAAGAGCGAA
>JBEKUR010000030.1:0-45372 GCA_049514855.1 Terriglobia bacterium
CACCCTCGGTGGTTAACCAATCCCCCGCGAACTGCGCCACCACTTGCCGTGAAAAATGTGCTTCAAACGGGAAGAGAGTCTCGCTACACTCTGTCATTGAAAAGGCCGCCTTTCCTGGGACTCTAACTACGCTCAGACAACGCAGTTATGCCCGAGAAAGCGGCCTTTTTCCACTTCTATTTAACGTTTTGTTCTTATCCCTCGTGAGATTTCCGGGTTAGACCAAGGATGTGACAGTATTGGGGACCATCCATGCTGCCGCGTCGCTTATGGATGGCATTACCACTCGTGAGAACGTTACCAACTATGGGGCCACTGAAGTGGACCCTCTGGACCGTTTCTTGCTTGGTGCAAAGCCAACGTGGTCTCGAATGACTTCGCTCGGAAGCTTGGAAGTCTACGGAATCGCGTTGCTTGCCCAACACATGAAGCACAGCGAGTGCAAGGTAGTGCGCAAACTCTACCTCGTACCTCAGATAGCCTTTATCGGAATACACACATACCAGGGGGGCCATAACGTCATATCGCGGAATACTTTTCTCGCGCAGGGTTACTAGACGCGCGGGTAGGACGCAAGGGTCCCCTCGGTCCTTTCGTTAGTTGGACCGTCGAGTTTTGTATCCCCAACTATTTGCGCTGATAGAGATAGACTGTGGCAGCCACCACAGTTTCCGCCATTTCCGAGAATGAGACATTCGATAACCAAGCCAATTGACCCCTGTTGCTAAGGCGAAGCCGGTGGCGTAATAGGCTGGACGCGGCAATCTCACGAAGGGCCGCGCGAGCGGGTCCGTTTCGGTAGGTCCCAGATAAAAGTGAGGATGTCCCTTAAACCAATCCTCGGCCTCAGCTGTTGCGTGCATGTCAAACGCAGCCGCAGCATAGGTGGCTGCGCTCATGGACAGCCACGGTCCCTTTGGAACCCGCAAAGCAGTCTTCTTCTTTACTGGTACAGCGTCCCCGGTCAATCTCTGGGCGTTGGTCGTCATGCCTGTGCTCATCGCCAAAAAGGTCAGAAGCAGGAACTTGTATTGAATTCTCATGCACACTCCTAGGGTCTATTCTTTTGGTGCCGTCAGAGGGAGGGTCTGACTAGCGAGGGTCGTGAGAGGAGAAAGCTCTGTTCTCTGGAAGGGAGCAACCTATCAGCCAACTCCGCTGCCGGAGGCCTGAGACCGGTCCTGGCACTACTCTCGGAATCCAGGACGGATTTGTTTTGCTTTACTGCTGAATACCTGGTAGTTCACAAACTGGCCGCGACACCAATAGACCTTCTTGCCGCGCTCAGCTTGCGCAGAGATGGTGAGAGGAATGAGCCGAGGAGTCTCGCCCGACCGCTGGAGCCAACCGTAGGTCACCACAGCCTGGTAGTGTTTCCACCAGCCGAGCTGTTCAAAATGCTCCGAGATACGGAGGATGTTGGTTTCCTCGTCGGTCCAGACTTCGCCGTAACAAGCGAGGTCGACATCCTTCTTGATCGTGAAGAATACAAAGTCGAAGATGGATCTAAATCCACACACGCCATCCTCAGCGTCGGCCCGATACTGAAAGACCTTCACTCTCCGCTGGTTGACAACAGCATCGGGGGCTTGATGAATCTTGAACCGGGGTTCTGTTCCTAGCATCTGAGGTAATTCGGCCCACTCCCCGCCAGTGGACATCGAAGTGTTCAAGAGAGGCATAGGTACGTCCTGTAGCTCTTTCTTGCCGTTGGGATACTCGCGGAATCGTTGATAGCCGTCCAGGACCCGGACCTCATATTCGGCCATGGCAGCGGGCTCCTTGTTTCCTGATCCCCAGGCAAAAGTCTGAACCGCGATAAGGTTGCGGATGTTATCCGCCAGAAGTTGAGCTTTGCTCCTAAGAACCTTGACTGCGGCGGGTTCCTCGGGTCGGTACTGCAGTGTGTCGACTGGAGGCGGCGGCACGAACTTCGGATACAGGTCTGCCGAAACTGGGGAGATTCCCTTGGTGGAAGGGAATATGCTCCCTGCGAGGCAGGGTTGCACCTTAACCACAAAATCAGCCAAGGACTGGACCGGTACTGCCAGCGCGATCGCTTCACCGTTAGTCGCTATCTCGTTAAGAATGCCCACAATCTGCTGAGTTTTGCTGTCAACGACTATTCCGCCGCTCGCGCCGGGAAGAATTGCCTTATGAGCGGACAAGCTGTAGTCAAAGGCAAGGAGGCCTGTCATCGTCTGGCCTTTGAACGTCCCGTGAAATTGTAGGAGGCTGCGGATGGGATTGATGGACTCTTTAGGGTAAGCGTAGATGTCTATCTCCTGCCCAAATTCGAGGTCGTCGAGACTGAAAGCAACGCCGTGATGGTGAGCCAGCGGGTGGCGCAGTTCAAAGATGGCCAGGTCCCGACTGAGGGTGTACTTCATGGGACCCACAGAGGGGCCGTCGTTCACTGTAGCGCCTTCATCATCCGGCCCGGTAGCAAGGTACCGCTGGATGACTTTTTCTCCCTTGATTTTGCGGGGCCGCGCCATCATGGCGACGTGATAATTGGTTCCGATGAAACGACACTCAGGGTCCAAGCAAAAGCCCGTGCCGAACTTGCCTTCTAGGCCGAGGCCAAGCAACTTCAACTCAGTGATAGGGACGACCGTCTTGTCAAAGTCCTGCGCATGTAGATCTGTAGAAGGTAACGCCAATGGCAGTGGACTAGGGAGGACTTTCTGGGCCGGTACCGACGGGGATAGACACGAACATACAATCAAGATCGGAATGACTTTGTGCAAAATCATCAGACATCACCGAGACTCTGGATGAGTCAGTTCTGATGTTTTGCATGCGCTCCTCCACGGAGTGAGCACTGAACACAAAGGATTTAGTGCGGCTAAAACAGTGGCCCAACCAAAACGAATTGGATATACCGGCCCATTGCGGGACAAGGGTGCCGTTTTGAATCATGAGCGGATCAATCGCCCGTCCATTTATTCCAAGTGACGACGTTCATCTGCACATCGAATCCTTTTCATTGAAAATAATCGACAGATACCTAAGTCTTAGCAGGGAGGAAGCGTGTAAGCGTCCGGTCTAGCGAAAATAAAGAGACACTCACTCGATTCTAGTGCGAGAGGATCAAGTCGCCTGGGTTGTCTTGTTCCTGCAATTCTCCCGACAGCTCGGGATCGCTCACAGATATCCTCACCCGAATCCCTGTAGTTGTGGATTGCTTCTCGATCCTGAGTGCGCCTGATCCATCCACCCGCCCATGGATAACTAGTTGCTCGATCTCCAGCCTTGAATTGCCACGAGTCCAAGAGGCATATTTTGACCCGGCTGGAGAATGCCGGACAGCAGAATCAGGCCGTCCGTAATGTGAGACGAACGAACGTAACAAGCCATCCAGGCACTCAGCACCAAACATGTAGTCAAGCGACACAAGCTTTTGGTCCCGAAAGGTCGCACTCATAGTAACCGCGAATTGGCCAACCATAGATGTAGTGACGGGCTGCCTACTCGCGGAAACTCCTTTCTCAGTCGCGCAATCGATCCATCGGTACCATTCTCGCTTTAGAGCATGCGCATCTACCTCTCCCGACTTCCGGCGACGGCAACGGGCAGAAGGAAAGTCATGCTTGAATTGCTTGACGGTCTCGCCGAGGCGCGGAGCGCCGTCGAGCAAGAATTGTGGAGCTTCAGCAGCTGCGAGCTGTGTAAGACTGGCAAAGCAAAAAACCAGCAAGAGAAGAGCCGACGAGCTTGTTGCGCGATTGCGAGGTGGACAGCAAGAGAATATCTTTGGGGCGGACATGAAAGAGAAGCCCCGCTCCCAAACCCATAGCGCATAGGGACAAAGCGGAAGGTCTAGGAATGACAATCTGCCTCACCTCCCAGGATCACCACTGCATTTCTTTTTCCAAGCGAGTGAATGGATGTATGGCGTTGAAAGGCATGGGAGTTGGGTATCGCGTCTGCGGTGAATCTCTCTCTTGAATCCCGATTTGAAACTTCCAATTCCAGACCGGGAATGGCTTCTCGATTAGCCAGCCTTCGGCGCTTGCCACGAGTATCTCTCCGATGAAAATGGAGCAGATAGCAAGCAACATTTTATTGGCAAGTGAGTTGCAGATTAAATCTCACAGTAAACATGGCCCTTCGCGTCGATATTAAGAACTTCGGAGATCTTCGGATCTCCTTGATGATTTGAAAACAACGCATGTCAGTATGGCTAATTAGATGAAACCGGAAAGAGGCAAAGCCATAAAACACGGTCGGCACGGCTTCCGGCCCTTCGCCATACACGTTTATTTAATCGGTTGTGTATTGCAGTTTACTATCGGGAATCCAGCTTCTAGTCAGTCCCCATCGAACGCGACATCGGTTGACTCCTCTCATGCGTCTCCCACGCCAACAAGAATCATGCACGACACTTCGGCGGTGACAATCCAGCCGGGCAAGATCATTAGATCTGAGGTCGATCTGGCTTTGGTTAATCTCAACGTCACCGATCCGTTCGATAGGCTGGTAATCGGGCTCGACCAGGACAACTTTCGTGTCTTCGAGGATGGCGTGGAGCAGGAGATTACAACCTTTTCCTCAGAGGATGTCCCCATATCCCTCGGTGTGATTCTTGATTTGAGTGGGACTATGACGAATAAGATCGGCGAAGCCCGTGCGGCAATCATGGAGTTTCTCAAGGCCGCCAATAAACAGGACGACTTCTTCTTAATAGGCTTCAACGCGGAGGCCGAATTGATGAGTTCGTTTACGGATAACCCCGAACATATTCAGAGTCGTGTCTCGCTTGCAAACCCAGAAGGGCGAACCGCGTTGCTAGACGCCATCTACCTCGGAATCAGTTACGTGAAAACCTCCAAACACAAGAGGCGGGCCTTACTCATTTTTTCAGATGGTGGTGACAATCATAGCCGACACTCACGCGGGGAGATCAAACGACTCGTAAGGGAAGCAGATGTCCAACTGTATGCCATCGGCTTTTACGACCCACTCGGCTATCCGTATAAAACGCTAGAGGAAATACACGGGCCGTCGCTGCTGGAGGAGATTACTGAAATGACGGGAGGGCAAGTATACCCTGGCGGACATCTTGAAGACCTACCAGCCATCGCGGCCAAGATCGGCGCGGAGCTGCGGAATCAGTACGTCCTGGGGTACACGCCTAGCAATCATGATTACGACGGACAGTGGAGAAAAATCAGAGTCAAGCTTCGGCCACCTCGGGGCGTCCCGCCACTTCTGGTCCACGCCAAAACCGGGTATTACGCAAAGGCCCAGTAGCTGCCTGAAGGCATAGTGTGACCTGCCTGAGTTTTTGTACTAGTGGACACGAGAGTGTCGCCGAAACATAGGTAGGACTCGCGATGAAAGTGGCCGATGCCGAGTCCGTGACAGAACCGGACAAGGCCTGACCGTGTGGCCATTTAACCTTGAAGGAAGAAAGCATTCTCATAAAGACAGGCTCACGTCCATTCCCCGTGTAAAACCAAGCCAAAGAAAAACGGTGCTCTTATGGCCGTTCTTTATGCTACAGTTAGTAATAACCTATGAGTATTGTACACTATGCTAAAACATCTTAGGGAGGTTGCCATGGACATTGCAGAAAGGCTCCGGCAATTGAGGGAAACCAAAAAGCTGTCTCAGGGTGACATCCAAAGGCGCACGGGCTTGTATCGATCTTACATCTCTCGCGTAGAACATGGCCATGCGGTTCCAACCATCGAGAGTCTCGAAAAGATTTGTCAGGGCTTGCAGGTGCCGATGTACCAAGTTTTCTATGAAGGGGAGAATCTGCCTGAGGCACCAATCTTTTCCGACGGGAAGTCAGATTGGGCATCACGAGGAAAGGGTCACCGATTTTTCATGAAGTTGCGCCGCGTGCTGAGCCACACCGCAGAACCCGATAGGCACCTACTTCTTCACCTGGCCGCACACTTGGCCAGCGCAAAACGAAAAACATCCCGCTGAAAGGGACTCCCCTGGACCAACAGGGATGCTCGTTCCGTAGCCGACCGAGTGTTCTTGTCACACTTTCATTGCCAGCCGGTAGTCTCGGCAGCGACAGCCGGAGAAGTTACAGGCACTCCGGATCGTATCCTGCTTCCTGGTCTTAATGCGGCGTGCGTGGTGAATGCCTTAACCGTGGCCGCACCGGCAAGGTTGCTTCCTAGTTCCTCTGGGCATACGCGGATGTTATCACAGACGGAAGACACGGAATTCTCCGGCCACCAAGCAGCATTTTGCTGATCGGGCGATTCAGAAAGCGGAGTTCATTCTGGAACGCATTGACAGGAAGTGGCCGCAAACCTAGGATTTTTCATTGTTCGGGCGGGTCGAGAGACTCTTCTAGCCTAACGAAATCTCTTTTGTTGGTGCCTTCGCTGGGTTTGTCGAGCGTGCCGACTGTAAATCTTATCGTTTTCCCGTTTGAAAACGACAGCGAAACCACGTCTGACGCCGCGTTACTAAGACGCTCAGACGCCCACGGCGAGTCTCAAGGGCCTGCGCGTTTACGCGGCCGACCGTGTGACCGCCCCGCAGGAAGTCAAGCCGCCAGCCAGTCCGCGTAAATACTGGACTCGCAGGGGCATTGTAAAGTGCGGAGATGACCAATCAAGCCGAGCGAACGAAACGAGAGGGAGAAGAGCTATCATTGGGCCATCAGGGTAGGTTCAAACATCCACAGGATGATGAGAGCCGAGAACACGAAACAACACACGGTAGCGAACAGCAACGCCCGGCGACTGGGAACCATGGCGGGACTCCTTGCCATAGACAGATTAAGACTGCGGGTACCCCGGCTTGCGTGGGGTCATTCATCTTAGCGTCCCTCTCATGGGCAGGTAGGAGCCGAGATACCCGAAGCAACAGCTTTATAGTCCAAGACGCATTGCGCGTCAAGTGCCATACTGGTTACTATTTTGAGTACCCGATAAGTAACTATAATCGGTCTGTCATCTAGCCACCGATTGTGTTAGCTTCGCCGGGTAGCCTGCGAGGATACCCCATGCCCCCAATCGCAATATGTTCCGCCGATAGTTGTACCTTTCGAATCGAATTGCAAGACAGCAAGGCTGGCACCTCAACTGCCACGCCCGAGAAATGCCCAATGTGCGGGGCGGCGATTATCTCAATCTGTCCGTGGTGCAACTTTCTCTTGCTAGGGAAACTCGACTTGAAACGTCCGACATGCCCGATGTGTTGTGTCGAAATCCGAAAAGCATTTGCTGTGCGTCGGGCACGCGCTGCATCTGCCTAGCAACCGTGCCACAAGGCTGGAATGCATTAAGCCCCCCTGACTATTTTTGCGGACTGACAAGTTTGTAGTTTTTGCATTTGCAGCCGGGGAAGTTGCAAGGGCTGAGCAACCTAGTCTTATTCTTCATCGTGATGCGCCGGGCATGGTGGATGGCCTTGGCATGGCCGCACCGGCACGGTTGTTTTCGGTAGAGGTTGCTCATACCCCGAAATGCTAACACGGTAAAAGGGCGGCGTGGCGGCCCGGGGCTGTGACTAATGGAAGACTGTAATCCTCTCCTCTATACCTCAATCAGCGAGCCAATATGACCGAAGAAAGAAGGCTTGCCGTACTGTTCGCTGCGACCGATAACGTACCCTATTTTTCGCACATTTGAGGAGGAGTAGGTCTGGTTGGTAAAACAGAAGGTTTGAGGAAGGCCCGAGTGGAGGGGCGATGGAGCCCACCACGCCGGAAGGAAAGCAGCACGAGACAGGCGCGGAAGGACCGCAGGAAGCAAGGAAGCTGAGCCAGGTGATCCAGATTGATGAGGGGAAGATTCAGGAGCACTTGGGAGAAGTGGTTCGCAGCACGGTGGAAGAGACGCTGAACGCCATGCTGGACGCCGAAGCGGACCGTCTTTGCTGTGCGGAGCAGTACGAACGAACTGAGGCGCGGAAGGGTACGCGGGCGGGTTCCTACCAGCAGCAACTGGATACGAAAGCAGGCGAAGTGACGCTGAAAGCGCCGAAGCTGCGCACGCTGCCGTTTGAGACGGACATCATTGAACGCTACCGGCGACGCGAGAGTTCAGTGGAAGAAGCGCTGGTGGAGATGTATCTTGCGGGAGTGAGCGTGCGGCGACTGGAAGACATCACCGAAGCGTTGTGGGGCACGCGCGTCAGCCCAAGCACGGTACCCGGACAAGCTGACTCACGCCTGGATTAGTTTTCGGGGGGCAGGTCAAGGTCTTTCGAACTGTCCTTCAAGACCTCTCGAACCTTGCGCTGTAGCTCTTCCGGCGTAAATGGCTTCGCTACAAAGTTCGCGGGCGCTCCTGACTGCGTCCGCCTTACAATTTCTCTATCGGAATAACCCGACATGAATATGATCCTCATATCCGGGCGCAATCGTAGCAGTTCCGCAGCCAATTCAGAGCCAGACACATGCGGCATGACAATGTCGGTGACGACCAAGTGAATGGGGCCATCATGGCTCTTAGCCAGAATCAGTGCTTGTCCGGCATCTTCAGCAGAGAGAACCTTATAACCTTCAGCTTCTAGGATGTCTACCACCAGTTCTCTAACAGTTCGTTCGTCCTCAACAACTAAGACTGTCGTCGAAACAGGAGCATCGTAAGCCTTTTCTTCGCGCGGTTGAAATAATGAATGCTGTTCCTCAACGCGCGGAAAATAGATGTCAAAGGTCGTTCCAACGTTCACCTGGCTTTCCACTGCAGTGAACCCGCCGATTTGTTTGACAATCCCATACACGGTAGATAAGCCTAGGCCAGTTCCGACTCCAGCATCCTTTGTCGTATAAAAAGGCTCGAACAGATGGGAGAGTGTGACCGAATCCATACCAAACCCCGTGTCCTTGATCGACAAGAGGACGTACTTCCCTGGGATCAGCCCTGGTTTCCGAAAAGCCAAAGCTTCGTCTACTTGAATTTCGTCAGTCGTAATTATGAGCTTTCCTCCCTTAGGCATGGCGTCGCGGGAGTTTGCGACTAGATTCATTATGATTTGCTCTATCTGTCCCGGATTCGCTCGAACGCGAGCCGTCACGGCATTCAATTCGCAACGGAGTTCTATGCTCTCTACTAGGATTCGCTGCAACAGGCCTTCTGCGCCTTTGACCACAACATTGATGTCCAAGAGTTCTGCCGGTAGTACTTGGCGTCGGCTGATCGAAAGTAATTGCGAAGTTAAGTCTCTGGCTCGCAACGCGACACTAGTGATTTCGTGGCTTAATTTTGAGAGTGTCGGATTCTGGTAGAGTTTCTCTTCGAGTAGCGCGCTATAGCCGAGGATGCCAACGAGCAGATTGTTAAAGTCGTGCGCGATTCCACCAGCGAAGCGGCCAAGGGCCTCCATCCTCGCAGAGTGGCGCAGCTGTTCCTCCAGTAGTCTCCGTCCCGTTATGTCACGACAAACAAGGCGGACGACCAAGCCCCCACCGTAATAGACTGTATTTGAGCTGACTTCGAGGTTCGCCATTCTACCGTCCTTGCATCGGAATGGCCACTCACCAATTACGCGACTCTTGCTCGCTAGCGCATTATGAAGATCGTTGTCAACTATAGCTGGGTATTTGGCAGTTAGATCGTATAAACAGAGACGAGCGATCTCAGAGCGTGTGTAACCGACTACCTGGAGAAAGGCGCCAGTAGCCTCAAGAATTTTCATACTGACGGGGTCGACCAGGACAATGCCCTCCCATCCCTGTTCTGCCATAGCCTGATAGCGCGTTTCGCTCAACCTCAAAAGCTGTTCTGTGTTCTTCTGTACGCTAATATCGCGAAAAATCTCCAACAAATGGTTCTCCCCATCGACTTCAATGGTTTCGGTTCTCAGACATCCCGCTCTTTTGTCTCCCGATCGGCCGAGCAGCGTGACCTCGACCTCGTGAACATGTCGAGGCGCGGCTTTGAACTCATAAATCTCGGTCGCGCCTTCCGGTCCAACGAATAGTCTTGATTCCTGACCCGTTCGGCCAATAACCTCCTCTCTACGGCACCCGAACAATCGAAGAAAACCATCGGTCGCCGCGACATAGCGGTGGTCTGGAAGTGTCGAGACCGCAAAGCTTTGTGACAGCGAATTGAAGAGCCTCACGTATCGTTCTGTGGATAGAAGTGCCTGGGTATCTGGCCTACCCAGAGGACTGTCCCCGCGTGCGGGCACATCGGCAGTATTTCTCTTGCCTCGGTGAGTAGAATCCTCCCATTGTCCCGCCTCAGGATGCTCTCTAACAAAACCAATCGCATAAATGGGGTCGTCTGGTTTATCACGGATAATCCGCACAAATATTTCAGCCGAGAAGGACTCTCCGTTTTTTCTATGGATTTGCCTCTGAAATTGGCATCCAGGTAGGTCTCCTTTCAAGACCAAATAAGCTAAGTTTGCATCTTGATCGAAGCCTTGAATGTCGGTGATGTCGGCGAAGCTTTTTCCCGAAAGCTCCGGTCCCACATAGCCTAGCATCGCCAAGAGTGCTTCATTGACGCGCCTGAAGCCTGAGCAGGGATCTAGTAGAACGGAGCCGACAGGAGAATGCCCTAATGCCGCGCGGAATAATTCATAGCCCTGCCGAACTCCAGTATTTCTATCGATCGGCGTGTGCGCACTTCGTATGAAGCAAAAGTGGCCGGTGAAAACCCCCTCTTTGTTGTAGTTCTGAATCAGCAGAACCCGAACGGGAACTTCATCACCCCGTTTGGTCATCACATGCCCATGAAAATCACCAATGCCGGATAATCGCATGTCTTGAAAGGCATGGACAGCTCGTGGTATGTCTCGTGGATGAATGTTGGATTTCCAGTCAGAACCGATCAATTTGTTCAGGGGATGGTCGATCAGCTTCAGATAGGCATCGTCAGCCGCAATATACTCCTGCTGATTACTTATCCTCGCCATTCCCTGCAAAGCGATCTCAGGGTCCCGGCTAAGTTCCATAAGTCTTCTTCCGCTTGCGACTGCACCCCGGTGACACAGCCCAGCAAATTAAACGGAGCCCTTGTTTCCAACCACAATGTTGTTCTCTGCGACTGAACATTTTCAACAATGAAGCGCACCATCAACGGACCAATAACAAGGGTGCACTCTTTCCCTGAGAAAGTCGCCTGATTGGAATAGCTGTTCCATACAAACTTAACAAGAGTGCTTTTTTCACTTTTTACTCTCATTTCCAAGAGTGGTGGTCCCAGAACGCCCGGTCGATGAGGCAGCTGCCGAAAGGCTCTCCTCTAAAGTACCCAAGAGCAACATCAACTTCTTGAGTGCCTCGGTTCCTCTGATTGAGAGGCTTAAGGCGCTTTCCATCACTTGAATGTGAGTGTCGCGATTTTTCCTCAAGCCGACGATCAACTGGGTTGTAACCAGGCCATTTGAATTACTCATTTCATGGCATAGTTCTCTAAGTTCCCTCAGCGTGGATTCTTCAATCTGAATACTTCTAGAGCGCGGCTCCGTGATTGGGCAGCAGTCATTTCTCATGAGCCGTGCCTTCCTACCATGAAATAGACATGGGCTTTGATTGGGACCAACGTCCCTGGCGTCCCGGCCGGTGGGGTCATCTCTGCACATCCTTCCTTGAGGGAGGTTGGATGGCTGCCCGAACGCAACATCTTTTTATAACTGTCCATTTATGAATGTCAACTAAAAAGGAAGTGCTCTTCGTCAATTTAGACAGTTTATCTGGCACTTGCCGAGAGACTGGTGAGAATGCAGAGCATTTTTAGCTCGGTGGCGCGGCGACAATAGGCGTAAGCAGAGAGGAAACGTGATGGGAGCCGCGCCGGTGAGCTAAAAATCAGGGACTCGCCGTCTATCTCCTCCAGCAATAGACCGCCGCTTGTGAGCATCTGCGACAAAGCCTGCTCGACCGTTGCTTCCGGCACCTCCAGTAGCTTCACCGCCGCGAGCTTCAGCTTTGCCAGAGGCAGGGCGCAGTGACCGTCCGAGGTCGCTTCCAGCAAAACGTGGTCGATGCCAGCTCTGGCTCGGTTGAGCGAGTCACGCGGTATTCCAACCCTTTGGGCGATTTGGTCGGCGGTCGCGAACCCGATCCCGTAAATGTCTTTCGCCAACATGTACGGATTGTTCTGTACTTTCTCAATCGCCTGTTCCCCGTAGGCCTTGAAGATGCGCACCGCCCGGCTGGTGCTCACGCCGTGGCTGTGCAGGAACAGCATGATCTCGCGGATTTGCTTCGCCTCCTGCCATGCGTGGGCGATCCGCTCCCGGCGTTTGGGTCCGATCCCGTCAACCAATTCCAGTTCGGCGGCTCTGTTCTCGATTACGCCCAATACCTCGGCTCCGAAACGCTCGACCAGTTTCTTCGCCAGAATCGGGCCAATCCCTTTCACCGAGCCGCCGCCGAGGTACCGTTCTATTCCTTCAACCGTGGTCGGCGGCACCGTCTTCAGACCTCTCGCCTTGAATTGCAGCCCGTGCTCCTTGTCCCTGACCCACCAGCCCTCCGCGACAAGCCATTCCCCGGGGGTGACCGAAGGCAGCGACCCGATGACCGTTGCCTCGTCCCGCTGCCCCCGTACCTTGACGCGGAGGACGCAAAATCCGCTTTCGTCGTTGTGAAAGGTGACGCGCTCGATCAGGCCGGAGATTTCCTCGGTTATGGATTTGTGTTCAGGCATCGCGGCGCTCATCTGGGTGGAAAGTTATTCTCCCACGAATGGTCGTCCTTGGATGAGCAGTCGGTAGATGTTATCGTTTCGGAAGTCGTCATCATCAGCCCGGCAAGCCAGAGTCCCGGATAAAGCGGAGATGGGCGACCCAGATGAAACTCAAGCTCAAGGCACAAGTAAGCCGCTCCGAAGCCCAGACCATCCGACGTGCTCTCAAGCAACTTGCTGCGAAAGGCTCTATCAGAAAAGCGGATGAAGATTTCGTTGTAGAAGCCGAGATGGAAGGGACTAGCGCAAAGGAAATGAATCGCATACTCCTTTCCGCTTTGCGAAAGGTGGAGAGGAAGGCGACGATCCGTGCAGAATGGACTTCCGGCGACAATATCACCGAGAGGTTTTTCGACTACGTCCTGAAGAAAACTATCAGGGACTGACCGCCAATTCTGCTGCTACCCAGCTTAGTTCGGATAGCTATCAGCTACCCCTTCGTCCGAATCACACCCAACCCAATCGTCTAGCGCTGACGCTCCGGGTACTTCAGCCGGGCCTTCTTTGCTTGTTCTTTCGTCTTGAACGGTTTCGACAATGGCGTGAGCTCGCCGCCGACGTACTTGAAGAGTAGCCACTGCTCAATTGTTTTGGGCATTCCAATTTTATAACACGAGCGTGGTCTGTCTTCTAGACGGCGGTCGTGACGGCGATTCAACTCGCCGTAGTAAACCGCGCTTACGCCGGGTGTGCCGTGTTAGCATCCCGGTATGGTCAGCGCTAACAGAAAACAGCCGTGTCGGTGTTCGCACGGGAAAACAATCCATCAGCCCGAACCCCACAAAAAGAATCAGAAATTCCGTGTCATCTGCTGCCACCCCGGCTGCAAATGCAAAAACTACAAACTTGTCAGTCCGCAAAAATAGTCAGGGGGGCTTAATGCATTCCAGCCTTGTGGCACGGTTGCTTGGAGAGCAATAATCCGGCGACGGTTTCGTTTGAGGAATTCTAGCCGACGAACGGAAAGTGCCGCCATTCTAGCGAGTGTTGAACTCAGCTTCGCATCGCATGGTATGCCTCGACCAGAAATTCCCAAACCAGAGGCCAGCCGGCCCATATCTGTACCGCGACGACGCCCGCAACCACGAAGAGACCCTTAATCCAATGTGGGCCTCCATCAACTTGCAGGAATCTGTCTTCCTCTCGGTACTTTTGCTTTTCGTACTCTTCGTCGAACTCGCGCCTCCATTCGTCCACGCATGTCCAAACCAAATAGCTGGCGACCCCCAAGGTCGCAACCGTCCACGCGAGTAGTTCATGGTTGGTGAGAAAAGTCCAAGTCGCTTGGGCCGCGAAAACAAGAAGCAAGACGAAGACCTGAACAAGAATGACAAAACCTGACCATGCCCACTGCAAGGGCGCTGTCACACCATTCATGAATTTGAAAAACTGCTCGGATTCAGGGCCACCTGACCCAAGTCGGGCTGGTTTCTCAGGAGCCTTGCTCCATTCCCCTGCAAGGGCTGCGAGGAGAAGGAAAACAGCGATGACGCTAAAAATGATGGTGACGACGCCCCTGAATATCCCCCATGCGATGCCGAGGAAGACCCTCACGTACCTCAGGATTGGAGACGGTTCATGCGGTGTCGTAGCGATGGGCTTCGGCTGGGCCTTGATACGTTCAGCCATGTCTTTTTCGAAAAGAGCCTGCATCTCGGCATTGAAGAAGTAGCTCTTCTCGGCAGAGTCGTCATTGTTCATGGTTCTGGTGCCCCCTCTCGTCTTGACGTTCATTGGTCATAGCGTCGTGGAATCGGTACGCGGGGGAAGGCCGACCGTCTTATCGGGGGATTGGACAAGAGTATCCGTGGGGCGTACTGGTGTTGGCCACGCGGCACGACCCCGAGGTGGGCGAGGCGGAAATCATGCGGACTCGACCTCTCGTATTTCAATCTGCGTCTTTTCTTGCTTCCGCCCCGGCATTTGAAAGTTGATGAGCAGCCCGCAATCGACACCAAGAATCTTCATATAGTTCTTCAACTGCTTTTCCTCGCACTCGCCCAACTCGCTGCTGACCGCCTTCAATTCGACGATGACCTGCTGTCTTCCGAGGTGAACCACCAAGTCGGGATAACCCTCGCCAACGCAGTGGTCGCGGTATTTCAACTCGACGACCCTCTGGCTCTCGTACTTGATGCCCGCCAGACGCAAGCCCACCTGCGTAGCGCGGTCGCAAACTTCCTCCGAGAAGCCAGACCCGAGACTCCGATAGACTTCTTCGGCGATTTCGCCAATCAACGTCGCGTGGTGGTCCACAGACTTTAGTCTTCAAACCAGCCGTGGGCCCGAGAGCTGACCCTGTAGATTCAATACTTTGCGATCACAGTGCCAACAGCCATTTTTGACCAGCACGAGTTTTCAACGAGTTAGCCTCCACGGTCCCCGCTTTACTAAACGGCCTTGCAAATCCAATCCAAAGCACGACATCGTGAACTCGACCCAACTGGCGATATGGACGGAAGACTGGGTACGAGCCTCCACATGGAGGTTTGCGGTCTTACTAGGCAAGTGGAATTACTTCCGAGCAGGTGACAGCGGGGGCGCTGTAAGTGGTGCCAGAAAACAAACGACTTACGCGTTTGTTTTCTGGAGAGTTGCCCGTCATCCGGGCACGATCCTGCGCTTGATTAGGTATACTTAGCTTGATCAGACACAAGTCTCTTGGCGACCGGCTTGGGGCACGCCCTGGGTTATCGGTACGCATACGAGCAATACTTGGTATCTATCGGCAACAGACAAACGGGAGAATGAAGCTATGAGGACGAACTACAAACTGGCGCTGGCTGTGCTGGCTGGCGTGCTGATCGGCGTTGCTGGCGTCCGGGCGATTCATGCGCAACAAGTCAAGACGCCACCCGCCTACGTTATTGCGGAAGTCGAGGTAACGGACCCCACCACCTTGAAGAAATATAGCGAGACGGCGCCCCAGATCGTGGAGTCTTTTAATGGACGCTATGTTGTTCGTGGCGGCAAAACGCAGTCTCTTGAGGGCGAACCGCCCAAAGGCTTCATCGTAGTAATCGGCTTCGACAGCGTGGAGAAAGCGCGTGAATGGTACGATTCGCCGGCCTATGGGGCGATCAGGCCGTTCCGGCAAAGCTCAACCAAGAGCCGCATATTTATCGCCGAAGGCGTCGCCCCCCAGTGACACAGGCACTGACTCCGGGTTGTCGGCTACTCGGAAACAATCCTGCACGCACACATGAGTCGATGCCTGGTACGTGCCCAATTAACGCCGTTCCCAGACAGCGCGTCCCGTGCCCGCATGGACAGGAAGCTGATTTACATTCTGCGCGCCGTAAAGTTTACGCCTGCGTCCATCGCCGTTTCCCACCGCGTGTTCCGCTCGCACCAAACCACTTCCTCGCGCTCGATCCTCAGCACGCTTCTGCCACCAAGGACAGCCTGCACCTGATTGTTGTCGGCATGCTCGACCACCGCAATGCCGTGCCCGATTACAGCCACCCGGTCGCCACGTTTGATCCGCCGTTGCTCTGCTCGCCGGGCGTACCACTCGCTACACCGCTGCACGAGCAGGTCAAGCCCGTTCGCATCAACGCCGGAGCCCGTGCGCCACAGTGGCACGGTTCCGGTTTCGCCAAGAACGAAGATGTCAGAGCCGTATGCGGCCAGCGTCGTTAGCCGAGATTCGACGCTGCTCATGCCAAGGGGCACCGCAGAAAGCGGCAGGATGAGGTTCTTCGGGTACGCGAATTGGGCACGCCACCCTCCCTCATGCTCGACTACCGTGCCCCAGAGGCAGACCTCCCCATGGATGCGGTGTTCTATGTAACCAAGTCGGCGCAGATGGTCGAGGCTTTTGCTGGCGTAGATTCCGCATGTGCAGTCAGGCCGGGGAACTTCGTTGCAGCCCTGAGTTTTGCATTCGGCAGTGAACGCTTCTCCGGGATGCCAATTAATCCCATTCAGCGACTTCAATCCCGTCGCATCCCACTGCCAGACACGATAACCGACGACGGGAAAGACGTAATCCGGCGCTGTCTTGGTGCGACGGGATCATGCACGGGTTGGGGCTCATGCCTTGGCGCGACTGGCTCGGGTTCATCAGGTTCGGGCTCGGTCACCTTCGTTGGAACCGGAGATTCCAAGGGTTCGACAATAATCGTGCGAAGTGGCTTGCCGATCTGCATTCGGGCTCTCTCCTATTTCTCCGCTCAGGCCGCAGCACCAGTGCGCAATACAGGGCTGCGGATTTCTTCCAGTGCCGCTGCGTGACAGTGGCGCTCAAAACGCAATCACGCGTTCCTTGAGCAGCAATGCGATTCCCGCGTAGCCGCCGATGATGATGAGCGCCTGCATGAGGTAGCTGGATTGCCGCCTCAAGACCAGATGCGTCACGATGAGGTACCAGAAGTCGAGGCAGAACGGGCCGAGGGCGCAGAACGCCGCTTTCATCAGCCACTTCTCGTCGGGGCTTCCCCAGCCCCATGCGGCGAAACAAGCCACTGGCAGGAGCAGCACGAATGTGTTGAACGCCAAAAAATTCATCAGGCTTCGGATCATTGCTTTCTCTCTTTCAGCTTGCCCAGTTGGTTTCGGAAGCCGATCAGTGCCTTACTAGCCTATCCCGAGCAGATTTCTTGAGTTCTTCGGGAGCGCCGGGGCAATCGTCGGCGAAGTGGCGGTTTTCGATCTCTGGGCTGTAATTTACATACACATGGTCGCAGTGGAGGCACCAGCCGACGACGCTGTTCAATTCGGCTTCGCCGCAGCCGCACTCGCAACTGGGCCGCTCCCGCCACCTCTGGGCGAGCGCAGGGTCGGGCTCGGAAGACAAAGCCTCCGCTATGCTCCGTTGCTGCTCGGCTGCGTGCTCGGGGCAGGCGCGAAGCTCGACTGGGCATTCGCTGTGGTCGTGTCCTTCCATGGGAAGGCCGCAGATGCATTCGCAGTCTCCGCTGCACTGCCAGTCGTGCCCCGCAAAATCGCAGTAGTGGCGATGGCTCATGCTTCTCCTCACTGGCCGCTTATGCGGCGATGGTCATCTCTCGTTGATTTGCCTCTTTAACCAGCCGCACGACAGTGGCACGGGACACCCGGTGGCGCTTCGCCACCTGCGTCAGGCTCATGCCGGAAAGGCGGTCTCTCACGATTGCCGCCCGATCAACGTTCAGGGGCGCACGGCCGAGCCGCTGTCCTTCAAGCCGCGCCCGGCGCATTCCTGCCCGGATGCGCTCCACGATTAGGCTTCTTTCCAATTCGGCGATGCTGCCTACCATCGTGATGAACATTCTGCCCATCGGACCGCTCGTATCAATACATTCCCTGCCGCTTATGAATTCAATATTCAGCGCGTGGAGTTCATCGACAATTTCGAGAAAGTTTTTGGTCGAACGGGCAATGCGGTCGAACGCGGCCACCAATACGACGGAAAACTCTCCTCGCCGGGCATCAGCCATCATGGCGTCGAGACTGGGACGCTTTGCCTTGCTGCCCGAGATTCCCCGGTCGCAATACTCGCGGCTGACCTCGAAGCCTCGCTGCGCTGCCAGTTTTCTCAGGTCATAAAGCTGAGTCTCCACGTGTTGCTCTGGCGTGCTTACACGGGCGTAGATTGCAGCTTTTTTCATATCTTCTCCTGATGACTCCCAACTTTTTTCATTGAAAGAACTGTCGAAACTGGGTTTTCTAACTGACAAAAGGGACAACGACTCGGAAGCCCATAGCTGCGAACGGTGGCCAAGGGCTGGCTCTCGCAGGCAAAGCTTAAAAGACCACGCCGTTCATCGACGGCTTCCACAAAATGGAGCAACTGAGCAGAACTTTTGCTGACATCGGTCATTTCATCGTCTCCACAAGTTCCGTCGTTGGAGTCTCCGTTTCGCGTGCTCGCAGACCGCAAAGTCCGGGCTGAAGAGCCCGAGCCCGTCCTGCACCATGGACAGCAGATCGCTGATCTGAGCGTTTGAGCATTGTTCTAATAGTTCTCCCAACAGGGCTCCAACCCAAAGGATGCGAAGCCGTTCGGCTGGATCGTGAGATGTGGCCAGCCTCCGCTGGTACCTGAACAGTTCCCGAACGGAAAGCTCGTCTGGAGGCAAGTGCTTCAAATTCCCCTCTACCCTCAATATACAAAGCACCGGGGGAAATCGACTAGAAATGCCCTCATTTTTTTTGAAAAAACTTTCCTCAAGGGTAGTCAATTTCGCCTTGGGCTCTGTATTTTATGGGTAGGGAAAGCTAATTGGAGTTACTGATCAAATGCCATCGAGACCAGATTTTTGCTTTCGGCTTTTGCAGGGGGGGCTGAGGACGGATGACGAAGAAGAACTTAGATCGAGCACCACAGCTTGGAATCTTTTGGCTGATCAATGGCAAGCTGATCATCGACAGTTCGCCACTGACCGAAGCCGAACCGTATGGCAATCACCTAGGCCACCCCAGAAGCCATATTGAAGTTTGGGAGAAGTACCAACGTGGCGGCAAGGTTCCTCTCGAAATGGAATACGAGCAAGCACCGCGTGGGCGAGTGATGTTCGACAGAACGAGCGACACCTTTACGATACTGGCTGACAAATGCATCTTGAGGCGCAAAGACTTGATTGCAGGTATCAAATCGGAGTTAAAGCTCCCAAAGAGCACGAGGCTCAGTACGGACTCCCACTACCGCTGCTTCACGTGCCTGTATGGAACCGATGATGAGGAGTAGGGATGGTTCCCGCATGCTCATCACCAAATCAAAATTTATGGCCGGGTCGCAATGCCTCAAGCGACTGTTTTTGGCTGTGCACTCACCTGAACTGGCGGCGCAGCCGGGCGACGCAGATCAAGCGATCATTGACCAAGGGCAAGAGGTCGGTCTGCTGGCACGGGGAATGTTTCCGGGCGGCGTGGCGGTTGAGTCCAGAAATCGGGAAGAGGCGATCCGGGCGACTCGGGAATTGATCGGCAATCCAGAGATTCCAGCGATATTCGAAGGCGCATTCGAGCACCGAGACGTTTTCGTCCGAGTCGATATGCTCCAGCGTCGCCAAGACCAACGCTGGCGGTTGATCGAGGTCAAATCGACCACGGCTGTTAAAGACCATCATCTGGACGACGTTGCGATGCAACACAGGGTGGTGACCCGCTCCGGAGTCGATCTGGAGGCATCCTGCTTAGCTCACGTGAATCGGGAGTACGTTTATGGGGGCGGTCCCATCGACGTACCCAGTTTCTTCAAGATCAGGAACTTGACCCGGCAGGTTGAGAGATTGCAGCCCGAGCTTACCGTCCAACTTCGCTCAGAGTTTCGTGTCCTCGCTATGCCCTTGGCCCCTGACATTGCTGCTGGACGGCAGTGCAGCGAGCCAGTCACCTGCGAGTTCTTCGACCACTGCAATCCTCCGCTCCCTGAAAATCACATCTTGCGGCTCCCGAGGATTCACGCCGCCACGGTGGCCAAGCTTGCGGCTCTCGGCGTCCAATCCATTCACGAAATCCCAGAACACTACCCGCTCACGGGACGGCTCCGTCGTGCGTGTGCCAGCGTGCAGATGGGAGAGCCGTGGTACAGCCCGCAAATCGGAGAAGAGTTGAGCAAGCTGAAGTATCCGCTCTACTTCGCTGATTTCGAAACCGTGAATCCGGCCCTGCCACGATTTGCTGGGATGCGCCCCTACGATCAGATTCCATTCCAGTGGAGCGTACATGTACAGCGACAGCCCGGTGCTGCGCCCGAGCACTTCGAGTTCTTAGCAACTGACACGAGTGATCCTCGGCAGGCTTTCATCTCGGCGCTATGCGATGTGCTTGGCGATGGCGGAAGCATCGTGGTGTATAGCCAACAGTTTGAGTCGCAGCGGCTCTTAGACCTCGCCTCGTGGCTGCCGGAGTTCTCGGGGCGGATTAAGAAGATTCAGCGCCGACTCTGGGACTTGCTGCCAATCGTCCGCAATCACGTCTACCATCCGGTATTTGGCGGCTCGTATTCACTGAAATCTGTACTTCCGGCGCTGGTGCCCCAGATGTCCTACGCCGGATTGGAAGTGGCGAACGGGCAGGCTGCTGGAATCGCTTGGGAATCGCTGGTGAGAGGAACCGCGGAGGGAATAGATCGCGACAGGATTAGAAAGGCGCTACTGGATTACTGTGGGCAGGACACACTGGGGATGGTAAGGCTCGTAGAAAAACTTCAGCACGAATCTGAGTGATTTTTGCATTTGGAAAGTTTCCCCGCGAATGAACTCCTTTCTCGTCTTGTCGTTCATGCTTTCTGCTCCGATTTAGGTTTGGCAAATCTCTCATCCTTGATCCAGAATCTCTGTCCCGTCCAGCCGGGCCAGACACGAAAGAATAGAGCGTCTCCGTGAGATTTCCACTCCATTGTATGAACAGTCCACACTGCATCGACCTTCTTAAGTTCTGGCAGGCTCCCAACTTTCTCGTCGAGTCCTTTACCTATCTTGGCGAATCCGATGGCTGTGCCGCCGTCTTCAAGCAGCAGGACGTGCTTGTCGGCGGACGTGGCCACTAGCTTCGGCACTTTCTGGTGAAGGGCCTTCCGCAAAACCCCGTCAAACGGGCTGTCACTAGGCAAGATGCGCCCAGTAACCAAGACGCCGTCCGTCTCGGGAAGGTCGAAGGTCTGCACTGTAACTTTCAACTCAAAGCCTACGTCAGGGATCGCATACTCCTTTTCCCCGTCAGCGGGAAACGAATCTTTCTCTTTGATGAACCACTCACGCACCTTCTTGGTGACATCTTTCCAGTCGAGTCCTTTAGGAATGACGAGCGCTGGTACCAGCACGTCAATAAATCGATTCGGCGTTCGCAATGAGGAGTCAGATCGAAATTGCTCAAACACCGTAAGGAATGGAACGTTGTCAGCCATCTGTCCTTCGAAGGGCTGGATAAAAGTGTGTTCGATTGCGAGGCTACGCCCATTTTCGGCGACTGCGATTGCCTCGATAGCTTTTTCCTTCCGCTCCACGACATCCGGTCGTGCCTTGAGCGTATACGAGTTGCCCTCGTCGTCCTTGAACTGGCTAAGGAACATCTTGACCAGTTCGATGTCGTCCCTCTCGAACGGTATCAGTGACATGTAGTTGTGTGTGGGCGTCATGTCTCGAACAGCGTCGGGCCTTTATGGTGTTTCGGCGGTAGCGGCAAGTCGGCGACACTCCTGACTGTTATACCTTGACCCGTGGCAAGCTTGCGGATGTCGTTGTCTTCAGAGTAGAGCGTCGATACGTTGCAGACCTTCGCTATCGCAACGATCTGCCAGTCAAATTTCACTTTCGCCCACGTCCCTCCAGAATCGCCCTTCTTCTTTCCTGCTTTTCTCTGGACTGCCTCAGCCATCAATGCCAACTCCAAGGCGGCACGAGTGTCAAAAGGGGCAAGCCAGAACTTTGGATTGCGGGTTAGCAAGTTGAGTATATCTTTCCGGGAATGCCCCACAGCCGATAGCAGTTCGGCTAACGCCGGGTCGGGAATTACGATTCGGTTGCCACTGCCGTGAATGCGCCCGATCAGATCATCGACTCGTTCTTTCGCTCGCTCGACAGCGTACGGCGCATTCGGCACAAACAGGAACGTCAAGAATGTCGAATCGAAGGCTTCCATCAAGTTCCTAGCCGTGCCTAATTTTCAACATTTCTCCCAGTGGGTCTTTGGATTTCACCAAATCATTGTCTGGTACCGAGCGAAGCTTTCCGACAACGTCAAGCAGGCTGGCATCACTCAGCTCTTCGAAGTCGTGGATGTCAAACCAGCGCATCTCCCATTTGCCGTCAGCATTCCGATACCACTTGCCTCTACCATGAACCCTAATAGGCTTTCCGAAGATGTACGGCGCTAGCTTGCGTGCCATCTCTCTTGTCGTATTGCAAGCGTGGTGCACGCCCTCATAGATCAAATGCACTGGCACAGTCTCGTCCATGCCGCCGATCTTAACGAGCATCCCATCAAGGCTCCCCTCCTCGGAAAACGGCCCGAAAGTGTCCTGTCCTTGTCGAGACTTCCCCGGAAACTCGATGAGTACTTCGCCCTTGTCCCACTCCATCAGCGCCGAGGTGTCATCTTCGTCGAGAAAAGACTGGATGGATTTGAACGCCTTCACCGCTTCTTTCGCACCTTCACCACCCTTGGCTTGTCGTACACGATCCGAAATGGCGCTCTCTTCCTCTGCGTCGATCTCCATAGCGCAGTTCGCACTTCCTTCATCCACCCGAAGGAAATGTACCTTGTCCTCGCTGCCAAGCAATTTCGACAGCTCTCTTAGATATTCGGCCAGCCGGGCCATCGGCAGGGTATGTGGTGTTGCACCCTCGATGCTGAAGTAAAGTTCCTTCTTGGGCATAGCGGCCTTCCGGGATGGGCTTTGTTTCGTCCCGACTATATCCTACATTCCAGCTAATATTGCAGCCGCTACATTTGAGCGGCGAGATGCCCATTCTGGTACACCTCTTCCAGCCGTGTTATAAAGCTAAAATGCCAAAAGCAATTGAGAAGTGGCTGCGGTGAGGCCAAAAAGCGCCATTCGGGAGAATGGCGATCCCAGGGTGTCCTGGCGAAAGACGAAGAGGGATCCCTCGTTGCTCGGGATGACGAAGGGGAGGAGATTTGGCGGAGAAATTGATGGACTGTTAGCGCGTTCCTGTGGTGTAGAATCTGGGGCGTCCCAACAACCAGGCAGCACTAGGAAAGGCAGAAGGCCGGGTTTCGGCACCGCATCCAGCCATGACGCCAAACTCCATCGAGTGTCCCGTCTGCCACACACCGAATCCGGCGACTGCCACGATGTGTTTGCGTTGCGCGACGCCCATCACGCTAATCACACCTATCGAGGCGAACCCAGGAGCACAGTCAGGAGTGACTGTGCCACAGGATGTGACGCTTCCGGGAAGCCCGGGCGCTGGAGACCTGACCGATCTTTCCGGCGCGCAGGGGTGGTCGCGTCCCGCCAATTCACTGAGTGCGGCGGAGGTGCGCGCCGGGCGCCTTGCGCCGCGCACCATGCTCGGCAAACGCTACGAGATCGTGCAATTGCTGGGCGAAGGCGGGATGGGCGCCGTTTACAAAGCCATGGACCGCGAAGTGGAGCGCATGGTGGCGCTGAAAATTATCCGCCCCGAGCTGGCGGTGCGCGAAGAGATCCTGGCGCGCTTCAAGCAGGAACTGATCCTGGCACGCCGCATCACGCACAAAAACGTCATACGCATTTTCGATTTGGGCGAAGCCGAGGGTTTGAAGTTCATCACCATGGAGTTCATCGAGGGAAAGGACCTGAGTTCCCTCATCAAGGAAAAGGGCCGCCTCAGTTTTGAAGAATGCGCCGACATCCTGGCGCAAACGTGTACGGCGCTGGATGCCGCGCACGCCGAAGGAGTGGTACATCGCGATCTGAAGCCGCAAAACATCATGGTGGACAAGAATGGCCGCGTGATCGTGATGGACTTCGGCATTGCGCGCACCGTGGAACAAGGAGGCCTGACGCATACGGGCGCATTGATCGGCACACCCGATTACATGTCTCCCGAACAGGTGATGGGCGAAAAAGTGGATGTGCGCTCGGACCTGTTTACACTGGGCATCATTTTTTACCAGCTCCTGGTGGGGCACCTCCCCTACAGGGCCGACACGGTACAGGGAGCGATGTACAAGCGGACGCGCGAGGTTTCGCCTGCGCCGCAATCGGTGGATGCGAATGTTCCGCTGCTGTTGAGCGACATCACCACAAAGTGCTTGCAGCTTGATCCGCAGCAGCGTTACCAGACGGCCCTGGAGATTCGCCAGGACATCGAAGCGTGGCGCCAGGGCTCGACGAAACGCATCGAGCTTCCCTTGCCGCCACCGCCGCCGGAGCCCGTCAAGATTCCGCTGTGGCGAAAACCTGTTGTCCTTGTGCCGGTAGCGGCGGTGGTCCTGGCAGTGGGCGGCGCGGTGCTGGGAAGCAAATACTTTTCGTCGTCGTCCACGGCAAAATCCGCCGCGGCCGCGCCTGCAGCCTCGCTCGCGATCCTTCCCTTTCACAACGCTTCCGGCGATCCCAAGTTGGACTGGCTGGGTTCGAGCATGGCGGAAATGCTCAGCACCGACGTGGGCGAATCGGCGAGTGTGCGGATGATTTCGGAGGCGCGCGTCGGACAGGTGCTGAAGGATCTGCGGATCACGCCGCAATCGGAGCTGGACCAGGCGACAGTGGTGCGCGTGGCCAATCACAGCAACGTGGACACCATCGTTTGGGGCCACTACGCGCAGTTCGGGGAGCAATTGCGGATTGATGCCACGGTGCAGGACCTGAAGCACGGGGTCAGCAAGACCTTGAAAGCGGAAGCTGCCAGCGAAAAAGAGATTTTGCAGGCGGTGGACAACCTTGCGGCGCAAATCCGGCAAAGCCTCTCCGTTTCGCAAAGCCTGCAAAAAGAATTGCAAGCGCAGGCATTTAAACCGTCCACCACTTCGATCGCGGCGCTGCGGGACTATGACCAGGGTTTGCAACAAGCGCGCCGGGGCAATCACGCAGGCGCCGTAAAACAATTCCAGGGCGCGCTGCAGGAAGATGGCAACTTCGCGCTGGCGTATTCAAAACTGGCGCAATCTTACGCACAGCTCGGCCAGGACGACGATGCGGAGCAGGCGGCGCAGAAAGCCGTTTCCCTGAGCGCGCAATTGCCATTGCAGGAAAAATACCTGATTCAGGCGAGCCATGATTCGATCCTGAAGGATTATCCGAAGGCGATCGCGGCTTACGAGAATCTGGTAAAAGTTTCGCCGGACAACACGAATTACTTGTTTGATCTTGGCATGGCCTACGAGCAAACCTCCGCGTACGACAAGGCGAAGGAAATTTTCAAGAAAGTGGTTGATCTTGATCCCAGGCGAATCGAAGGATTGCTGGCGTTGGGGCGGGTGGAAATCGAAAGCGGGAATGCGCAGGGCGGGATTGAATATCTGACCAAAGCGCAAGCCATGGCCATCGAGGTGGGCGATGACGCGGAGCACGCCCAGGTGGCGCAGGCGATGGGGGTCGGTTACTTCTCCATCCCGCGGTATGACGAGGCGTTGAAGAGCGTGCAGGAATCCCTGGACATTAAAAAACGCCTGGGTCTGAAGAAAGGGATCGCGGAGAGCCTGGACATGATGGCGACCATCCAGGACTTGACGGGAAAGTCCGATGTGGCGCTGAAGAACTATACGGAAGCGCTCTCGCTGATGCGCGAACTCGGCGACAAGCAAGGCACCGCCGACGTTTTGACGGATACCGGGGCTTTTCGACTCGAGCACGGCAAGTACGATGAAGCCTTGAAGCTCTTCAAGGAATCGCTGCAGTTGCAGATCGATCTCCACAACGATTCCAGCCAGGGCATGGTCCTGACCAACATTGGAAATACCTATGTGGCCAAAGGCGATTTCGACAACGGACGAACGTATTTCGAGCAATCGCTTCAGGTGCGCGAAAAATTGAAGGTTCCGGGAGACATCGCGGACACGCTGCACAATCTGGCGGAAACTTCTGTGAAGAATGGCCGCTTCGATCAGGCCCAGGAACAATATTTGAAAGCGCTGGAGTTGCGGCGCAATGCTGGCGATCAGAAGGGGGCAGCGCTGGAATCCTCGGGACTAGGAACACTTTTCGCCGATCAAGGGAGATACGGCGCGGCCGTCAGCGCGGAGCAGGATGCCTTGAAGGGTTTCCAGGAGAGCAAGGAAAAGGGATTCATGGCCACGGAGATCCTGCTGGACTATGGGAATGCGCTGGCGCTGGCGGGCCGCAGCGATGAAGCGGCCAAGTATTTGAGCGATGCGCTGAGCTCCGCGCGCGAACAGAAGAGCCAGCCGCAGATCGCCACGGCGATCAGCTACCAGGCGGACAACGCGCTTTACCGTGGAGATATGAAGACCGCAGCGTCCCTCTATGCCGAGGCGCAGCAGACAGCGGCAAAGACGGGGGACGCGCAACTGATCTTGCTGACGAAAATCAATCTGGCGAAGCTGGCGGTGCAGCAGGGGAAGTTTGCGGTGGCTTTCGGCAAGTTGCAGGGGCTGGGCGAGGAAGCGGATTCCCTGGGCTTGAAACAACTCTCCACCAGATGCCTGGTCTATCGCGGAGAAGCGATGATCGGAATGAAGGATTATGGCGGCGCGCAGAAAGAGCTGAAATCAGCGGTTTTGCGCAGCGAGAAACTTGGGCTACGCGTTCTGCAAGCGCAGAGCCACTATCAACTGGGGCGCGCGCTGGAGCTTTCCGGGAAAGCGGGCGAGGGCACGGCAGAATATCGCGAAGCGCGGCGCGCCGCGGACGAAGTCCAGAGAGAAGCGCAATCCGATGCCGTCCGAAATCGCTCGGACCTCGCTGCGATCTTTGCGTTGAAAACCTGAGAGGGGTCAGGGTTTGTCAGCGTGGCATGCAGAAGTAAAAGCGGCGGCGAGCCGCCACGCTCCAAAATGGCCTGGAGGCGAAGTTGCAGGAGGCTATCCCGCCCGTCAGTTGCCGGTACCGTTCAATAGAACCAAATCTTTTCCGAACAGAGTGTTGTCCGCGATCGCGATTGTCCCCAAGCGGCGCCCTCTGGCCTTGGGGGTAAAGGTCACGAGCAGGGTGCAGCTCTGCGAGGGAACAAGATTCGTTCCGGCTGCGCAGGTAGTGCCCGCCGCCAGGGCGTAGTCGCCCGTCGTGGTCACGTTTTTCAGAACGAGAGGCGATGTGCCGGAATTCGTCAGAGTTACGCTCTCTGGAGCGCTGGTTGTTCCCTGTTGTTGCGGGCCAAAGTGCAATTCTCTGGTGCTGAACGAGGCGCGCGGATTAATCACGCTTGCGGTGAGAGGAACGGATTGCGGGCTGCCGTCGGCGCTATCCGTGATGAGCAGCGCCACGGACTGCGTCGTTAGCAGAACGTCATCGTCGTCCGGCACGAACTCAACCAGGACCGTGCAGTTCTTGCCGGGAGCGAGATTCTTGGGGCAGAAGCTCTGGAAGTAGAAGTCCTCGTGCTCTCCCTTACCCGCTGACGTCAGGGAAACCTTGGAGATGGCAATCGCCGTGGTTCCTTTGTTGGAGAGGGTGACGCTCTTCAGGGAGAAGAATCCCAGGACCACCTGGCCAAAGTCCACACTCGCGGGCGAGATCACCAGATTGGATGCGGTGCTGCCATTCACTGTCAGCGTCCCGATGGACAGAATCTGCTGGGTCCCGACTACCACGGTGGCGGTGTTCGAGTAGCTGCCAATTGACGAATTCGCGCTTAACAATCCGATCGTGAAGGCCTGGCTTGCACTGATGGTGCCAAAGCTGCAGTTCAGCACCTGGCTGCCGGATGCGCCCGTGATCGCGCACGTGCCCGGGCCCGTGTAGGCAGGACTGATTGTCCACAATACGTTTGTGCCCGCCGGCAGCACGCCGGTCAACGTTGCTCCTGTCACCGGACCACCTGCGCTGTTGCTGATGGCGATCGTGAAACTCAGCGGGCTACCCGCCGTCACTGTCTGCGTTGTTGGCGTCATTGCCACCGTGAGATTCCCCACATTGGCTGGTGGGAATGCCACGACCACATCGTTGAACTGCTTCGTGCGGCCGGTGATGTTGGCATCCACCTTCTTGGTCGGATTGAAGGCGGTGGTGATGTCAAACTCGAACTGGCAGGAGATCGGAGGATTCGTCGGCACAGGCGGATTGCCAACCAGCATCACCTGTGTGCAGTCGGTCCCGTACGGCGAGGTCGGAGAGACCGCGTAGTCCGGATCGTCATAGAGGTGAGGCGTGCTCCCGGTGTACGGCGCGGGAGGAGTGAACTGGTCGTTGTTCCAGGAAATGCTCCAGTCGATCGGCCCCACGTAGTAATTGGGATTGGGCTCCACTCCCGGCGTTCCCGAAAACACCTGGTAGTGCACGCAATTGCCGTTCGCATAGGGATAGCAAAGCGGCACAATCTTGTTCCCGTTCGTTAGCGTCTGATAGGTGAAGAAGGAGGCGAAGCGGCAATCGAAGTCCTGCGTGGGAGTCAACCCATTCGGGCAAATGCCATCCGCTATGGAGGGAGGAACCTCCGACGCCTGCACGGTGAGCGTGATTGGCTGCAACACTTGCGGAATCGAGAGCGCCAGGGCATGCGCATTGGGATCCGTGCAGGGATTGCCGGGGCTCGGCGAAGGATTGGACGGGCAATCGTACGTGGCCATGCCGGTGACGGTCGTCCCCGGATTAAAGGTTACGTTGATCAACTGCGGCGGCGGCACGAACGAAGCCGCCACGCTCTGCGGTGCAATCATTGTGACCGAACAACCTGCAGTTCCGGTGCAGGCACTTCCCCACGCGGCAAAGGTGCTGTTGCCACTGGGCGTAGCGGTTAAAGTCACGATTGTTCCGCTGGTGTAGCTCGCCGAACAGGTGCCCGATTGCACGCCTGCAGTCGTGGTGCAATTGATCTGCTCGAAGTTGTCCGTCACCGTGCCGTTGCCAGTACCGATGTCTGTGACGGTCAGCGAGAACTGAGAAACAACTGGATTCACCGTAAGAGTGGTGCTGGTGTCGGTGGCCGAGGTGAAGATGGTGTCACCTGCGTAGCGATAAGTGATGGTGTAGGGCGTTGCCGATGCGGGGATCGCTCCCGTCGGAAACGCGGTGCTGAAGCTGCCATTGCTGCCGATGGCAACTGTCTGCGTTACGCCGTTCAGGGCAATCGAAACGGTTTCACCCGGCGTTGGGAAGGTTGTCCCGTTTCCGATTGTGCCGCCGAGTGTTACCGAGGTTGTCCCGGCGAAAATGGCCTGCGATGGCGTTAGATGGCTAAACGCGGCCGCCAATGCTTGCACCGTCAGCGTGGTTGAAGCGGCGATTGTCCCAACCGACGCGGAAATGGTGGCGGTGCCATGAGTAAGACCGGTGGCGAGACCGAGGGAAGAAATGCTGGCCACATTCGAGGGGGAGGAAGCCCAGGAGACGTTTGTGAGAGGCTGTGTGCTGCCATCCGAGTACGTGCCCGTTGCCACGAATTGCACTGTTCCATTCACCGGGATGACCGGAGTGAGCGGCGTCAAGGCAATGGAGACCAGAGTAATGCCCTGACCGGTCAGCGGGGCGCTTTGGGTGGAACTAGCCAGACCGTTCGTGCTGGTGATTGTAACGAACGCGGTGCGCGCACCGGTGGCAATCGGGCTAAAGGCAACCTGAAGACCACATGTGGCTCCGCCGGCCAAAGTGGCGGGAGGCTTCGGACAAGAATTGACCAAGGTAAAGTCGGAGATATTCGGACCCATAAGCGCGACGCTACTGAGAGTGACAGAAGAGCTGCCAGGATTGGTCACATTGATGGTTTGGGCCGGGCTGGCGGTTCCGGTCAATTGCGAATTGAAAATGAGGTTGGGCGGAGCCAGCGTGAGCGTGGTGGCCTGAGAAGCCGCTGGGGGACTGGCCATGACGATACCAAAGGGTATTGTCAGCGGAACGGTTGCAGTGACTGTATTCGTGGAAGTCTGAATCAGGGAAAGCGTGCTGTCCTTCGCGTTCGCTACATAAACCAACGTGCCATCGGGGGTAACCGCGATGGATTGGGGAGCGTTTCCGACCGCCACAGTTGCGATGACGGTGTTACTTGCCGTGTCAATCACGGAAACATTGTTCGAGACGGCATTCACGACGTACAGGCGCGATCCATCTGGAGTGAGGGCCAAGTCATATGGCAAGGTTCCCACAAGGATGGTGGCCACGGTGACGTTGTTGGGTACGGAAAAAACGGTTACGCTTCCAGGTGTTGTTGTTGAGCAGGTCTGCAAGATATAGCCAAGAGTGCCGGCGGGATTAAACGTCGGTCCACCGAGGCAAGCCGCGGATGGTTGTCCAGCAGGCGGAGCGATGGTGAAAGTAGAGCTGAGCGTATTCGTGCTCGCATTAATCACCGCGACTCTGTTATCCACCGTACTAGCGACGTAGACGAAGGCCCCATCAGGCGTGACCGTAAGCCAGTCAGCTGCAAACCCGATGGGGACGGTCTTCACCACGGAGTTGGTCGCAACACTGAAGACAGAAACGTTTGTGTCCCCATAGTCAGCCACATATCCAGACAGACCATTAGGGGCAATAGCGACCGCAGTGGCACCGGAGCCAACCGGGATGGCGGTCACGAGGGTATTCGTGGTTGTGTCCACCACATTCACGAGATTGTTCACATTGTCTGCCAGGTAGATGCGGCTCTGATCCGGAGTAATGCCAAATGGCTCGTTAAGAGCGGTTACAGGGATCGACTTCACAACTTGATTCGTGGAAGTATCGAGCGCGTCCAGGCAGCAATTCGCGGAAACCACACTGCCTATGTAGGCATAGGGAGACTTGGCAGTGACGGTCAGCCCGGTTGAGCCGGCGACGTTGCCTAAGGTGGCAGTGATCGTGGAAGTTCCGGCATTGACACCAGTGGCCACTCCGGAAGAGCTGATCGTCGCTACTGTCGCGCTACTGGAACTCCAGGTCACCGCGACGGAAAGATTCTGGGTGCTCCCGTCATTGTAGGTGCCAATCGCCAGGAATGTCTGCGTGGTGTGCGTCGAAAGAGTGGGATTTGTAGGGGTCACCGTGAGGGACTGCAGCGTCACGGATGGGGGGATTACGGTGAGCGTGAGAGGCCGCGCTTGAACATGAGACGCGCCGTCGGCAACCTGCACGGTGAAGCTGTATGTGCCTACCGTGGTGGGCGTGCCTGAGATTACGCCAACCGATGAGAGTGGCGACATGCCGGGAGGCAACGCGCCGGACACGAGGGACCATGTGAGAGGAGGAATTCCTTCGACCGCCTGAAGAGCGAAGGAGTAAGGGACGCCGACTTGGGCAAGCGGGAGGGAGTTGGTTGTGATCGTGAAAGTATTGGCGGGGACAATGCCGTAAACTTCGCGGATGCGGAGGTTGTAGGTGTCAGCGAGGAAGAGATTACCGTTTGGATCGCCAGCCACGCCGCCAACAAGGGCGACCTCTGCACTGGTCGCGGGGCCGCCATCGCCGCTGAACCCTAACGTGCCGTTGCCGGCGACGGTCTGGATAAGACCGGTAGAGGCAACAACCTCGCGGATACGATAGTTTCCAAAATCGCCGAAAAAGAGGTTACCCGCGCGGTCAACGAAAATTCCCTCGGGCTCAATTATCTCAGCGGAGGTTGCCAGAATATTGTCGCCATTGTAGCCCGGCGTGCCGGTGCCCGCGACGGTGACGATGTTTCCCGCTGTCTGACCCAGCGGAGGAGTCGAACCGTAGATTTCGCGGATGCGGAAGTTGACTTGATCGGAGATGAAAATATCGCCGGCAGCGTCGCCGTAAACCCCGATGGGGGAGCTAATCTGAGCTTGCACAGCGGGAATGTTGTCGCCATTGTAGCCCGCCGTACCGGTGCCCGCGATGGTCTGAATCAGCCCGGTGGAGGCCACGACCTTCCGGATGCGAGAGTTGCCAAAGTCGGAGAAGAAAATGTTTCCGTTGGGGTCCACATAAACGCCCCAGGGAAGACTCAGGGTGGCTTGGGTTGCGGGACACCCATCGCCCACGGTGTCCGTCTGCGCAGTACATCCGGTGCCGCCGCCCACAACCGTTGTGATGATGCCAGTGGAGGCTGAGACTTCACGGATGCGACTGTGGCCGTAGTCGGAGATGAAAAGGTCGCCGGCACTGTCGACAAAGAGGGCGATGGGTTCAATGAGGACGGCTTGAGCAGCGGGGCAGCCATCGCCAAATGAGTCCGTCTGAGCAGTGCAACCTGTTCCGCCGCCGGCGACGGTCTGAATGATCCCGGTTGTGGCGCTGACTTTCCGGATGCGACTACTATCGGTGTCAGCGATGAAGAGATTGCCGGAGGCGTCAACAGCAACCCCATAGGGCACGTTGAGTTGCGCGCTGGTGGCGAGTAGGCCATCGCCACTAAAGAAAACGGTGCCATTGCCCGCCACGGCCTGGATGGTATCGGTGGAAGCCAAAACGCCATCGGAAGCAACGACCTCACGGACCAGGGAGTTGTCAGAATCCGCAATATAGAGATCATTGGAGGCGTCAACAAAAACTCCGTTTGCGGCAAGGAGAGTAGCGCTACTGGCAGGGCAGCCGTCTCCTACGGAGTCGGTCTGGCCGGAGCAGCCAAAGCCCCCGCCAGCGATGGTTTGAATCAGGCTGGAGGAAGCGACGATTTCACGAATGCGGGAGTTTCCAACATCGGAGAAAAAGACATTTCCGGAAGGATCGACAAAAAGACTGTACGGACTGGAGATTTGGGCGGTGTTGGCAGCGATACCGTCGCCGTTGTAGCCGGGGGTTCCCGTGCCGGCAATCGTCTGGATGAGGCCTGTGGAAGCGCTGACTTCGCGAATGCGGCTGTTGCCTGTATCGGAGATGAAAATATCCCTTTGCGTGTCGAGGTAGACGCCAAACGGCTGGCTAAGGTTTGCTAAGGCAGCGGCACAGCCGTCGCCGACGGTGTCCGTCTGTGCAGTACAGCCGGTGCCGCCTCCCGCGACGGTCTGCATGAGACCGGTGGAGGCGACGACTTCGCGTATGCGGCTGTTACCCGAATCGGCGATGAAGAGATTCTGGTTGGCATCAACAAAAATCTGATAGGGAACAGAAAGGATCGCCGAGGTGGCCGGGCACCCGTCGCCGAGTGTGTCCGTCTGCGCAGTACAGCCGGCGCCACCTCCCGCGATGGTGGTGATGATGCCGGTGGAGGCAGTTACTTTGCGGATCGTGCCGTAAAAATTATCGGAAATGTAGAGGTTCTGCTGCGAGTCCAAGAACAACCCGGTGACGAAGCCCAGAGTGGCGTTTGTGGCCGGGCCACCGTCTCCGTTATTGGCACCCGTCGAGGCAAACAACGTGCCGTTGCCGACAAAGGTTGTTAGTATCCCGCTGGGATTAATTTTGAAAACGCCGCCCGCGGCAAACGCAAAACCCTCCACGGCCACGTACAGATTGCCGGAAGAGTCCTTGACCACCGCAGTTGGATAGCTAATACCGACAGATAGGGCGGGCAAATTGTTGGGGACGCCGCCGGCGACGGTATTGATCGTGCCGAGCGCCTGAGCAAAAGCGCAGGGTGAAACGAGGGCAAGAAGAGCGATGAGAGAAAAGAGTTTTTTTAGCATGGGCGATTTCTTCATTCTCGCGTCCGCAGAAGCGGGAGGTTGACTAGAGTGACTTGGCCGCCGGCGGGCTGGAGGGTGACCAGGAATTGCTGGTGCGGCCCAACCTGCCAGGCGTTGAAATCTTTTTTGGAGATGAGGAACTGGAGAGAGAGCTGGGAGTTTGCGTGAGACTGGACAACGACGTTGGAGACCGTGCTAACCCATTGACCCGGCGCAGAAATGCTGCGCAAGCTCACGCGGGTGACGGTGACCGCGGCATCGCCGGGATTAAAAAGATTCAACTGAACGGTGAGGCGGATTTCAGAGCCGAGGTCGGTGTTCTCCGTGATTTTGTAAGTGCCGGCGAGAGGAGGCGCGGCGCAGGCGGGCAGAACGGCAAATAAGAGCATGGCGAACATAGCGGAGAGATAGAGTGCCGTTAACGGAAAGCGTGAGGTCATCGGGGCAGGGATCCTTTCCGAGGGGCGTGGGTCCATTGCACGGGCGGTCACCGCGAACTGGGGCGAGGAGATGTCATCTTGGACGGCAAGCATAGGTCACCTCAAAAACATTGGGCAAATAGGACGGCAAGAACACGGGACATCTGAGCACTTTGCTCTCCGGCGGGGAGGCCAGAGAGAGCGCCCAGCTGATGGGAGCGGAGATTAGCAAAGTGAATAGATACGTCAAGTGAAAAGAGGGCCAAAAGAGCGGAAAATGACGTTTTGCGCAGCATTGAAAGTTATGGTTAAGGCCAGAGGGGGCCTTCGGGTGAGTTCCGTCCTTGTGCATGCGCAAACCAACATTGACTTCCCTGGTTTCGCTCGTGTTGGGCATCCTATCGGCAAGGAACTTTTGTGCAAACTTGCGGCGGCCCTCCGAAAACAGGAACTTTCTTGCACATATTTCCCCAAAGATGGTCTATTCTCAAGCTCCCCTAAACCCCGCACCTTCCGCGACTCCAGCAAAGAAAGTCATTCAGGCGCTATCATTTTCGGTGAACTGACTGCGGGACTGCGATCCTCCCACTTAAAGGAGGTTCCAGCCACCCCGCCCCTCGACGACGCCGTATCCCTTCCGGCCCTTTGACTTCGTTCAGGACAGGCGGAATAGCAAGTTATTGGCGGGGTGGTGTGGAAAAATCCAAGTTCGACGAAGTGGGGTTCTTCCGAGGCGGCCAATTGAGACAAAACAAAATGCGGCGAACGTAGAATTGGTCAACTTCGGAGTGCAGGATTGCGGTTTGTCAGCGGGGCATGCGGCCGTAAAAGCGGCGGCGAAGCGCCTGAACGAGACCACGGGCATGGAGGCGAAGACGATCCACCGCCTGCTGGAGATTGACCCCGCGACTGGGAGGTTCAACAGGCATGAAGCCAATCCGCTCTCCTGCGGTCTGTTGGTCATTGATGAGACTTCCATGGTGGACGTGCCGCTGATGCATTCGCTTTTGCGGGCGGTGCCGAACCACGCCGGGCTGATTCTGGTCGGCGACGTGGACCAGCTTCCATCCGTTGGGCCGGGCACGGTGCTGCATGATTTGATCCATAGCGGCGTCGTTCCGGTCATGCGATTGACGGAAGTCTTCCGGCAGGCGGCAAACAGCCGGATCATTATTAATGCCCACCGCATCCGCCGCGGGCAGATGCCGGATGTGCGCCGAGCGGAGCGGGACTCGGATTTCCACTTCGTCGAACGGGATGAGCCAGAGAAGATCGCCGCCATGCTCGTCAAGCTGGTCAAGGAACGGATTCCGCAACGCTTCGGGTTCGATCCCATCCGCGATGTTCAGGTTCTTTGCCCCATGAACCGAGGATCGCTTGGCGTGCGCGAACTGAACACGGCCCTTCAGAATGTGTTGAACCCAGTGCGGGCGGGAGAGCCCATGGTCGAGCGGTTCGGGTGGCGGTTCCGGATGCGCGACAAGGTGATCCAGACCGAGAACGACTACGACAAGGATGTTTTCAACGGCGACATCGGAACTATCGAGCGCATCGATCCCGTCGAGCATGAGGTCACCATCCGCTTCGACGAGCGCCGGGTGAAGTACGACTTCGGGGAACTGGATGAGGTTTCGCTTGCCTACGCGGTCACCATCCACAAATCACAGGGGTCGGAATTTCCCGCCGTGGTGATCCCGATCGCCACGCAACACTACATGCTGCTGCAACGGAATCTTATTTACACGGGAATCACGCGGGGCAAAAAGCTTGTCGTACTGATCGGGCAGAAGAAGGCGATGGCCATCGCCGTCCGCAACGACCGTCCGCAGAGACGATATTCGGGGCTTCTCGCCTGCCTCAGAGCGCCATAACAAGGCGTTCCCGCTGATTCAAACAAAGCACGACCTCTTCTGGTGTCCATCGCACTAGCTCTTGAGACGACCATGCCCGAGCTTGACGCCCACATTCGGCAATTGGTAATGTGCCAGCCCTCAGGAGGACACTCGATATGCCACATTATGTGAGTTTGATCCGATACACCCAGCAAGGAATCGCCAAGATCAAAGAAAGCCCCGCACGACTCGATGCCGCCAAGAAAGCCGCCGAGAAGGCGGGAGGGAAAATTCACGCTTGGTACTTAACCATGGGACAGTATGACGCTGTGTTGATTTCGGAGTTTCCCAACGACGAAGCTGGTGCCAAGTTCACCCTTTCGGTTGGCGCACAGGGCAATGTGACCACGGAAACTCTTAAGGCTTTCACCGAAGCTGAGTATCGCAATATCGTCGGTGGACTCTCCTGACATCCGGTCAAAAGGGAGAAAGACATAAGAGCAAGTGAAAGTGGCCCGAAAGGCGGGTCGCTTAAATGCCCCGTCTTGGAGCGTGGCTGCACGTGTGGTGGGTGGCTTTCGCAAAATCGCGATTCGGTAAACCTCGAAACGAATTCAGGACGTGATTTTCGGGCCCGAAGCCTTCTTTCACTCTTGGGCGCTTAGCAAATAGGTGCGAGAATTCGAGCACCGGGAAATCTCAATGACCACCTTCCCGAAGCCCGAGCCCCTCAACGACGCCGAACTCGACCGCCTCGGAGCATTTCTGAGGGGCTGCAAATGTGGCAGGGCAATGAACCTCGAAGAACTCGACGGGTTCTTTGCCGCCCTGATCGCGGGGCCGGAAACCGTGATGCCGAGCGAATACAACCGGGAGGTCTTCGGCGGTGAGGTGGCTGATGTCTGCGAGTTCTCCAGCCTCGAAGAGGCGAACGAAATCTTGGGGCTGATGACGCGGCACTGGAACACAATCGCCGGGACGCTGTTCAATGGCGAAGTCTACGTTCCGCTCCTGCTGGAGGACGAGCACGCCGTGGCGCACGGCAACGACTGGGCGCGCGGATTCATGCGGGGCATGCGCATGCGCCACGATGGCTGGGCTGAGTTGGTTGAGGACGAGGAGCAAGGCGGATGGCTGATCCCCATGATGATGCTCTACCACGAGCACGACGAAGACCCAAAGATGCGTCCCGCGCCGATCACCCCAGAGAAGCGCGAGGACATCATCGTGCATATGGCGGCCGGGCTGGTGGGGGCGTATCGGTATTTCCGGGCGCACCGGGAAGCCCACGCGGGCAGTGCCTTCGCGCCTGAGTCTCGGTGCACCACCTCCAAGGTCGGGCGGAACGATCCGTGTCCGTGCGGTTCGGGAAAGAAATACAAGAAGTGCTGCGGCGGGGCGACGGTGAACTGAGCTATCACTCCTCAGGGCGTAGCCGAATCCTGACAGCACGGGCGATGCTTCGCTACATTATGCTCTGGTCGCGCAGGGCAGCGTCCTACATGGCAGTGGAGACACAAAGCCTATGCTCCTTCCTAAATATTTCCTAAGACTTCCGCACAAATCTCAAGCCTCAAATTCCTCATTAACACTGATGAAATGATTTTTGGAGTTTTTCTGCGTTGACTGCATTGGACTTAAGTTTTACCATCGCCACTGAGAATTTCTTAGGCTGCTTGGACAGAATCCCTCCTCCTCCGCCAACTTGCCAGAGAACAGCGGCACTGGCCGCTACCCTTACAGAGTGCCGGCAGAACAGAGGATGATTCTACCAGCGGCTTGCAATTTTTCGCCTAACAACACTGCCAAGTTCGGTCAGGTTTCTCACGACTGCGCGTGGGCTACACAATTCCCATGGTGAAGAGTCGTTTGAGCCAGACACGCATCCAGCCGAGGGCAGGGGAAAAACAGGGACTTCGCGATATTTACCGGGGTGCGGGTGGCGGCGCGGTGATACTTACGCCATCCGTGGGGCACGCGGCGGGCCGGGGCTCCCCGGAAAGCACCTAGAATAGATAGAAGAAAGATTGTGACGACTTCCCGCACAACCGTGTGGTTCGTGGGGGCCTGGGTTGTGTTCCTTGGCTTCTACGCCCTGGTGTCTCATCTCCTGGGACCCGGGACGAAACTCAACGCTTTTGGAAATATCACGCAGTGCTTTGTGCCGTTGCTGGCAAACGCGGGGCTGTTGATGAATGCCGGCACGCCGCACTGGCGGCGAAATATTTTCTGGATGCTGGTGGCGCTGAGCTGCACGCTGTGGATGGTCGGACAATTCGAATGGACGTATTACGAAGTGTATCTGCTCAAGCCGGTGCCCGACCTGTTTGCAGGCGACATCATTTTCTTCCTTCGCAATATTCCGCTGATCGCGGCGCTGGCGATGCGGCCGCACCTGAAGCGTGGCGAGGTGCGCATTGGCCTGGGGTACATGGATTTTGCGCTGCTGCTGTCGTGGTGGACGTTCCTGTACGTGTTCGTGGTTCTGCCGTGGATGTACGCGACGCCGACTCTGGGGGTCTACAACTTCAATTTCAACGTGCTGGACTATATCCAGCACCTGATGATCATGGGGGGATTCGCCTGGTTATGGTTGCGAACGAGCGGGGCATGGCGGAGCGTGTACGCGCACCTATTTGGGGCCTCGGCGTTGTACATGCTGACTTCACTGGCCGTGAACGTGGCGATCAGCCACGGCGAGTACTACACGGGTAGTTTGTACGACCTGCCGCTACTAACAGTCTTCTTTTGGTATGCGTATGCGGGCTGGGTGGCGTACAAAAGGCGCGATGAATTGGACGCGCCGGCGGAGAGCAGCCCTGTCGGCGAATTGGAAACAGTGGTGGGAGACAGCGTGTGGGCCAGCCGCTTCGCCATGGCGGCAGTGATGTCGCTGCCTGTGTTTGCGCTCTATGCGCTGTGGATGGAGCACGACACGCAAGCGGTGAGAGAATTCCGGCTGACGGTGACGCTGATTGCCTCCCTGCCCCTGGCGCTACTCGTATTTCTGCGCACGCATCTGGCGGACGCCGACCGCGCGCGGTTGCTGGCGAAATCGGAGTCGTCGATCGAGAACCTGCAGCGGCTGCAGGCCCAGTTGGTGCAATCGGAAAAGCTGGTGTCTCTGGGGCAGTTGGCGGCGGGAGCTGCGCACGAAATCAACAATCCACTAACGGCGATTCTGGGATATTCCGATTTGCTGGCGGACGACCCGGCGCTGCCGGACCGTGCGCGGGGCACGGCGGCGAAAATTCGCGAGCAGGCGCGGCGGACAAAAAACCTGGTGCAGAACCTGCTGAGTTTTGCGCGGCAGGTGCCGCCGGAACGCACGCTGCTGGACATCAACTCGGTGGTGACAAACGCGGTGCAATTGCGCGCGCTCGACCTGCACAGCGGCGCGACACGCATTGACATGCAGCTGGAATCGGTTCTGCCGGGCGTGCGCGGCGACAACAACCAATTGATGCAGGTCTTCTTCAACATCATTAACAATGCCGTGGATGCCATGAACGAGGCGGGTGGAGGCGTGCTGACCATCCGGACGCTGCGGGATAGAGGCAACGTGGTGATCCTGTTTTCGGATACGGGGCCGGGAATCCGCGAGCCGCACCGGGTGTTTGATCCGTTCTACACCACAAAACCCGTGGGCAAGGGAACGGGGCTCGGATTGAGCATCTGCTACGGCATCCTGCAGGAACATGGCGGGAGAATTCTCTGCTACAACGGGCAAACCGGCGGCGCGGTGTTTCGCGTAGAGCTTCCGGCAGTGCTGGCGGCATTGCCGGGGCGCGGGCCACAGGTGCCAGGAGCAACGCCGGTTCCCAGCAGCTAAACGCAAAGCTTCTGCTTCTTGCGATGCATTGAAAATTCCGGCGCTGGGCTGCGTAAAAACAGTGCTAGAGTGGCGTGCTCGGGTGTGCCAGAACAGGCGGAAATCATGGGCGAAATCGCGATTGCGACTGAAAAATTGACCAGGACGTTTGGGGCGCTTACAGCGGTGGACGCCATCGACCTGAAAGTACAGGCGGGCCATTTCTTCGGGTTTCTTGGGCCGAACGGCGCGGGGAAATCCACGACGATCAAGATGCTGACGGGGCTGCTGGCGCCGACGTCGGGGCGCGTGGAATTGCTGGGGCTGGATTTTCAAAAGCATCCCGTGGAGGTGAAGTGCCAGATCGGCGTGGTGCCGGAAGGGATGGGGCTGTTCGAGCGATTGACGGGAGTAGAGTATCTGCGGTTTGTGGGGAGAATGTACGGATTGGATCGCGCGACGACGGAAAAGCGCGCGGAAGAATTGCTGGGGTTCATGCAATTGGCCGATCGGGAGAAGACGCTGATTGCGGATTATTCGCACGGCATGCAGAAGAAACTGGCGCTGGCTGCGGCGGTGATCCACGGGCCGCGGATTTTATTCCTGGATGAACCGTTCGAGGGCGTGGACGCGCTGGCGGCGGGGGCGCTCAAGGCCCTGCTTGGAAGGATGACGGAGCGCGGCGTGACGATTTTCCTGACCTCGCACGTGCTGGAGATTGTGGAGCGGCGGTGCAGCCACGTGGCCATCATCCACCAGGGTCGGCTGGTGGCGCAGGGATCGCTGGAAGAGCTGCGCGCGGGAGTTGCCGGCAGCGAGGGCGAAACAAAAACGCTGGAGCAGATCTTCCTTTCCATCGTGGGGCAAAGCGGCGCGGAACAGGCGCGTCTGGAGGAACTGACGTGGCTGACGTAGCGCAGATGCCGGGAGTGCTGGCGCAATTGCGGTTGATTGCAGGCTTGCGCTGGAGCTTACTGAAAAACAGCATGCAGAGGAAGAACAACCGCTGGGACCTGGTGGGAATTATTTTTGCGGCCGCGTTCGGCGCGGTGCTGGTGGTGGGATTGTGCTTCGCCTTTTTTGCCGGGGCGAGTGCGTTTCTGGCAGGAAAACGGGCGAGCTGGATGGGGCTGCTCTTCTGGGCCATTTTTTTATGGTGGCAGGTGTTTCCGATTTTTGTAGCGGGATTCGGGGCAAATTTTGAGTTCAAGACGCTACTGCGCTTTCCGTTGAGCTGGCGCACCTTTTATTTGTTGGGATTGGGCTACGGATTCGCGGATTTTGCGGCCGTATCGGCCGTCTGCTGGGTGGCCGCGATGGTCCTGGGGGCAGCGGTGGCGCGCCCGGAAGTGCTGCCGGTGATGGCGTGCGTGAGCGTGTTGTTTGTGCTGATGAATGTGACGCTGGAGCGGCTGATTGGGTCATGGCTGGAAAAGATACTGGCGAAGCGCAAGACGCGAGAGTTGTTCATCGGGTTGTTCGTGTTGTCGATGGTGTCGTTGAATTTCCTGAATCCCGTGCTGCAGCGGTACGGAAATGCGGCGCGGCCGAAGATTCTGGAGTACCTGCCGTATCTGGCCTGGTTGCCGGGATCGTTGGCGGGGAGCGCCGTGGCGGGATCGGTGCGCGGGGATCCGCGGGCTATCCTGTTGGGTACGGCGGGGTTGCTTGTGTGGCTGGGTGTGACGAGCGGATTATTGTGGCGACGATTCGCGGCACAATACCGCGGCGAAGAGCTCAGTGAGACCGCGGCACCCGCACCGACGAAGAAGAACAACGCCATCGCCGCTTCAGCCAAAAAGGCAAAAGGCCAAAGCGCAAATGGGGAATGGCTGCCGCTGGTGCCGGCAACGGTTGCCGCAGTGGTGCTGAAGGAGTTCCGCTATCTGACACGCAACGGCATGGCGTTTTTGACGCTGCTGCTGCCCCCCATCATGGTGGTGTTTTTCACCATGCAATTCGGGAATGGCTCGCCGCTGCGGGAACACTCGCTGAAGCCGGAAATGTTTTTCCCGGCCATCATGGCGTACCTGATTCTAATCCTGATTTCGCCCGCGTATAACGCCTTTGCGTTTGAGGGTAAAGGCATCCAGACGTACTTCATGGCGCCGCTACGATTCCAGGATGTGCTGTTGGGGAAGAATCTGTTTCTGGTAGCGCTGGTCACGTTTGAGCTGAGCTTGTCGCTGGCACTGCTGGTGTGGCGAGTAGGGTGGCCGAGCACGGCGATGTTTGCGGCGACGATTGGGGCGGGCGCGTTCGCGGTGATGGGCCAGTTGACGATTGCGAACTGGTCGTCGCTGAGCTTCCCGAAGAAAATGGAGTTCGGGAAGATGAAGGGGCAACGAAATTCGGGGATCGCGGTGTGGACGGCTTTGGGCGTGCAAATTGTGGTGGCAGCAGTCTGCACGGTGATCATCCTTGCCGGCAAATTGCTGGGGAATCCGTGGATACCGGCAATGGCGTTCACGGGGCTGACGGCGGCCGCGGCGGGGGGCTATGTGGCGTCGCTGGGGGCGCTGAGCCGCTTGGCGGAAGAGAAGAAGGAATTGCTGATCGAAACGCTTTGCAAATAAAGAGAAGAAGAGGCTCACCGCGGGGAGCACAGAGTTCCACAGAGAGAGCGGATCGGTGGACGTGGCGCTGGGAGGGCCGCTGCGTTTATCGCACTCACCGGCGGAAGTGATCGATACAAAGGACCTGGACGCGCTGATGAAAATCGTGGAAGTAAGCACGCGGAGGTAGTGAGCGCAGCCGCTCTCGCACAGGCCCCAGCCAGGATGTGATTCTGATCCAGGACGCAGCGACCGACCCGAGGATGTAGTCGAGGAAAAGTGAAACAGTTCTTATAACTGAGCGCCACACGGAGGGCCCAATTCCTACCTTCTGCCTGACAAAAAGGAACCTAAATTGGCAAACTCTTCAAATGTCAACTCGCAGATTCTAGAAGGCTTAGCTGAGTTCGTATTGTAATTCTCGGTTATTGCTCTTCGATGGGTTGTCATGAAATCAACAGACCGTCACGACGTTTTGATTGGGTCCTTCCTCCACATCTTCCCTAGAAACAGGATGCGGAGCCAATCGAGGGGCCACATACGCTTATACGCGCCGTAAAAACCTCCTAAACCTTCAGATCCTCCAACCCGCCGGCTTTACTTAGGCCCAAGGCGGGTCGTGCACCTCAGGATCCGGCTCCCTCTTTGAGTCTGGCGCATTGCGGGCAACGGTTGGAAGGACCCTGCTCGTATTGCTGGAGCCCATATTCAAGCGCTAGATCGTGGATCTTGGTGCGGGTCTTGGAAACCGTCGTCTTCGCGGTTGCCTGCTCAAATCCGGAAGAGAAAGTGAAAGCCCTAAGCTAAGTTAGGAAGTCACTTTCTAGACTCAAAAGGGTGGCTCGAAAAGGCGGAATTCTGCTGGCCAATAGGCTGCAAATGAGAGGAATCCAGCGCGGGACCTTGTGCAAGAGGATTTCAGTTTCAGATTATGGAGAAGCAAGTATACAGCCAAATCGACTTTACAAGTGTCTTATGGTTCGGTCCGTCAGCTTTGAGCACGACGAGTGTGGTTGGGTTTACAACCACAACGGGCCGATGGAAGTTGCCCCGTTGGCGCGAGAAGACCCGATGGGAGATGCAAGCAAAGGCGGGTATCGTGGGGCAGAGATGCAACTCGCTCCCCAGAGTCAATCGAGTGTGGAAGTCTTCCAACTTAGAAGGAAATCAACGACCGATGCGATTTTCTATGAGTCTTCCGTGAATGTCTCTTCTGCTTCGACCCCATCGGCTCATTGCATTGCAACGGCCTGGCGTCAATTTGTCCTAGACCGCAGCGCATAAAACTCTCGAATAAAGCTGTATCGACCTGGTTGCCTTTCCGATCAATTTCGAGATTTCGGATGAGGCATCACATCTCAAAGTGATACTCAAACAAACGATGATCGTCAAGCGCAGAGTCTCTAGCGGCGATGCGAACAAGATGCCTCTCCACGTGGCGGACCACGGCACGTTTCCTACCACAACCGATCCCCTGATATCAATTCGAGCCAGGCTGAGGGACTTGCCGTATTTTTGCATGACAGAAAGTCCCCATTTATTGCTCATAGATGCGATGGATGCTTTCAGCGCTTGGATATCAATCTGTCTGGGGATGACGGGGAGCGAGGAATGATGGCTAAACGGGTGAGAATCTCAAAAAGAGGGGGGCAAGATGATGCACATAGGCCAAAAATGGCGTTGTGTTAATCCAAGGTGTTGTGCGGAGTTGGTCATCATAGAGTCATCACAATTGGTAGACGCCGATCAACCGAGATGTGGGTGCGGCACTGTGATGAAGAAGGCGTATGAAAGGCCGACCGCGCGAAGAGTTGTGCTGGCTCCCGATGAAGCGCACGGGTTTGTACCTAGAAAGGAATCGGCCAAGGCTTGACGCAGATGAGAGCACAAGCAGCAATTATATCCCGCTGCTTGTTGTTGCTTCTCATGGTTGGCAAATACCTGCTAACGCTGCTGATTTTCATTGATTACCGCAAAACTTACGTTTCCGTCGAAGCGGGAATTGCATCTGCATTCAAGTGGCACTCGCAACGTATTGCAGCATCTTGCTTGTTCCCTTTGCCAGAATCGTTGACTTGTACCCTTGAAGAATAATGGTCTTGCGACGACAGATTGCGCTGCTCAGAAAAAACTGAAGGCGTGGTCTAGGGAAATGTTCGCGGCTGGATGCGGTAAGGGGAATTGAAGCTTCGAGCGACTGAGCTATGGCCTATGAAGCAGACTGACACGCGCAACATCGAAGATTTCAGCGCGCTGGAGAGTGAGACCCGCGAAATTGGGTCAGGTCGTATTGAGCGGCGCGAATGGTGGTTGTCGTCGACAGCTATAGCGATCACTCTGCTACTCACATTTGGGATTATTTCTTTTCTGCCCGTCCTCCTGCATTCCCACTACGACTGGGAGGGCATCCTCGCCTTGCGCCAAGCTGTGTGGGGACTCCTGGGCATGGTACTGCTGTTCGACCTATACACCATCCACCAGCAGCTGCAAATCCATCGAATACGTCGGCAGTTGGAAGCAAAAGAAAAGCTTTTCCGTCTGATTACCGAGAATGCCGCCGACATGATTGCAGTGGTAGACACGGAAGGGAAGCGAATCTACAACAGTCTCTCCTATCAGAAAGTCCTGGGGTATTCACCCGCCGAGCTTCAGCGATCATCGGCGTTTGAGCAAATTCACCCTGACGACCGCGAGCGGGTGGCAGCCGCTGGGGTGGAGGCCCGGCGCACTGGCAAGGGCAAGACTCTCGAATACCGAATCCGGCACAAGGACGGCACGTGGCGGGTCCTGGAATCCACGTCCAGTGTGATCCGCTCGGGCAAGGGGGAGCCCGACTTGCTGGTCATCGTCAATCGCGACGTCACGGGGCGCAAGCAAGCCGAGGAGGCGCTCCGAGCCCAGCACGATCTGTTGCGCGCGTTGATCGATAACATGCCCGATCTCATTTACGTGAAGGATGACGAGAGCCGGTTCGTTTTGGCAAACCGCGCACTCGCCCAGCTTATGGGAGCGAAGAACCCCGAGGATTTGCTCGGGAAAACGGATTTCGACTATTTTCCGAAAGAACTGGCAACG
>JBEKUR010000031.1:0-42519 GCA_049514855.1 Terriglobia bacterium
CAGGGCGGGGTCAGCATGACAGTGAGCGGGCGGTCTCGCCAACGTCTTAGCGTCGGCCATTTGCTTTCAACGGTTCGATTGGGCCGGTCTCGCGGTGATCCTGCCGGTACTCGTCGGGCCAGAACGACGCCTCTTCGGGGGTCTCGGGGGCCAGCAGCTCCCGCATGCGAGTGGCGGTCTCCGGGCGCATGTAATGCTCTGCCAGAATCACCACGATTCGCGGGCTGGCGCAGAGCGCAGGTCTTGCGACCCACGAACTAGACTGATATCAGGCGATCACTCTCAAAAAACTTGGCTCGGCGATAGGCGCTGCTGGTCAGCGGTTGGAGCGTCCGCGCGCAAAATGCTGTTTGTGGGTGGGCATGACCAGCGCTAATATAGCACGCTAAAGCGCAGAGCTGCGCTCTGCGCCAGCCGGCGTATCTGCACTATCCATGACCGCATCGGGACAAGTTCCCGGCCCGACACCATCGCCCCAGGCTCCAGGCGGAATCCCGCCGTTTTGAAGTAGGCCCCCGGCTCGGCGAGGACGACAAGGTCATTGGAGCGCGCGGAGCCATTCCTCCAGCACTTTCGGCACGTCCGTATCCAGCGGCTCAACTTTGACGGCGAGTGCTTGCGAAGCCCTCGCCGTGTCATACGCGGCACGAGCCGGCGCCAATGCCACGAGCGCTTCTTGCTCAACCATCTTCCGAGTCAACGGATCTTGGGGGTTCAACACCAGCAGAGGCCTGGGAGCAAGAGCCGCGAATACGTCGGTGAAGTCGAAGTCTTCGAGCGCCCCTGGCAACAGAAAGTAGGCGGGCTGCTCGTAGAGCTCCGCTTTGGCGAGCGCGCCGTACGACGTGGGGATTGCTTCCACGGCTATCGCCGAAATCTCCGTGTCGAGAGAAGCGGCAAAGACTGCCGTGACCCCTGCCCAGCCTCTTCCCATAATCGCCACGCGCTTGGCGTCAACATCCGAGCGTGTGCGCAGATAGCGAACCACCCCGAGTGCATCGCCGGCGCGCATTCCCAGAAGCGGGCGCCCCAGAAAGGACGCCGCGTAGGCAAAGTCCGCATCATTTCCATCGCGGGGGTGGAAGAAGTCTTCCCCTTGTCCGCGCACGTCACCAGGCGCCCAGGGCTCGCAGAAGCCGCGGACGTCCGCGACGGCCACCACGTGACCCTGCTCGGCCAGCGAGGCGAACAGGGCTGGGCGGTCCCTTTCTCCCATGCGATCGCGCAGATAGACCACTGCCTGCACTCTCCGCTGCACACCCTTCCGATGAATCACTCGAGTCGGAACCGCGATGCCGGGATCGGTCTCAAGCAGCAACTTTTCAACCACCAGGTCCCCCACTTCGGTTGTGGCGAGGGTCTTCACTGCCGGCGCCGCCGCGGCGACGGGCACCGCCAGGCGGCTGCGGATTTTCTCGGCAAGAGTGGTGCGGAAGTCAGAAGAGCGACGCCGCGAGTCCAGCAGACGCAGTTCTTGCTCCGCCTGCGCCCGGTTGAAGTCGTAAACCCTCTTCCCGCCGAGAGAGGTAATCACTTGGCCGGTGGGCGTGCATTGCAGGGTCGCATCCTTCTCCGTGACGATTTCCGGCTCGTGGGCCTCGCCCTCGACGCCTTTCAGCCAGTGGTCGAACCAGGCATAAGTGGCTTCCCGCAGCGACTGGCTATACATGTGGCGGTGGTCAAACTCCACCATCTTGATTCGCTCGGGTACACCGAGTTTCTTATAGAGAGATTGGAGCTCGGCGAAGGTCTGGCGTGTTCCTTCAATGGGGAAGAAGTCGCGAACGGCTGACCCGATCAGGACTGGCCGGGGAGCAATCATGCCCACGAATTCTGTGTGGTCGAGGCCTGCAGCCAGGAGGCCGGGAATATCCTGCTCCGGATCGGCATCCCGATCCAGGCTGCGCGCTTCGATCTTCTTGGGCAGGGAAGTAATGAAAGTGACGATAGAGGCCACCTTGACTCGCGGATCGAGCATAGAGATATAGGTCGTGAGCGTGCCGCCGCCGGAGCTGCCGGTCACCCCGAGGCGCGAGGGATCCACTTCTGGAAGGCTCACGAGGTAATCAAGTCCCCGAATTCCATCCCAGATGAAGTAGCGGGCCAGGTTTTGTCCCAGCAGGATTTCCTGCAGTCCCGCCATGGCGTGCTGGTTGTCGGGGTCCTTCAACAAGGTCTCCTGTTGAAGAAAATTCCAGTATTGATACCTTTCGCCTTGCCCCATGGGATCGTAGCTGAGAACGATGTAACCACGCCTCACGAGCCCGATGAAGAGATGCTGGTACACATCATAGGCTTTCCCATTCGGGGAATGGCCACACGGTGTGAGCACGGCCGGGAACGGTCCTTTGCCTATGGTCGGAACATAGAGGTTCGCGGTCACGTAGTATTCGGGCAGGCTCTCGAAAATGACCTTGCGAATGATATACCCCTGGCGCGGAATTTCCCCGGTCACGCGCGCATGGAGCGGCGAACGCTCCATGGGCAAGCCTCCGATTAACTCCAGAAAGGTCCGGCGGTTTGCCTCCTGCCAGTTACGGAAGTCGGTTTCCGTCCGGATTCGGTTGAAGCGCGCCACCCGCTTCGCGGTGGCGTCTTGTGCCAGCTTGTTCAAATAGGCCGGCAGCATCTGCCGCATTTCTGAAGTATCTTGAATCACCCGGAGGTCAGCTTGGGTCAGCGGTGCTTGGGCGTGCATGACCTGGGACGCGTTTGCAAGAACCCATATCAACATTGCGCAGCGAAACGTTCGATTCATTCGGGCCCTCCGGCGAGGATTATCCTTTCTCAGCAACAAGGCGCAGTACTCGGTTGGCGATAAATCGGAATTCGGATTCTACCGCAAAGCGTCGCAAGAAAAAGAAACTTTAAATGACCGTCCCTCTTATATTGTGATACAAAGACCTTGCAAGTGTGCCTTTTGGCGTGTGCTTCAAGGCAATACAGGGGCGAGCGGCGCCCCGGCGGCTATAACCTTTGAAGCGCAGACTGCTGGTCTCCAGCGGGGTCCGCGCGGGGAACGGTATGAGGAGGCGAGAACCCACCATGACATCGAGACTGATTCTGGTTACCTTTCTTTTCCTGGCATGTGCAGCCAACGCGTGCGCGCAGACGGAAACCACAGTCCTCCGCCCCAAGGAGATCGACGCGGTGTTAGCGAATCCGGGCATGGGGATCGAGACTTTCCAGCGCTTCAACGGGGATGCGATCAACCCAGGCTTGGGATGGTCGGAAGAGGGCCCCGTCGGAAAGTTGGCGCCGACGGCGGGGGCGGTGGATTTCCCGGCGTCAACGATCTCCTATTGCCGCTGGTTCTGGGATACACTCGAACCGGAAGAAGGCAAGGTGCGCTGGGAAATTCTGGACGAAGCCTTGCGGCAGGCGCACGCGCACCATCAGATGCTGGCGATCCGGCTGATGCCGTACGACCAAAAGCATCCGCTGCCGGAGTGGTATCAGAAATCCGGGGCGCGGCGCGCCAATCGGACCACAGACAAGGACGGGGAGATCTGGCAACCGGACTTTGCGGACCCACTCTACTTGAAATACTGGGGAGCCGTGGTGGCCGCGGCGGGGGAACGCTACGACGGGCATCCGGATTTGGACAGCGTGGATATCTCGTCGGTGGGGTACTGGGGCGAGGGCTGGAGTCCATACATGCCGGCGTTCGAGGTGCAGAAGAAGCTGATTGACATCTGGCTGGAGGCGTTCCGGCGCACCCCGCTGCTGATGAACTTCGACGAAGAGAAAGCCCTGGCCTACGGGACCCAGCAGGGCGCGGGTTGGCGCCTCGACTGCTGGGGCGATATGCGCAGTGACAGCAACGGCCGCTGGTGCCACATGCTGGATTTCTATCCGCAGCAGATTGTTCGCGCCGGCATTCAGGACGTGTGGGAGCGCAGCCCGGTGTCGCTCGAGACCTGCTGGGTTCCGGGTGGCTGGAAGGAAAAAGGCTATGACCTGGATTACATCATTGCCCAGGCGCTGCGCTGGCACGTGTCGTCGGTAAACATCAAGTCGTCGGCGATTCCGCCGGAGTGGAAGAAGGCCTTCGACGAATTTCAGAATAAGATGGGCTACCGCTTCATCCTGCGGCGGCTGGAGTATCCAAAAGTTGTTCTGGCCGGCACGATGCAACCGGTCCACATGTGGTGGCTGAACGCGGGCGTGGCGCCGGTTTACCGTCCGTACGAGCTGGCCATGGAGCTGCGTTCCGCCAGCAGCAGCGCGGAAGTCCGGCTGCCGGTGGACGTCCGCAAGTGGCTGCCAGGCGACGCGGTGTTCGACGGCACTATTTATATTCCCGAAAGCTTGAAGCCAGGAAGCTACCGCCTGTGCGTGGCGCTGCTCGACCCGCGGACAGGGCAGCCGGCCATCAAACTCGCCATCGAGGGCCTCCAATCCGACGGCTGGTACGACCTTGCGCCGATCGAGGTCCGGTGAAGCTAAAGAGGCAAATTGCGATGAAAAGGACACTCATTGTCATTTTGGGCTGTCTCGCCGCTTTGACAGCGGTGATGTTGGGCGAATCGCGGGTATATCGCGACCGCTGGGTTTACATCTCGACGAATCTGGACAGCGACCAGGAACTGGCCCGCGTGGAAGGCATTGCGCGCACGGCGGGCGAACATGGCCTGAACGGCATGTTGCTGTCCGCAGGCTTTGACTCGATGGACTTGAAATCCCCCGAATTCCTCGCGCGTCTCGCGCGCCTGAAGATGACCTGCGACCAGGCGCACGTAGAAATCATTCCCGCAGGGTTTGGCGTCGGTTACGGCGGCGGCGTGATGGCTCATGACAGGAACCTGGCGGCGGGACAGCCCGTTCGTGGGGCGCTGTTCGCGGCGGGAGAGCATGAGGCACACTTCGTCGCCGACCCACTTGTGAAACTCGCCAACGGAGACTTCGAGCAACAACAGGGAGACCTGCCGGCGGGCTTCACCGCGCACGGCGCGCGGGCCACGATTGACACCACGGTTGCTCATTCGGGCAAGGCCTCTGTGCGCTTCGAGGATTTCAGCGGGCCGGAGGGGGCGGTCTACATTGCGCAGTCTCTGCGCGTGCATCCCTATCGCTGCTACCGTCTGCGGGCCTGGGTGAAGACCGAAGGGGCAGGGCCGCGCATGGCGATTCATCTGGTCGCCCACGCACCCGACGGGCGCGGGCTTTCCTACATGGAACCGCCGCTGCCGGAGACCAGCGACTGGCACGAACTGACGTGGGGCTTCAACAGTTGGTACGCGGACTACGTGGAGGTCCGGGCGGGCGTATCGGACGGAAAGCGGGGCAAGGTTTGGATTGATGACGTGGCCATCGAAGAAGTCGGCCTGACGAACCTTCTGCGCCGGCCCGGGACGCCGGTGAAGGTTCGCAATGAGAAGACGGGCGAGGGTTATCAGGAGGGCCGCGACTTCGCGCCCCTTGCGGACCCCCAACTCGATTTCGCTTGGGACCACGAAGGACCGGCGATTCAACTTCTGCCCGGCGGCCGCATTCACGCGGGCGGCCGCCTGCGGGTGGATTACTACCACGGCACCACCATCTATCGCGATCAGACTGGCATCGATATGTCGGAGCCCGCGGTTTACGAGGTGTGGCAACACCAGATTCCGCTGATCGAGAAATGGCTCTCGCCCAAGAAATACTTCCTCAGCATGGATGAAGTACGTGTGGGAGGCTTCTGTGACGCGTGCCAGAGCCGTCATCTCTCCATGGCCGAGATCCTCGGCGATTGTGTGACCCGGCAGTACAAGATGATTCGCGCGGCCAACCCCCAGGCGGAGGTCTACGTCTGGTCCGACATGTTCGACCCCAATCACAACGCCCGGGATAAATACTACTTGATTGATGGAAGCTTCCACGGCACGTGGGAGCATATCCCCAAAGACCTGGTGATTGCTTGTTGGTATTACGAAAAGCGCGACCTCAGCCTCCCCTTCTTCTCCAAGCTGGGTTACCAGACTCTGGCCGGCGCTTACTATGACGCGGACGATCTCGCGAACCCGAAAGGCTGGCTCGAGTCCCTCGACCGCACGCGCGGCGCCGCCGGCATCATGTATACGACTTGGGAGGACAAATATCAGTTACTTCCGGCTTTTGGCGATTTGGTTTCAAAACGCTGACTGGGGCGGACGAGCGGTCAGTGTTAAATAAGCCCCGCCGCGGCCGGCCGAGGGGCGCCCTCCCGGAGATTGGGAGAACCTTCGATGTAACGCCTCAGTTTCGGGCGGGGAAATCAATATGAGCCGGCGCATACACATAGGGTAGGTACCATGCGCGGCTCCGCCGCCTGCTGTGCGGAAAGGCTTTGCCTTTCCGTGGCGCGGCTCGGAACCCTCTCCGCCCAGGCTGGAAGGCTGAGCCTTCCAGCCTGAGCCGAGGAGCGAGAGTGATGCGGGCCCGGCCGGAAAGCCAGAGGCTCTCCGCACAGCAGGCGGCGGAGCCGCGAGGAGCCGGCGACGCTCCAGAACCCGAGACTGACGGGTTACCCTTCGATGATTTATCCGATGATTTATCCGCTGATGATTTATCCGCTTGACAAGGCTCAGAATTAATGGTAGTTAAAATCCCTCGAAGGTATTTGTAAGCCCCGCGGGTGTGAACTCAGCCGGCGGGGAGAAGCGAATTCGTGCGAAAGAATGGCCTGAAAATCTTTTGTCCTGGCGGCCCGCAGAAACGAATGACGGGTGCGCCACGCACTTTTTTGCGTTGAGTTACATTGGGAATTCGATCAGGAGGTCTATTATGCGAGGCGTCACCAGGGTTGTCCTCAGCGGCTTGGTTTTCCTCTTATTATTTTCCGCACTGAGCTTCGCGCAAGGCGATCTCGGAGCCCTTACGGGCTCCGTCCTTGACCCCTCGGGAGCGGTTGTGCCCGGGGCAGCCATCACTATCACTAACGTGAATACCGGCCTCAACTGGAGCATCAAGAGCAGCAGCGCCGGCTACTATCGCTTGCCAGTCCCTCCCGGCACGTATCGGGTGGAAGCACAGTTGGAAGGCTTCAAGAAAGCCGTCGCAGAGAATATTAGGGTCCCGGTAGCGCAAGTGGTCACCATCGACTTGACGCTGGAGGTCGGCAGCACCACGCAATCCGTGACCGTCACCGGCGAAGCGCCTATGCTCACGCCGTCGACCGCCGAGGTGGGGGGCGCAATTTCGCCCCAGGAGTTTGCCACTCTACCCATCGCGTTGGATGACGGGGGACGGCAGTTAATGACCTTCATCTACACCAGCCTGCCGGGGGCGGTGGGTGATAGCTATATGAACTCGATCGACGGCGGTCAGTGGTTCACCGCCGACATTCAGATCGAGGGCATCGCGGTTGCCCGGTATGACATTCAGGGCAGCATTTCGGAAGCCACGCCCTCCGCCGACGCCGCCAGCGAATTCAAAGTCCAGGGGTCGAGCTATTCGGCGGAATACGGGGCCACTTCGGGCGGGATTGCCAACTTCGGCATGAAGTCGGGCACGAACGAGTACCACGGCAGTATCTACGAATACTTCGCGAATCCCGTGCTCAATGCCGCCGGCTGGCAGGTCGATCAGCTTCCGGAGGGCAGTCCTGCCAAAGTCAAGGCGCCCCACAGGGAGAACAACTTCGGCGGGGTCTTTGGTGGGCCCATCCGGAAGAATAAGACTTTCTTCTTTGTCAATTTCGAAGGTGATCGCATGCGGACGGGCAGTCCTTCGAAATACACGACGGTTCCAACCACCGACATGCTCAAGGGCGACTTCAGCCAATGGTTGTGGCACCAAACGGGCAGCGACGCGCTGGGGCGGCCGGTCTATTGGTATGAGATTTACGACCCCACCTCCTCCCGTTTGGTGGACGCCGGCGCGACAGACCCCGTGACAGGGCTGGCCAACAATAGCGGGGCGCGCGCGCTCATTCGCGACGGGTTCGGCTTTGACAAGGTCACGGGCCTCCCCGGAACGAATGCCAACCAAATTCCCGACTCCTACTTCAGCACTGCTTCCGCCAAGCTCCTGTCGCAGTTTCCCACGCCCATCAACTCCCAACTGGGGAATAATGAAGTGGGTTACTCAGGAAACCCCACGCTCGACATCAACAAATTCAGCATCAAGCTCGATCATGTAATCAACGACAGAAACAAGATGTCGGGCTTCTGGACCTACAGCGCCCGCCAGCGGCTCATGGGGCCCAGTGGCAAGTTCTGGATGCCGGTGCCGGGCTACCCGCTCGACCCCACCAAGATCCAAAGAATCCCGTTCCGACTCCTGCGGGTCTCTGAGGATTGGACGATTAACGATCACACGGTCAACCACGTCGCCTTCGGGTACAACCGCTTCGGCAACGACAATGGCGAGCCTTCGGGAAGCGTCAAAGGTTGGTTGCCGAGTGATCTAGGCATCACGGGGACTCCGGATGTCAAAATCCCCCAGATCAGCATGTCGAGCTTCAATCCGCCGTCCGGGCACCCTGCATACAAGAAGGCCAACCTGCTCACTCCCTTCGGGAGTTGGCAGAGCGGGATCAGCTTTAACGCGAATGAAAGCTACATCCTCCAGGACACACTCAGCTACCTTCGCGGCAAGCACAGCTTCAAGTTCGGGGCAGAAATGCGCCGCTACCGCATGAACGAGCGCGACACGGAAGGGCAGTCATTCGCTTTCTCGTACTTGGAGACTTCTCTGCCCGGCACCTATCAGAAGAAGACCGGCATGCCCTTTGCCAGTTTCCTCCTGGGCGCTGCCGACAGCGGCTCGCGGGCGATAGTGGGGACGCAATTCGGGTATCGCCAAGGCCTGTTCAGCCTCTATGGCCAGGACGACTGGAAAGTCTCGCCCAAACTCACCGTCAACTATGGGCTGCGCTGGGAACTGCCCACACCCCAGCACGAGGCTTTCAACCGTCTGTCGGGCATGGATCCGACCCTGGCTAACCCGGGCGCCGACGGTTACCCAGGCGCGCTGATTTTCCTGGGCAACTGCCAGGGGTGCACCGGCACATCGTCTTTCCAAAAGTACTACTGGAAAGAGTTCGCGCCGCGCTTAGGCTTCGCCTACAGTGCCACCAATAAGCTGGTCGTGCGGGGCGGATACGGCATCTCGTACGCTCCGCCGATTGTCAATGGTTGGCGGACCGGTGCGGCGGGCTTCAACACTTCAGTACCGTTTGGAAACCGCAGCCTCTATCCCAGACCGGACAGAAACGCCTCGCAGGATCCCGCTATCTACTGGTCGCCGTTAACCAATAACTCGTTGATGCCGGCCTGGTACACGTCCAACGGGCGGATTGGCGTTCCGCCTTTCACCGGCACGTTGCCGGACCGCTCTCCGGACGGAATGAATTACCAGAATGTTGACTACCATCCGCCTTCCTTGGCTCAACCCTACACCCAAAACTGGAATTTCGGTTTCCAGTACCAGTTGCCCGCGCAGGTCATGATTGAGGCGGATTACGTGGCCAGCAAGGGCACTCGCTTGATGTCTTTTGAGTGGGGCGACCAAGGAAAGACCGATATGGCGAGCTCAAAGTACTTGCCGTTGAACGCGCTGAACAACCCCGAGGGAGACCCTTACCTCCAGATGGACATGCCGACGATCTACGACCCAACAAACCCGGATCTCGCCACGCAGGCCGTCCTGGCCCAGTACGGGATCACCGGGCTACCTTTCCCCAGCTTCAGCGGTACAGTGGCGCAGGGGCTCATTCCCTACCCGCAGTACAGCGGCGTCAATAACACCTTCCCGAACTACGGCAACTCCACCTATAACTCTCTCCAAGCGACTGTCCGCAAGCGGGCAGGCCACGGGCTCAACTTCATCGCGGCCTACACTTGGTCCAAAACCCTGACGAGCACGGATTCCGGCATCGGGTACTACAGCTACTACTTGCAGGATTACTACAACCGGCGCGCAGAAAAATCCATCGCCGCGTTTGATTACCGGCACAATCTCAAGCTCACCTGGGTTTACGACCTTCCGTTCGGGAAGGGCAAGAAGTGGCTCAATTCCAGCGGGGCTATGGATAGAGTGTTCGGCGGCTGGAGGGTCACGGCCATCCACGATTACCGCTCCGGGGACCCGCTCCAAATCGTCAACAGCAGCCTTGACCCTGGGCTGGGCGGTAACTCGGGGATCCGCGGCGACGTGATTCCCGGTGTTAATCAGAAGGTTCCCTGGAAGGGGACCGTAGATTCCGTAAACGGCACGCAGTACTTGAACCCGGCCGCTTTTGGCTCAGCACCAGCGGATCCTAATTGGGGGTCCTACGCCACGCGCTGGGGAACCGCGCCACGGTTCCTTTCTTACACGCGCGGGCCTGGCTTCCAAAGCGAAGATCTCGGCATCCTCAAAGACACGCGCATCACCGAACGCGTCGTACTCAAATTCCGCGCCGATTTCTTCAACCTCCTCAACCGCACGGGCCGGGGCGGCCCGGACACCGATGTCTCGAGCGGGACCTTCGGAATGATCATGGGGGTCTCGCACGGGCCGCGCAATATCATGCTCTCCATGCGGCTCGACTTCTGACCCTGTAGGGGCGACTCACTCCGTCGCCCCTGCCTGGCTTTGTTACAGCACGACTTCCACGGCCCGTCCGTCGGCCGACGGACGGGCCGTTTGTTTCTGGCCCCTGGACCGGCGCCGCGGTGAGGATCATCATTGAACCGGTCCCGGCGGCCAGTACGTATGCGACTTGTCGGCAGAGAACCCAAAACGAAAACCTTAGTCAATCCGATCTTGCGCGCGGGGGACATGGCAGGGCATTGCGCAAGACGCAGTTGTTTTTGCTGTGCCTGCATCGTTGTGGGCTCGATTTTCTTACTCTCTTGTGGCTCTGGCTCCGTCATACCCCCCCCGGTGACTCCTCCCCAGCCGAATTGCAGCAACGCCGTAACCGGCAGCCCGACAGACTACAGCACCAGCCCACTGATTTCCGGCTGCCCGGTGTTTCCCACGGATAACCCCTGGAACGCCGACGTCTCCAACTACTGCGTTGACCCCAACTCGGACCAGTACGTGGCGAGCATCAACCAGGACAAGCAGTACCTGCATCCGGACTTCGGCTCGGATCCCACGTATGGAATTCCTTACGTCGTGGTGCCGCCCACCCAGCCGCTGGTGACCGTTACCTTTAATCAGTATCCCGCCGAGAGCGACCCGGGACCCGGCTGCACGCTTACGGGTGCGGGCTGCTACCCCTTTCCACCCACCGCCCCCGTGGAGGCTGGTAGCGACCACCACGTTCTGGCGCTGTTGGCCGATTCCACTCATAACAACTGCACGCTGTACGAGGTGTGGGAAGGCGTTAAGGATGCCAACGACAACAATTGGACCGCGGCCAACGGCGCGGTTTTCAACCTGTATTCCGACAAACTGCGGCCCGACGGGTGGACTTCTGCGGACGCCGCCGGGTTGCCAATTCTCCCCGGGCTGGCGCGTTATGACGAGGTGGCGGCGGGCGAAATTAAACACGCGTTGCGCTTCACCGTGTACCAAACTCAAGCTGGATTCATCCATCCCGCCACCCACTACGCGAGTGAGTCGAATAATCCCGCCTTGCCGCCGATGGGGCTGCGCCTGCGCTTGAAGGCCTCCTACGATATATCTTCTTACACCGGCCAGTCCCTGATCATCCTGACCGCCCTCAAGAAGTACGGCATGATGGTGGCAGACAACGGCAGCAGTTGGTACATTACCGGAGCGCCCAATCCCGGGTGGGACGACACGGACCTTGACCAGCTTAAGAATGTTCCGGGCAGTGCCTTTGAAGTGGTTGTGACCGGAACAATCCAGAATCAGTAATGCCCGAACGACGTAGCCTGGAGAGTAGCGCGGACCCCCGGTTTTGGGGTCCGCGGCTTTTTCTGAGGCCCGTGGACTAGCTCCGTCTTCTCCGTGCCAAAGCCTCAACACAGAGATCACGGAGGATCTCAGGGACCTCTGTGTGAACCTTTTCCTGGCCACGGAGGACACGGAGGCACTACTGCGAGATGCTGCGCGGAGCTTACCCTTTGCGGACTGCGGAGATTCTTCTCCCGCAGCGCGGGATCAGAATGACAGGCCGAGGGTGTTTCGGTGTACAATAGCCCACGAGTATGCGTGAATCGCCAAAGCACGGGTTGCGGTATCGAAGTTCAGGAACAGCGCTGGCCGTCGCGGTTTCCGCGGGGCTGCTTCTATGCCTTGGCGGTTGTCGCCACCACGAGCCGGAGCCGGCCACCGCCGCGCCGCGCGACGCCAACGTTTTGCTCATCACTCTTGACACCACCCGCGCTGACCACCTGAGCTGCTACAACCCGCGCGGCGCGAGGACGCCGCACCTGGATTCCCTGGCCGCCCGTGGCGTTCTGTTCCTGCACGCCACGGCGCAAGTGCCGCTGACCCTTCCCTCGCACGCCTGCATCATGACCGGCGCCTATCCGACGGTCCACAAGCTGCGCGACATGGGCGGTTTCGTTCTCGACAAGTCCCACCCCACCATCGCCTCGCTCACCCAGGCGGCGGGCTTTTTTACGGCGGCGTTTGTGGGCTCGCGCGTCGTGGCCAAGCACTTCGGCCTCTCGCATGGGTTTGATACTTATGACGATGACATGGGCGCTGAAAAGGAGGAAGGCAAGCTTCCCGGCGTTTTTCCGGAGCGGCGTGCCAGCGTGGTGACGGACCGCGCCCTTGCATGGCTGAAGCAAAATGCCCACCAGAAGTTCTTCCTCTGGGCGCACTACTACGATCCCCATGTGCCTTATGATCCCCCCGAGCCTTATAAGCACCAATATGTGAAAAGCCTCTACGACGGCGAGATCGCTTACACCGACGAGCAGGTCGGGCGACTGCTCGAAGGCCTCGATCAACTGGCGCTCACCTCACGCACTCTGGTCATCGTCGTGGGCGATCACGGCGAGAGCCTGGGCGAGCACGGCGAAGCGACACACGGCATCTTCCTTTATGACGCCACCCTCCACGTCCCTCTGATCGTGGCCGGCCCGGAGCTCCCGCGCGGCAAAGTGATTGACGACCAGGTGCGCTCCATCGACCTCCACCCCACGGTGATGGAATTCCTGCGCCTCCCGTCCTCTTCGGAAGCACAAGGCGTCAGCCTTTGGCCCCTCATGCAGCAGGGAACTCATGTGCGGTCGAATTATTCTTATGGGGAGACGCTTTACCCACGGACTTACATGGGATGGTCGGAACTGCGCGCCATGCGCACGGACGGCTGGAAGTTCATCCTGGCGCCGCACCCTGAGCTTTATGACCTGCATCGGGACCCCGGCGAACTCCAAAACCTGATCGCCAACCATCCGGCGGAAGCCGACCAGCTCCAAAAGCTCATCTGGAAAGTCGCCGGAACGCAGGGCAAGACGGAGAACGTCACGACGGTCCCCGTGGATGAGCAGACGCGCCGGGAACTCGAGTCATTGGGGTACGTGAGCGGGGGGTCGGCGCGCAAAATCCAGCTCGGCACCGATGCCCCGGATCCCAAGGACCGCATCGCCGTCATGAAGATCATGCAAGAGGCGGAGAAATTCCTGAACGCGCACGACAATGGGCGTGCCGAGCAGCTCATGAAGCAGGCGCTCCGCCAAGACCCCGGCAATCCCCTGAGCCACGTCTACCTGGCCATGGCGCTGGAGCGCGCCGGGCGGCTGGAACGCGCCGTCGAGGTTTGTCAGGACGCGATCAATCGGCGCATTTTCACCGACATGATCTATGCACGACTAGGCAAGCTCTATTTACGTCTTCACGAACTGGATAAGTCTGTGGACGTGATGAGCCGCGCCAACCAGATCAATCCTACCGATCTCGACAACTTGCGGAATTTGGGCACCGCGCAATTGCAGTTGGGGCGCGGCGATGAGGCGGAAAAGGCTTTCAAGGCCATCACCCTCCAGAACGATCATTACAGCGCTGCATATAACGGGCTGGGTCTCGTGGCCATTCAGCGCGGCGATGGCGACGCGGCACGCCGCGACTTCGAGAAGGCCATTGAACTCGATTCCACGGAAGTTGAGCCGCTCTTGAACCTCGGCGTGCTCTATGACAAGGCCGGCAACAAGCCCCTGGCGCTGCGCTATTACCAGCAGTTCCTCGAAAAGGCTTCGCCCAAGGACTACAGCGCCCTGATTCCCAAGGTGCGTTCCGCCGTTCGGGATCTGAAAAGCGGAGTCTAACCGACCAGCGGGATGCTTCGACTCGCCACGCCCGAGCCGCGACTCACAGATAGCCGTAAGGCCTTGGGGGTCTCAAGGCACGAGGATTAAGAAGCAATTCACCCTGGCCGGTATCGCACCCAGGTTCACCAGCATGATGCAGGCCTCATCCCGGCGGCTATATACCGCAGAATAGCAATCCGCGTGGCTGAGGCGAAGCCGCACGAGATCGCCACGCTGCGAATCGTGGCCACCATGTCCGGCCTGGGACACTGAGGCGCGCTCTCTGGAGAGGACGTTGCAGAATCTGCCGGGGCGGCGCACCGTCGCGTGGGCGAAGCCGGGATTCCTGTGTTCGGGTACAACTTCAGCCTGGGGCCACCGCGTGATCCCCGGTCCGCAGAACCCCGCCATGATCTACGTCACTACCTTTGGTGGGAGAGTATGGTACGGCCCCGCAGGCGGCGATCCTCAGGCAATCGAAGACATGGTCACGCCCGCGCTGGCATGATTGCTTCATCCTTGGAGTTTCCTTTGGCCAAGGACAAACGACTCCAGACTGCAACTCTATCAGCACTGGCCAGAAGGAGGAACTTGCAGTGAAGAGAGCCATCATCCGGCCGGCGATCCTGGCCGCTGTCCTTGTTTCCGTCCTACTCCCTCCCGGCAGGCCCGCTGTGGCGCAGGAAGGCGCGAGTTATTCTGCGCCTCGTCACGATGCGTGGCGCGTCCTGGGTCCCGGGGGCGGGGGTGCGCAGTTTTACCCTGCCGTAAGTCCTCATGATCCGAATCTGGTGTTGGTGGCCTGCGACATGACGGGCGCCTACATCTCCGAAGATGGCGGAGGTTCCTGGCGCATGTTTGAGCTCCGCCATCCGGTCGGCTTCTTCGCCTTCGACCCCGTGGACCCCAAGGTGATATACGCGGGCGCGGGCGGTCTGTGGCGAAGCGTTGACCGCGGCGGGACTTGGAGCCTCGTGTATCCGCCGCCCGACTCCGCGACCCGCATCATCATGCCGGATGACCATGCGAGTCCCAGCGTTCTCACGGCCCAGGGAGCCGCGGGAATCGTCACGGCTCTGGCTGTGGACCCCGAAGACTCGAAGACGCTCTACGCGGTGATTGGCGAGGCGGGGAAATCCGCTCTCTACATCTCGAAAGACTGGGGCGCTCACTGGCAACGCACGGAGGGTCTCGTTGCCGGCCCCCCAAAAATCTACGTTGATCCTCGTTCACCTCAAAAGGACCGCACCCTGTATGTCGTGGGGAACAATTCCGTCAACATCCGAAGGGCCGGCAAGTGGGTGCAGGCCCCGGCGCCGGCCGGCGTGGCCCGGTTTCATGATGTTTCGGCGGGGTTCTCCTCCGATGGCGAGCTGACCGTTTATGCTGTGGTGGAGGCGAGAGCGTCCGGTGGTGCAGTCAGCGGCGGAATCTTCATGTCGGGTGACGGCGGCGCCACGTGGCGCATGGCCGGCGATGCCCTGCTCCACCTTGCGGACGCGACCGCGCCCCCCCCTCATTTCACATGCGTGGGAACCTGCCTGCGTCATCCGGAGGTCGCCTACGTTTCCTACGAGGGGCTGCATATCGGAAACAGCACCTTTCATGGCGTGGCGAGAACCAGCGACGCCGGCGCAACCTGGGACCTGGTTTGGAAAGAGGCGGAGACACCCGCGCCCAACGTCCATGATGCGTGGATCTCAGAACGCTTCGGAACAGGCTGGGGCGAGCCTGGCATCTCGCTGGGCGTGGCGCCGAACAATCCGGACATCTGCTACCAGACCGATGACGGGCGCACTATGCGTACTCTGGACGGCGGCCGTACCTGGGAGGCGGTCTACTCCAAGCGCCTTCCGGATCACACTGACGCGACGACTGGGCTGGACGTCACCACCAACTACGGAGTTTTCTTCGACCCCTTTGACTCCCGCCGCATGTTCATTGCCTACACGGACATCGGCTTGTTCCGCAGCGAAAACGCGGGCCGAAGCTGGACGAGCGCAACCCCCGGGGTGCCGCGCCGCTGGACCAACACGACTTACTGGATTACCTTTGACCCGATGGTGAAGGGCCGCGTTTGGGGTGTGATGAGTTACGTGCACGACCTGCCGCGCCCCAAGATGTGGCGTCATACTTCGCCCGAAAGATACGACGGTGGAGTTTGCGTGAGCGATGATGGCGGCAAGACCTGGCGGCCGTCAAACCAAGGTATGCCCCCCACCGCCGCCACACACATTCTGCTTGATCCCACCAGCCCGGCTGACGCCCGAGTCCTTTACGTGACAGGCTTTGGCAGAGGCGTCTTCAAATCCGTGGACGGCGGGAAAACCTGGGCACTCAAGAACCAGGGCCTGCCCGCGCCTGAGCCCTTCGCTTGGCGGCTGGCACGAGATAAGAACGGAGTTCTGTACCTGGTCATCGCGCGCCGCAGCGAAGACGGCAGCGTCGGGAGCCCTCAAGACGGCGCGCTCTATCGCTCGCGAGACGGCGCCGAACACTGGGAGAAAGTCCCCTTGCCGGAAGGCGTGAACGGTCCGAACGGGATCTCCATCGACCCGGATGACGCCGATCGGCTCTACCTTGCCGCCTGGGGTCGCAATCTGCCCACGGGGGCGGTCGACGGCGGTATCTATGTTTCCACGGATGGCGGCGCGATGTGGCGGAACAAACTCTCTCACGACCAACACGTTTATGACGTCACCTTCGACCCTCGCGATCCGCGCATTCTTTACGCCTGCGGTTTCGAATCTTCCGCTTGGCGCTCCATCGACCGCGGCGAGACCTGGAAGCGCATCCGGGGCTTCAACTTCAAATGGGGCCACCGCGTGATCCCCGATCCGCAGAACCCCGCCATGATCTACGTCACTACCTTTGGCGGGAGTGTTTGGTACGGCCCCGCAGGCGGCGATCCTCAGGCAGTCGAAGACATTGTCACGCCCGCGCTGGCATATGAGAAATGAAGGTTTGCGATGCCGAGTTTTCGGCCCCAATCGTTGGCCGGATGGTTCTGCGGCGCGCTGGCTTGTTTGTCGTTCGGCTTCTTTGGCTCTCGAGCGCTCTCGCGGCATTATGAGGCTTCCCCTGCGCCGCCCGAGCCTCCCCCCGTGCGGTTCGAGAACATTGCGGAGTCCGCCGGCGTGCACTTTGTTCTGAACAACAGCGCCACGCCGCACAAGTACCAGATCGAGCCCATGGTCGCCGGGGTCGCGGTTTTCGACTACAACAACGACGGCCTTCCAGATCTCTACTTCGTCAACGGGGCCAGAATTCCGGATCTCCAAAAGACGGGGCCGGAGTATTACAACCGCCTTTACCGTAACAATGGCGATGGCACATTTACGGACGTGACGGAAAGGGCCGGAGTCAAGGCGGATGGGTACTCGATGGGCGTGGCCGCCGGTGACTATGACAACGATGGATGGGAGGACCTCTACGTGGTGGGGGTCAACCGCAACTATCTTTTTCATAACAACGGCGACGGCACGTTCACCGACGTTGCGGAAAAGGCCGGGCTGACGGGTGTCGATCCTAAGCGAGGCAAGACCTGGTCGATCTGCGCCGGCTGGTTTGATTACGACCGGGACGGCTGGCTTGACCTGTTCGTGGTGAACTACTGCGAGTGGGGTTTGGATAAGGACCCGTATTGCAGCAACTCTCGCATCGGCGCACGCTCCTATTGCCATCCCTCGAAATTCGCCGGCCTCCCCAACATGCTTTTCCACAACAATCATGACGGAACCTTTACCGATGTTTCCATTCCGTCCGGCATTGCCCGTTACACCGGCAAGGGCATGGGCGTGGCTTTCGCGGATTACAACAACGACGGTTATCCGGACGTGTTCGTGGCCAATGACACGACCCGCAACTTTCTCTTCCACAATGACGGAAACGGGACGTTCAGCGAAGTCGGATTGCAGACCGGTGTTGCCTTTAACGGCGATGGTTCCGCCCTGTCTTACATGGGCGCGGATTTCCGCGACATCGATAACGACGGATGGCCCGACCTTTTTGTGACCGCCCTCTCCAACGAAACCTTTTCGTACTTCCACAATGCGGCTGGCCGCCTCTTTGAAGATTACTCACCCCTGACCATGCTCAGCCGGTTGAGCCTCTTGATGGGCGGCTGGAGCAACGGCATCTATGATATGAACAATGACGGGTGGAAAGACCTGGTTGCCGTCAATTCCCACGTGAACGACAACATCGAAAACGAGATGAACGTTCCCTACCGGCAGCCGAACGCCATTTTCGAGAACCTGGGGGGCAGATTTGCCGACGTCTCGGCCACCGCCGGCCCGGACTTCCAACTCGCCGCCGTGCACCGGGGCGCCGCCTTCGGCGACCTCTTCAACGACGGGAGAATCGATTTGGTCGACACGGTGCAAAACGGCCCGGCAGAGATCTTTCGTAATGTCACCGAGAACGGGAACCATTGGCTGGAAATCCAAACCGTGGGGAGGAAAAGCAATCGTGACGGAATCGGGACGAAAATCCGGTTGGAGTCAGCCAGTGGAACTCAATACAACCACGTCACGACCAGTGTAGGCTATGCCAGCTCCAGTGATCCTCGCGTGCACTTTGGTCTGGGCAAGGATGACAGGGTCAAACGACTCACCCTCGAATGGCCCAGCGGTATTCGGCAGGAGCTCACCGACGTCAGGGCGGATCAGATCCTGAAAGTTGTGGAGCCTGAGCAATAAGCTTTGTAGCGCTGAGCTTCAGCTCAGCACGTGCCGATCCCGCAATGCGGGATCGGCGCTACAAGTGCTTCAAGAGGGAGCCTAAGGGTTGGGGTTGGGCGCTGCCTCGGCAGCACGCGCCGCGTGTTTTGAGGCTTCCTGGGGATTCCCCATGGCCGTGTAAATCTGTGCCAGGAGGAAGTCAACTTTATAGTCAGGGCCACCCAGGCTGAGCGCCGTCTCACCCTCCTGCGCAGCCGCCTTGAGGTGGTTCATTCGAAGGTAGACTTTGCTCAATTCGTAGTGGAGTTCGGCATTACGGGGAACAGTTCGCAAAGCGTCCTCCACAACACCCTGGCTATCCGCCAATCGATTGAGCTTCAGTAGAAATTCCCCATATTCCACATAGATGTGCGGATCGAAATATTTCTGCGTACGGCTGGCGTTCAACCCTTTCTTGAAACTTTCCTCCGCTCCCTTCACATCACCCATCGTATCTTTTGTTCTCGCCAGGTTCTCGTAGCTCCTCACACTTTGGGGATTGATCTTTAGAGCACGGTTGAAGGCCTTTGCGGCCTCGGCGAAATCATCATGGAGGAACAACGCCCGCCCGAACATGAACCAGGTGTCCGAGTCGTTGTCATTCAGTTTCAGCGCCTCGCGGTAATTTGCCTGGGCATTGGCAAAGTCATTCTCGGCCGTATGAATCATTCCCAGAACGGTATAGGCTTTGGCAAGTTTGGGGTCAAGCTGAAGCGCTCGCTGAGCAGATTTCGTCGCCAGATTGAACTTCCTCTGGTTGAATTGTGCCCCTGCCAGTAGACAATAGGCTTCCGGAGACTCTTTGACTCGGAGGTAGATTGAGAAGCACTTCTCGGCTTGTACGGGCCGCTCTGTGAGGTAATAAATCGTCCCCAGACGAAGTTGCGCAACCGGGTAGTTCGCGTCGCCGGATTCAACTTGCGCATAGAGCTCTTCGGCCTGCGAATACTCCTTCGCCCGGTAGAGCTTTTCTGCTGTAAGAAAATCCTGGTCTGAACTCCACGCCGGAGTTGCTGGCAAAACAAGGCCGACCATGAGGCAGGTCAGGAGCTGCGGTAGCATGACTCGCCACAGATACTGTCGTGTGCTCTCAAGGGAATCCCGAATGAAAAAGAAGGAATAACTCCCTTTCTGTTTGGGTTTAAAATTCAGGCTTTTCATTAGAAAAACCGATTTTCCTGAGCGGTCTGGAATTCCACAATTGGAATTGTAATTAATCCGTGCACATAGGCAAGGGGAATCACTCAGGACGCGTCAAACTCCGCGAAGTTCCCCGAAGGGGAACAAGATCATTAGTCCCGCAGTGGCGGGATGAAACCTACGGACAAGGAGCCAAGAGATATTCGACCCCTACGGGGTCGAACATCCACGAACGACGCTTCCCGTGGGTTTCACCCACGGCTAATGACCTTCGGCCCCTTCGGGGCCGGCCCGCCGACGGGACTTTGACGCGACCCTGGGGAATCACTTCTGTCTGGGGAAGTTTCAGTTGACTATCACTCGTTGCGACGATTAAACTGGCTGCGCCTGAAGGCTTGCGCTTTCCTTAGAAGCTGTGGTAACGAAAGAGCCTTAGACTTATGCATGATCGCCTCAACCCGCCACACGGCGGCGAATTAGTGACACTGATTGCTGCACCGGGCCGGGTTCCCCAACTGCTGGCACAATCAAAGTCCTGGATTTCCTGGGATTTGACTCCTCGACAACTTTGCGACCTGGAACTTCTTTTGACGGGTGGTTTCTCACCGCTTCGGGGATTCATGACGCGTGCGGACTACGAAGGCACATGCGCCGATATGCGTCTGGCAGATGGGCGGTTATGGCCCGTCCCCGTCGTATTAGACGTAACGGAAGAGTGTGCAAAGTCTATCGGCAAAGGCAGCACCATCGTCCTCAGGGACTCCGAGGGCGTCATGTTGGCTGCCCTGCATGTGGATGAAGTGTGGCAGCCAGATCGGATGGCGGAAGTCGAAGCAGTATACGGGACGACGAACTCTGAGCATCCCGGCGTGGATTATGTGCTAAACAGAACCCACCCCTGGTACGTGGGAGGGCGCCTCGAGGGCGTCCAACTGCCTTCGCATTTTGACTTTCGCTCTTTGCGCCTGACGCCCTCCGAACTTCGGGCGGCATTCGTCAGGCTCGGGTGGCGCCGCATTGTTGCCTTCCAAACTCGCAATCCGATGCACCGCGCTCATTACGAGCTGACACTAAAGGCCGCAAGAAAGGAAGGAGCGAACCTCCTCATTCACCCCTCTGTCGGCATGACTCGACCGGGCGATGTTGAGTATTACGTCCGAGTGAGATGTTACCAAGCTCTTCTTTCCAAGTATCCCAAGGATACCGTCAAGCTTTCTTTGCTGCCTCTCGCGATGCGCATGGCAGGACCACGCGAAGCCCTCTGGCATGCCATCATCCGGAAAAACCACGGCTGCAGCCATCTTATCGTGGGGCGTGACCACGCTGGACCTGGCAACGATTCGAGTGGCAAGCCGTTTTACGGGCCTTACGATGCGCAGGAATTGCTTCGCAAACATCAGCAGGAGATTGGCATAACCTTGGTGCCGTTTCAAACCATGGTCTACCTGGGGGATCAGGACGCCTATCTCTCCGAGGATGAAGTCCCGGAAGGCACACGCGCCCTCAATATTTCTGGAACGGAGTTCCGGCAGCGTCTTGCCGAAGGACGTGAGGTACCTTCCTGGTTCACCTTTCCGGAAGTCTTGCGTGAATTGCATCGCATCTATCCACCCCGGCACCGCCAAGGGTTCACCGTTTTCTTCACAGGTCTCTCTGGTTCCGGGAAATCCACCGTGGCCAATGTTTTGCGTGTCAAATTCCTGGAAATGAGTGGCCGGCCGGTTACTCTCCTGGACGGGGATATCGTCCGTAAGCACCTGTCGTCCGAGCTGGGATTCTCCCGCGAGCATCGTGATATCAATATCCGGCGAATTGGGTTCGTTGCTTCGGAGATAACCAAGAATGGTGGAATCGCCATTTGCGCTCCCATTGCTCCGTATGACGCCATTCGGAAAGAAGTAAGGGCGGTGATCCAGCCCCGTGGCGGTTTTGTCCTCGTATATCTGTCGACCCCGCTTGAAACTTGCGAGGCAAGGGATCGAAAGGGACTTTACACCAAAGCGCGTGCGGGTGTTGTTCAACAGTTTACCGGTATCTCCGATCCATATGAGGCCCCCAGCGACGCCGATGTGGTGATTGACACAACCGACCTGACACCTGAAGAGGCTGCGCAAGAGATCTTCCTGCATCTGGAGCGGCAGGGATACATTGGCGCGAATGATCAGGAAAGGGTGGGGATCCCTGAGGCGCGTTAACCGGGAAGTCAGTCCCCGGATGGCAGCGTCCCGGCCTCTCGAGGCCTCCTTTACTCGGCATTCTTGAATGGGGCAAGTCAGGTTTGCCTTGCGCGCTCGTCGTGCTGAACCCGAGTGATGATTTGTTCGGGACTTGTAGCCGATGTCTTTGTTACTGGTCAAAATCTCAGCAGGGATGCTTGTTGGAACACTGGTAGGTCTTACAGGAATGGGCGGCGGCGCGGCCCTGCTGCCCATCCTGATATTCGTTTTGGGAGTCCCGCCTATTGTAGCCGTCGGATCGGCCGCGGCGTTCAATGCGCTTACCAAAATCGGGGCAGGCTTCATCCACTGGCGCCATCGCAGCGTTGATTGGCGCCTGGTATCGTTACTCGCGCTGGGAAGCGTGCCCGGCTCCTTCTGTGGCGTCATGGTGTTGGCCCACTTGCGTTATCTGTATGGCAATGGGGTGAACGACTTCCTCAGAACCGTCATAGGAGTTCTCCTGATTTGTATCCCCCTTCTTTACGTCGCTCAGAGGTTCTTGGCGAAAGGTTTGTCGCATCTGAGCCAACCGCAAAGGCTTCCTTACGTCGCCATTAGCTTGATCGGCCTGGCTGGGGGGTTCCTTGTGGGCATGACTTCTGTGGGCTCGGGCAGCATCTTCATGCTATTCCTTATGATGTTCGTCCGTGGTTCCCCTGCAATCCTGGTAGGCACGAATATCGTTCACGCCATAGTCCTCACCGGGTTTACCAGTCTTCTGCACCTTCGGTTAGGAACGGTGGACTCCACATTGGTTTTCCCATTGTTAGGTGGTTCCCTGCCGGGATCGGTGCTGGGGGCGCAACTGTGTCAGCGGCTCCCCAGCCATTGGATACGGGGGACGCTCTATATTGTCCTGTTTGTGACGGGAGTAGGAGTGTTGTTGGGCATCCTGAAGTGAAAAAGGATTTTGCTATGGAAGCTTTGGAGCGCATTCGCGGAGCTTTGCAGAAGGCTGTAAGCGCCATTTCTTCATTCGTCCCGGGGGCGGTCAAGGCAGATCAGAAGTCATTAGGCCGTGGTCCTGTCACCGAGGCTGACAGAGTTGCAAACCGGGTTTTGCGAGAGGTGCTTCTTCGCGAAGGAGAAGGATGGCTTTCTGAAGAAAGCACGGATGACCTTGCCCGCCTGAAAAAGCAGCGAGTCTGGGTGGTTGACCCGCTGGATGGAACGCTCGAGTTCGTGGCGGGAATCCCGGAGTGGTGCGTCTCGATAGGGTTGGTGGAAAACGGCAGGGCTGTTGCCGGCGGGGTCTGCAATCCAGCAACGGGTGAGACCTTCCTTGGTTTCCTCGAAAACGGGATAACCTACAACGGAAGGCCGGCCCATGCCAGTGTAAGAACCACGTTGAAAGGGGCGACCGTTCTGGCCAGCCGTAGCGAAGTGAAGAGAGGCGAGTGGGAGGCTTTTCGGAAGGCGCCCATTACGGTTCGGCCTACGGGGTCGATTGCTTACAAGCTCGCGCTGGTGGCCGCCGGTCTGGCCGACGCGACCTGGACTTTAACCCCCAAGCACGAGTGGGATGTTGCGGCTGGCATCGCCCTAGTTCACGCTGCGGGCGGGTTTGCGGAGTGCCTGGACAAATCCACGCCAACCTTCAACAATCAGTCGCCTCTTTTCTCCGGTCTTATTGCTGGGGGACTGCCATTGCGGGAAAGGATTAGGGCTCTTATTGACGCCAACGGTCGGCCTTCCGCCAAGTCACGAGAAACATGACCTGCCGTCGTTGAGTTCTTGCCCATTCAACCGGAAGTAGGTCGTCTTTCCCAATGGTTGCGCCCTGACCTGGAGTTTGGACATTTGGCAAGCTGTGTCAGCCCTCCTGGTGTCATTCCGAGCGCAGCGAGGAATCTCGCTCTGATTCTTACTTCAACGTATCACCCGCTTGTCCGCCTTGAGCTCTGATCCGCCTCAGCGCAGAGCAAGATTCCTCGCTGCGCTCGGAATGACACCGGCGCCAGGGGAAATGGTCCAGGTTCTACAACCGCCCGGTGAACCAGGAGTGCCCCTGCATCGTTGCCGGAACTTGATAGCCGGCCAAGTCGAGCAGGGTTGGGGCGACATCGAGAAGATGCGCGCCCTGGTACTCGCCGCGCAACGGGCTGTTCGGCGCGGCAAGCACGAACATCCCGAACTGGGCGTGGTTGCACGCATCGGGCCCCGTGTCATTCTCCTGAACGTGCAACTTACCATGCCCTACGCTGCCGATGGAGCGCCAAAGCAGCCCGCCAAAGTGAACGATCAGATCGGGAGGCACGTTGCGCACAGCACGATAGATTTCGTTGGGCTTGAAAACGGGCGAGTTGAGCGGACGCCCCCCATCATCCGTCAGAGCCTCGAAGCGGGACTTCATCTCGTCCCGGAAGGCTTCGTAATCACCAGGCGGGATGACGCCCTGGGGCTCGCGCCCTTGGACGTTCAAGAAGACACGGGCATAGTACCCACCCTCGCTCCAGACTCGCGTCTTTGCCCAGTTGACCTTTAGCTCCGCAAATGGCGTCACTTGGCTGGGATGCTCCTCGAGCACGAGCAACCCTTCCTTCACCAGCCATTCGTTGACGGCGAACCCACCCTCCAGGCGCTGGGCGCCATGGTCGGAGACCACCAACACGATGGTGTCGGGTGGGAGCGACTCGAGCACAACCCCGATCTGTTCATCGAGCCATTGGTAGTATTCCGGAATCACACTTTCGTAGGGATTGCCCGCCTGGTATTGCCGGTGCGCTTTGTCGAAAAAACTCCAGAAGCCGTGGTGCATCCGGTCCAGCCCGATGTCCACAAAGTGGAAATAGTCCCATTCCTGCTCGGTAAGCAGCCAGTGGACCACCTTCCACTGCTTTCGGCTCATCTCGAAGACCTTGCTCTTTAGCCAGGCTTTGTCATCGGTGCGAAAGCCTTCGACGTCCACCGGGTAATCGCCCACCAGCTCAGTGATTTTCTTCTTGATCTCGCCCGGATACGTAAACTCGTATTTTTGCGTGTTGGGAGTGAGGAAGCAGCCAAGGCTGATGCCATGGAGCCGCCGCGGGGGATAATTCGGCGGAACGCCAACGACAATCGATTTCTTTCCTTGCACCGCCAAGTAGTCCCAGATGGCCAGGGCCTGGATAGAACGCGAATCCGCGAAGCGGAGGCCGCTGTAGGAGTAGTCAATGCGATTGCGGAAACCGTATACGCCCAATGACCCGGGGTCCAAACTGGTGCACATGCACATCCAGGCCGGAACGGTGATGGGCGGAATGACACTCTCCAGGCGGCCCCACAGGCCCCCGTTCATCAGCCGCCGGATATTCTTGAGGCGCTCGTCTCGGAAAACTATCTCCGGGGCAGCGCAGTCGAGTCCCAGGACGCAGATTTTCATTCGGGCACCGCCATCGTAGAGGCGGCTTTACGCCGCCATTGGCGAGGTAAACTCGCCGCTACACGAGTTTCCAGGGTTTGCCGTCCATCTGTGGCGGCAAGGAAAGCCCGAACCAAGCCAGCACGGTAGGGGCCACGTCCATGATAGCAGGATGATCACAATCCATCTTTCGGTTCGAGAACAGCACTCCGGGTACCAATAGGGGATCGATGCAGTGATCTCCACTCCAGGCCTTGCAGTTGTCCTCCAACACGGCCTTGGCAACCTTACCTTTCACTGAATCCCAACCCGCCCGATACCCTTCCGCATAGCCGATAATCAGGTCCGGCGCATTTTCCCGGTACGGCCCCTTGTAGACAACGTCCCTGTCCCTTACCCGGTCGACGGGCGTGCGGCCGGTCTGCGGATCGATGAGTGCTTGCAGATTCTCCTGGAGTTCGCGTTTGAGGGATCGCGTCTCTTCTCCAGGCGGCACGATCCCGGCATGCTCCCGCCCCTGCTGGTTAATGTAGAGTCCGTTAAGACCCAGGGCGTAGGCACGCGTACGTTCCCAGTCGACGTCCGCGAACCACTCCCCACTCCGCTCGACCCCGTCTTTCAGCGCGAGGTAGCCGTTGCGCCATAGCCAGCTATTGACATTCACTCCGCGCGCGAAGGATTTGAATCCGTGGTCGGACACCACCACAAGGACCCCGTCGCCCACTTGGTTGAGAATACGACCGACCAAGTCATCCATACGCCGGTACAGATCTTCGATCACGCCGCCATAGCGGCGGCTATCCGCTTCGGACTTCACGGCGGGGTGGTTCGCCTCGAGGAAGCGCCAAAACATGTGTTGGATACGATCCGTGGCATCAAATACGCAGGCGCAGACGCCGCGCGGGGTTTTTTCGAGCGCGTCGAAGAACATCCGCTCGCGCTCCTCATGAATCAGATAACACTGTTTGAGAAAAGCCTCTTCATCCAGAACCCCCTCGCTAAGAGCCCAGGTGTCCTCAGCGAGACCGAGTGTGGCGTACGGCCCAAAAAGCTTCGCCAAATAGACCGAGTAGATGAAAGGGTGAGAGATGGGAAGGGCGGGCCGGCTGGGATCAATATTGACCGGGCTGACATAGAGTTCGAGATGGGGTGTAAGCTCCTTCAGGTAAAAGCGGCAGATGCCGTGAACCCGGATCCCTAGCCCCGCCTTGAATTTCAGCTCCACCCACTCCGAGTATTCGCCTTTTCGGAGTTGGAAGCGCCGGCCGTCAATTTCAATTTCGGCTTTTTCATCCGCCGCATCCGGCTTAACGCTGAAATCCAGCCGCAACGGCACGCTGGGGTGCTGCCGCAAGGGATTTTCGGGTCCGGGAATATACGAACGAAAACACCCCCCATCGTGCTGGAGCGGAAGGCGTGCGCCTCCCTCCGGCTTCTCGCCGCTGGCGGCCCGGCTCGAGTAAAAGGAGAAGGTTCCCTGGCTTCCTTGCAAGTCTGGCACGCACATACCCGACAGCAACACACCTTCGAATTTCTCCGGTGGAAATGTGATGGGAATACGGATCACGGAACAGAAGACGCCCGCTTTTCCCAAGAAGTGCCAGAACGGTATGCCCTTGCGCAACAACTTTACCCGCGGCTGGCCGAGTGGGAAGGTATACTTGCCGACCTTTAACGTCTTCTTGGCATCGCGAATCTGTGCCGAAGACAGAAAGGGCAGATAACTGCCCAAGTCGCGGCCCAGGAAATCATAGATATTGTGTTTGCCTGGATTGACTCCCGTCATGAACGAGGACCAGGCGACGGGCGAATCGGGAGGGCAAGTTGTTGCTAAACGACGGAAGGTTCCGTGGTCTCGGAGTTTGGCAAAGTTAGGTAGTTTTCCTTCCTGCATAAACCGAGCGGCTAAGTCCGGGTCCAAGCCATCGAAGCCGACAATCACCACCCGCTTCACCTGGGCACGGCGATAGGCTTTCCAACCACGGATCAGGCGATAGAGCCGACGAACCGGCCAAGTGATGAAAGCAAATAGGGAGTATAGGAAGGCCAGAAAAAGGGTCAGGAATGAGGAAAGGAAAGCAAAGCCGGCTCCCGGTCCCACGTATGCCTGCGCAACGGTCGGCGTCAACAGGAGAAGGACCAAGGCCAGGAAAATCGCGAAAACAATCCTCCCGCTTTTGCCCCGAGATGTCACCGGCATGTGCCCATGAGTCTTCAAAGTTCGATACCAAGCGCCATTTTGAAAATCAGCCCTGAAACAAGAGAAACAACCAGGAAGAAAACTAACCAATTGGTAGCGAAGTATCCCAGGTCCACGGAACGCGGGGCATAATTCACTTCCAGCGATCGCAAAGGACCACCACTGGGAAGGGGTTGTTCACCGGGATTCAAAAACCATTCCACCACACTCGCCCGCGCGCGCTCTACCGGCAATCGGGTTATCTCCTTTGACACGACGACTTGCTTTGTGAACATCTGGCCCGCGACAACTACCGCCGGCAAGAAATCGCCGTACTCATCTGCTCGAATACGCCAGTTCACCTCCTGCAGAGCCGGGACATTCACAGGAGGAGCAGTCAACGTCAGACCTTGCGGGAGCCTAAGAGAGTCCGAGTCCAGCGCACCTGCCTCGGCCAGCCTGGCCTTCAGGATAAATGAATCGTGTGGTCGCAACGGTATCCGGCTGAATCGCAGGTCGAGCTGGACCATAAGAATCACTACTGGAAGTAGAAGAATGGCCACCGGCTTCAAGTTATAAGTGAGGTAAATGACGGTGAAACGGAGGATGCGGCCATAAGCGCGGGAAACAACGCCTAGCTGGTCCGGGAAGAGGCGAACTTCCAACAAGTGCGCCTGAATGCGGTTCTTGATCCGGCGCATTGCGTCCTGGTTCGATACATACCGGAATACCAGGACCGCGGCGAGGCCGGTCAAGAATGAGATCACGGCAAGCCCGTAGGCAGGATTGGCAGCGCGAAAGGGCCAAAAGAAAAGATCGAATGCGCGGTCGATCACCCTCAGAGAAGCACCTCCCTATAGTGTCATTCCGAGCGAAGCGAGGAATCTCGCTCTGATTCTTTCTTCCGCATAACCTCCAGCGACTCGAGCTCCCGATCCGCCTGGGCACAGAGCGAGATTCCTCGCTCCGCTCGGAATGACGGCGGGGAGCCTGCCGCGCCAAAGTTCCTGTTCCGGCCGCCTCGAACCCTACGCACATCATTCGATGTAGCCGAGGCCCTTCAGGCGTTTCCTCACCTCTTCTTCAGCGTCATCCGACGCCGCGCCCGACCCCAAGATGGCCGCGACTTCTCTTTCGAGAACGTGGATGACGAACTCATCCGGGGAAGAGTAGCCGGCTTTCACCGCGCACTTCTTCACTTTCTCCAGCAGATCATCATCCAGCTTAATTCGATGTCCAAGCACCGGCCTGCTCCTTCAGCCCCGGAGGGGCGAAAGAATTTACCCAGGGCGTAAGAACGCGTGACAAAACCAAGTAGGCACCCGATCGCACCCCGTGTCATTCCGAGCGCAGCGAGGAATCTCGGTCTGATTCCCTCCAACCTGCCCCAATGGGACCGGCAGAGCGAGATTCCTCGCTGCGCTCGGAATGACAGAACCTACAGCACGTCCCCCTGCTACCGCTGGGACCCATCCTCCGATTTGAACAAGGATTGCCCCACCATGTTCTTCGGCTTGGCAATGCCGTATTCAGCCAGGAGCGTGGGGGCAATATCGGTAAGAGCGGGCGTTTGCATCTCAATTCGCTTGTTGCTCAGCAGTACCCCTGGAACCAGCGTGTAGTCGATGCAATGATCCCCGCTCCAGGGTTCGTTGTTGGGTTCCAGAACTTCGGAGGTAAACTCCCCCAAAACCGTGTTCCATCCCGCTCGAAATCCACGGTTGTATCCTACCACCAAATCGGGAGCATCGCGAACGCGGTCACCCGAATAGACATCCTCGGCCTTGTCGATGCGGGTGATGGGCGCGAGGCCTGTCACCGGATCGCGCACGGCTAGAAGCTTGTCGCGGATTTCATTCTGCAAAGCTTCAGCCTCCGCCCCGGGCGCCACCGTTCCCCAGTGCTCTCGGCCGCGCAGATTGAGATACAAACCGTTGAGACCCAGACCATAGGCGCGCGTGTGCAACCAGTCAACGTCCGCGAAGAGGTCTCCTAATCGGTTTCCTCGCTCGGACTTGAGAGCGATATAACCGTTGTCGAGCAACCAGGTATTCAAGTTGAACGAACGATCATAGGGAGCAAAACCGTGATCGGACATGACGATGAGCGTCGTGTTTCCGTCCACCTTGGCCAGCGCCTTTCCCAACATTTGGTCCATCTGTTCGTAGAACCATTCCAACGCGCCCGAGTATTTCGCGGCTACTTCGGGATCGTATGCCGGACTGCTTTGATTAAACGTACGCCAGAACATATGCGAGTTCTGGTCCAGGCTGGAGAAATAGACAAAGAGCAGCCCGGCCTGAAGCCTGGCCAGCTCCAGATCGAAAAACCTTAACTGCTCAGCCAGCACGATGCGCGCCTGTTGCAGGTATTCTCCGTCGGTGAGGACCCGGTCGGAAAGTGCCTTGGTGTCCTCAGCGATGCCCTGCGTGTAATAGAAGCCCACTTGCTTCCACAGTTCATTCGCGTAGTTTGCAGGCGTGGAAAGCGGCAAAGCTGGTTGGGAGGGGTCGATATTGACCGGGGAGATGTAGAGTTTGAAGAAAGGGTTAAGTTGCTTCATGTACATTCTGCAAATCCCGGTGGCGCTCTCCAGCCCCGGAAGGAGTGAGAACTTTACCTGGACCCAGTTGCTCCATTCACCCTCGCGGAGCAGAATTTCTTGATCCTGGATGATGACCTTCGCTACCGGCTCCGTGGGATCAAGCCAAACCGTGAAGTCGACGGTCACCTGCGGAGCCCCTTTGCGGAACGTGTTAGGCGGGCCGAACAATTTGGCGGAAACTCGATGACCCTGCACTTCGACCGGGTAGACATGCCCTCCGCTTCGTTCACCCCCTTCATCCAGAGGGTCGTCGGTATAGAAGGAGAAAATCCCGTAAGTGCCCTGCATGTCCGGTGTTCCCATGCCGGCCAGGGTTCGAGACCGGGATTCGGCCGGAGGGAAGTTTGCCGGAATGTGAAGCACAGTGGCGGGGACCCCGTGTTCATCCAGAATTTGCCAGAAAGCCTTACCCCGCCTCAGCAAGGTTGCCTTTCCACTTGATAGAGGAATCACCCAATCGCCCAGGGAGAGCGAGTGAGCAGGCGCTTCCACACGCGCCATGGAAAATTCGGGGAGCATGGTGTTAGGGTCGCGGTGGATGAAATCAAAGACACCGTGTCCGCCCGGATTCATACCGGTGATTACGTTCGACCACGCCACCGGGCTCTGCGGTGGGATGCTGGTTCGCAGTTCGCGGAAACTGCCTTCGTGCTCCAGCCGCTGGAAGTTGGGCATGCGCCCATCCTGCATATACCGGTGCAAGAGCTGCGGGTCAAGCCCGTCAATTCCCAGCACGATGACCTTGCGGCCTCCGGCCTCACCCTTCGGGCGGACACAGCTAGCAATCATCAACCCGGAGGCAGCCAGCAGCAGGAAGGAGGCTATCCATTTGCGACAGTTCACGGGTTCTCTCACCCCGCATGGAGCTAATCGGCGCTTCGCGAATATGCGCCTCGAGCCGGCCAGAGGTAGCCAATGAGCGCAGGAATTGCCAATAAATGCAGCCAGCCGGGTGCACGAGGCCGAAAGGAGGTCCGGTCTGGTTTTGCCGGGACGGTCAGGTCTAGCTTCTAGGCTAAACCCCACTGTCGTCCCGCCTCCCTTTGCAGCTCCAGCTTATCTGCTCAGCACGTCTGCACCGGGATTTCCGTTTTCATTTCCCGGCCAACTGCTAATATACACGTGACCGGCCTCAGTATGCAAAGCTCCAGCTTGGTTTCGAGTCCAAAGTCTTTTCGGCGGCCGCCCGAAGGTTTGTAGGAAAACGTTGATATCGGAAAGCTAGTGTCCCGAGTCAGAAGTTTGTTAATTAAATCAGCCCGTCAGCTGACGGGCGAAAGAGGGTAGCCCACGGCGTCAGCCGTGGGTATGCGAACCCTCCCTCTCCCCCGTCCCCTCTCCCGCCCGCGCGGGAGAGGGGTGTCCCGCTCTGCGGGACGGGGTGAGGGCTCCTTCCCCCAGGGCTGGCGCCCTGGTCCCGCGTACGCGGGATTACGCCCCTGCCGGGGCTGTGGAACGGCCACCCGAAACGGGAAGACTTTGTCAGCTAACTTCTGACTCAGGACACTAGGTTGAATCTACTTTTGCTTCCTTACACAAGCCCGCCCGTTCGAATCATCAATGTGTATCAAAGGGTCGGAAAACACCAGGGTTCCTAAAGTATTGAGACACCAATCTCGGCGTCGGCAGGCTTCAGGCGCTCGAAAAGCACCACCCCGTCCGCCAGCTCTTCACGCTCCTCCCGCAGACGGTCAAGGTCGGTTAGGTTGACTCTTAGCTCGGCATCCAGAACCTGGACCGTGAGAAGAAGACGCTTCGCATCTGCGCTTCCTGGGATGAAGATGCCCCCGCTGGACTGCGCTACAAAAGCACCAAGAACACTTACAGCGATCGCACAATCGCTCTCAACGATGCGGACATCGAATGGCTGGACAAGTATCTCGCCAGCCGAAAGGACGCGTCGGACCGTACGATTTCATCTTTGCCAACCGCAAGGGAGGCGAACCGGTGCGCTTGAATGACACGATGCGGCGAATACTCAAGCCCGCTGCCGTGAAGTTGGAGATGCCTTTCTTCGACTGGTATTATTTGCGGCACTGGAGTTGTTCATACCAGGCCGCAAACGGCATACCGCTTGACGTGTTGCACAAGCGATTGGGTCATCGGGACCTTCGAACCACGCTCGAGTACTACCTGCACATTCCCGATGAGCGAGCCCACGAGGCAGCACAAGTCGCAGCAAAACTGTTGCACGTGAATGTTGACGAGGTGCTAGGTAAAGCTTGACCGGTACTCGCGGGGGGCAGAATGGTAGTGGTAAGCGGCACGTTCTGCCCCCAAAACCGCCCCGGAGATGCAACTTGTTGCAGGAAGGATTCTGTAAGTTTATGAGAAGATGGTACGCCTGGCAGGATTCGAACCTGCGACCTGTTGCTCCGGAGGCAACCGCTCTATCCATCTGAGCTACAGGCGCATATTGTTTAAAGTAAACGAATTAACTAAAACACAGAATCTTCAATCTCCATCCATCATGGGGAAAGTTGCGCGCATGCCCCATAACGCATCGCCTTCTGCTACCTCAACTTCCTGCCCGCGGAACTGCTTTGCCAGCGCAATGTACTTTTCGAGCTTTTCCAGGGCAGAAACCTTCGCTGCCCGGGCAGGGTGACAGTACCGCAGTTAATACCCTAGTTCGTCCCGGACTTTCTTTGAGAAACTTCACATGTTGCCTGTTGCTCCTTTTCGTGGACCCGCGATATCTGTGACCTTGCAGGCAAAATTCGTGGTGATAAACCGTGCCTCGTTCCAAAACGCCCACCGACTAAAGTCTATATCTAGCCAGACGGGAAAGTCAAACCGGTTAATCAACCACGGGCATGCCCGCGTAACAGAATGTAGATACGAGAGCCGCGCGAAAAAAGGAGAGTTTACCGGACTTTTTAATCGAATAATCCTAATAAGATCTGACCAGCGTCTTGACAAGGCAAAACATCTATGGTATCAAATAGATATGGAGAATCACTACGTTACCCGCTTACAAGGCATTCGGCGTCAGGGGGGCAGCGTGCAGGTCTATGCCAACCTCCCCCTGCCCCTGGCCGCGGCCCTCGATGTGGAGCCCGGCGAGACGGTGACCTGGAAGGTGCTGGACCGGACGCATTTGCTGTTGGTGCGTTTGCCGGAGCGCAAGAAGCTGAAGGGTCAGGCAGTGCCGCAGGTCCGCACGGGGAAAAAGTCACGGCCGGTTGCGGAGGACAGGCCATGATGGGAAAACGCTCCCCGCAAGCCCGGATATTTTAGGCAGACCGCTTATACCTGAGTTGTGTGGGCCGAGACACCCTGTACGGGTACCTGGCTGAGCACCGGGAGCAGTTGTTTCGGGATGAGGGCTTTGCCGCCTTGTATTGCCCGGATAACGGACGGGTCTCGGTTCCCCCCAGTTTAGCGGTGAGCATGCTATTGCTGCGCGCCTATGAGGGGGTGAATTTTGTGGAGGCGGCGGGGCGGAACTTGAGGCGGCGGGGGATTGACCCGGCATCTTGTCCGCAGGCCTTTGGCTACGATGCGGAGCGGAACACCTGCACCTGTCCGGCGGGGAAGGAACTGGTGCCGCGGGGCACCAAGAAGGATCGCGTGGGCGTCCTCCGCCACGTCTATCAAGCCCAGGCAAGCCACTGCCAGGGTTGTGCTTTTAAGAAGAAGTGTTGTCCGGGGGAGATAGTGAAGAGACGCACGATCATCCGCAGTGAGAATGTGCGGGTGGTGGTCCCGTTTTGCGGGATGGCCAAGCAGATAGCGCGGACCCCCGTTGTTGGCGTCCGCGGTTCTTCTTGAGGAAAGGCCGCTTGCTATCCAAGCAGATCGCAAGAGGGCAACGGGAAGTACAATCGCCGTACGGTGGGAGGTCAGAATGGAAATCCCCGTACAAGAGAATCAGACGGGCAAATCTAAGGCCCTCCGGACCCTGGCCAAGTTTGTCACTGCTCTGAAGCATGCGGCTGTGATAGCAGTGCTGTTCGCGCTCCCCATACCGTGGCACGAGATCGCTGGCCACGGTCTTGTTGGGGTCCTCTGCGGCGGAAGGATCACGAGGTTTCAGTTGTTTGGGTGGCAGTTGTTCCCCAAGATCAAATGGACGGGGGTTAGCGAGGGGCTCGGTGTATGTGACCATACTGGGATTGTGAGTCCATGGGGCGTACACCTGACTGACTTGGCAGGGTCAATGAGTACATTCGTAGTAGCGGCGATAGCTGCGTATCTGCTGTGGCGATATCGCCCGCGGGGGGTGAAATTCACGGCATTAATTTGCCTCACCGTGTGGGCTCTAGACCTTCTCACCTTTACCCTGCCGTCTTTTGGACTAAGGCGTTATATCTGGAGTGGCACTCATTACAGCGAGCCCTACACGGCCGCAGTTGCTCTTGGAATCCCAGGCCCACTCTTTCAGGTTTTCGTACTGGCCGGCTTCTCCGCGGTCATACTTCTGGTCGTGCTCGCGCTTGCGCCAAGCTCCAAGCACGTGCCTCGCAAACGCCCCAATGGGTGACCCTTCACACAACAGCTCAGTTCTTCTTTAAGAAAGGCTTGCTTTTTCGTGGCGGTGCGCCAACTCAAGCGGCCCAGATTTGCGCTCCCTGGCGATGGTCCAGCGCGAACGAGTATTCCGGCATGAGCGCGGCGCAACCCATGCGCCGCTGCAGGTTTACTATTGACCGGGTGAGTCTGCCTTTAGATTCGAAGGCGCGAATCCCTGGAGTTTGGACATTTCGAATCAGGCGGCGGCCGCCAGGCCGAGGGTTTTCCAGTCCAGTTGAAGCCCGAGGGGCAGGAGTGGTCGCTTGTTCTCGATCATTTCTGTGCGAAGGGAAGTAATCAATTCCAGGCAGGAGGGTCGCTCGGCCTTTTTGCGCCACTTGGGCAAGGGTCGGTCGGCTTGGCCGCGACCGGGACCGAAGGCCATTAGACCAGCAGACAGAAAGTGGGGGGGCGTACGCCCCCGCATTCCGCACTTATCACTGCTGACTGCGAACTACCTTCGAGCAGAAGGCGAAAAAATGGGGAAAGCCTCAACAATTCAAGCTTGACAAATTCCAATTGATGAGCTAGCGTTCTAGCGTATGAGCACAGGGTGGAATGGCCGCAAGACCCAGATCCGCTTCAGCGGCTTTCACCATCTTGGAGAGGAAAAACCATGGCACTCCCAAAAATGATTTACCTCCAGGCTTTATCTGTCAACTATCACCTGTCGTCCATTGGCTACAATTCGAAAAGAATTTTTTTGGCCGAACAATGCGGGAATCCCATAGAAAACAAAACACTTCACTTTTTGGAATCCGCATCAAGCGGGAATGTTGCTGATAATAAAGGACATTCGAGCTTAAAAGCGGGAATGTTGTTAAGAATAAAGGAGGTTATTTGAAACGGTGGCTGCAAGTCCCGGTGATGCTGCTCCTGGCTCTTGCCAACTTGCCCGTGCCCGGATTGGCCTGGGGCGAGCGCGGGCACAAGTTGATCAATGCTGCCGCCGTTGAGAATCTGCCTGAGCCGCTTCGCTCCTATTTCCTGGGGCGCAAAGAATACCTGGTAGAGCACGCCATTGATCCTGATCTCCTGGCGTCCGATGATGCCTCGGAGCGCCCGCATCATTACACCGACCTTGACGCCGATGACTCTTTCCCGTTTCTCAACCTCCGGCGGCAATTCGTTGATGAAAGGGCAGGGCCCACGCGCTGGCAGCTACCGCACGGAGACTCGATTTGGCAGATTGAGCGCTTTACGCTGCGACTGGCCGATTCCCTTCAGCGCCGGCGTTGGGCGGATGCGGACCGCGACGCGATTTTCGCCGCGCATTACGCCGCCGATCTCACCCAGCCTCTCCACACAGTCAAGAACTACGACGGCCAATTGACCGGCCAAATAGGCGTTCACGCTCGCTTCGAGACCGAGCTGGTGAATGCGCTCGCGGATGGGTGGCGACTCAGGCCCCAGCCTGCGGTTCTCGAACCGGACCTGCGCGCGCGCACCTTCCGAGAGATGACAGAAAGCTTTTCTTACAGGAATGTGGTCTTCGCCTCCGATCGCATCGCGGTTTCCGGCCGGAACTACCTCGATCCCCGGTACTACGCGACGTTCTATAAACTTGCAGGGCCGCTGGCAGAGAAGCGACTGGAAGCCGGGGCTTCGTTCGTCTCGAGTCTCTGGTATACTGCCTGGGTTCGAGCGGGGAAGCCCGTCCTCCCGGGCAGGCCGGTCGTGTCCCATTCTGCGCGTAGCGCCGACCCCGCAGACGCGGGGTCGGCAGGTGCTGGCCCCGCGTCTGCGGGGCCAGCGCTACGAGTCAAATCGGGGAGGCCTGGAGGCGTCCCGACTTTTGCCGAGGTCTCGAGATGAGGCGAAAGCAGATACTCGTGGCGGTGATTGTTCTGGTAGTTTTCTGCCTGGGAGTTTTCGTGGGTCGCCGCGCCGGCCGCTCTCCCTCCACCCCATCTTCCTTTGCTTCGCGTTCTTCCTCCAAAGGGGAGATGGCAGGATGCGTGGACTTCCACGACGCCGCTCCGCACGCGGGCGAGACGGGCTGCGTTTCCGGACGCGTGCTGAGGGTTTTCGCCTCGCGGGGCGGCAATACCTTTGTCGACTTTTGCGAAGACTATCGTGACTGTCCATTCACCAGCGTGATTTTCTCCTCCGACAAGAACAAGTTTGGAGATCTCGCATCCCTGGCAGGGAGGCAAATTGAAATCCGCGGGCCCATTACCGTGTATCAGGGAAGACCCGAAATCATTATCCGTGATCCCGAGCAGATTCGATTGGCGCCCTGACGCTTCCGAAAGCCCGGAGTCTGCCGGATTGAAAGGCCCTATGCGTTGCTGCGCGGGAGTTATTTTGGTCCTGGCCGGTTGGCTTTCTTTCATAAGTGGCTTGCAGCCTGCCCGGGCGTCCGCGATGTCGCGCCAGACCGTCTTACCGGCCGCCACTCAGCCCTTGCCGGGAGTCGCCGAGGCGGTAAACAAGGGCTTCGACCTGCTTTCACGAAATGACGCGGCAGGCGCAGAAGCCGCGTTTCGTAAGGCCATCGACCTGCAACCGGAACTCGAGATGGCGCACCGCGGCCTGGGCCTGGCTCTGCGGGCGCGCGGCCAGGATGAGGCGGCGTTGCGCGAACTGCAAGTGGCCACGCGCCTCGACCCTTCGGACGCGGAGGCGCATTATGCGCTGGCCATGACCGCCTGGGCCTTGAGCAACCAGTCTTCAGCTTCGCAGCGCGCCAGGGGGGCGCCGCTCCAGGACTATGGCGCGCTGGCCGCCGGGGAGTTTAGAAAGCTGGCTGCGCTCAGGCCACGAGATGCCTCGCTTCGGCAAATCCTGACCGAGATCGACTTGGAGATGGGGCGAAAAGAGGACGCTCTGAGTGAGGCGCAAGAGGCTGTCCGACTGGCGCCGGATAATTCCGGAGCGCACGTGGCCCTCGGCCGGGCCTACTTCGCCGGAGCAGAAGAAGACAAGGCCGCGGCAGAATACGAAAAAGCATTGAAGCTCAACCCAAAGCAAGGCGAAGCGTATCTCGCGCTCGGCCAAATCCGATTCTTCCAGCGGCGATATGCGCAGGCGGCAGAGAATTTTCAGCAAGCCATCCAGGTTTCTCCTAACCTCGCCCCGGCGTATGCGGGCATGGCGAAGATTTTCATTCAACAGGGTCGTTCCGCTGGAGCGCGCAACATGCTGGAAAAAGTCGTGGCGCTGGATCCGCAAGATTGGCAGAGCCAGTATCAGCTTGCGGTATTGCTGAATGAGGCCGGGGAAGCCGGGAGCGCGACGGACCTGCTGGAGAAAGTCACCCGCCTGCACCCGGATTTTCTGCCCGCACAAGAGCAGTTGGTCATGGGACTGGTGCGTCGAGGGGATTTGAAGCAAGCCAGTGCAAAGGCGGGTGCGCTGATTGCAGAGCAGCCTCAGGCGGCCGAGGGGCACCGCCTGCTGGCGCTCATCCTTTGGAAGCAGCATGACCTCGAGGGGGCGCTTGCAGAAGCCGCCATGGCGCTGGGGCCCGAACCGGACTCCGCCTCCATGTTGGCGCTTCAGGCTATCTCCCTGTGGCAGCTCAAGCGCAAGAAGGATGCCCTGGCCGCTTTCCGCCAGGCTGCGAAGGTCGAGCCCAAGGTGGGGACGGCAGAGGTTTTTTGCCGCCTGATGCTGTGCGACGCACCGGATATCGAAACGGTGAGTGATTTCCTGCACCGTAACCGTTGGGTGATTGCCCCCACGCCCGCGCCATAGCCCTGGTCTTTACCCATATCTTGGGCTGGACACAGGGGGCAGAAATCAGAAACTTAGCCCTCTCCCTTGGGGAGAGGGTGGCCCGCTGCCGGCGTTTTCATCAGCCGGAGCGGGCCGGGTGAGGGGTTACTTCGACGGCCCCGCCCAAGTCTTCGCAGCCCTTCGCAGTGCTGTTATACTTTGGCCGTGCGCGTCCCCACGCAACGCGTGCGCGAACTGCGGCGCACCCCAACTGATTCTGAAAAAGCGGCGTGGTATCTGTTGCGTGGCCGAAGGCTAGGCGCGAAATTTCGCCGCCCATGCCGCATCGAAAACTGGGTTGTCGATTTCTACTGCTTCCAACATCGACTGGCGATGGAGCTTGATGGCGGTGTGCACTGGCAGCCCAGCCCATAGCCAGGGGTTGGGGATTCTGAATTATGAATTCTACATTCTGAATTACATATTGCGCCCTGCCTGCCGCTTATTGTTCTTCCCCAGTCCCCAGCAGTCAGGAGGCGGGTGGAACGCGATAAGCCGAAACCAGTCGGAAGTCGGGACAATGACGACAGCAGTTCATAACATCGAAGGTGGTTCTTCATGCCTCTCTATATTGTCGAAAAGCTGATGGGTGGAATAATCCTGCTCGACATGCGCGGACGTATCACCCTGGGGCGCGAGACCGAGGCCTTTCGCCGTAAGATCAGAGAACTGATCGATGCCGGCTACAAGCGTCTGATCCTCGACCTCGGGGAGATCACCTACATTGACAGTGTCGGCCTTGGGACGCTGGTGGCGAGCTTGACCTCCGTGCGCAAACAGGGAGGGGATCTGAAGCTCCTGCGCTTGCCCCAAGGCGTGCATCAATTGCTGCAAATCACACGTCTCGTCACCGTCTTCGAGATTCATAACAGCCTGGAATCGGCCCTGCAAGCGTTCGACCGCGAAGCGGTCTGAAGAACAGTGCTGAGCGCAGAAGGCTGGCTACCTACCCGCGCTGGCGGGATTCCTGGCAGGGGACTGGGATTACCGCCGGTTGGCCTTTGACAAGGCGCTTGGGTGTTGGTACAGTTGCGCCAATGCGTACGTGAGGTGACTTCATGCGCAGGCTGGCTTATTCTTTTTCGACCCGGCGCGAAGATCCCCATACGCTGTCCGAGGTGGCCATGCAAGGGACTATCAAGCGAATTATCCGTGACCGTGGATTTGGGTTTATCCGCACTGCGGAGGGCCAGGAGGTTTTCTTCCACCGCAGCAGCCTTCAGGGTCTTGACTTCGACGTTTTAAAGGAGGGGGTAAGCGTCGAACTCGAAGTGGAAAGAGGGGATAAAGGACCCCGGGCTACGAACGTACGTCCGAGCGAGGCCTAGCGCTGCCGGAGATTGCAAAACTCCCCCAGCAATCGCGTTCCTTTGGAGCCAGGGGTGGAAGTGCGCGGAATCAGCGCATAACTCTGCCCCAAGTTCCGTCGAGGCAATCCTCGCCGGGAGAGGAGTGTGTGTGAGAAGCCGTTTCTTGCTCCTTTTCCACAACCTCAGCGATTGAATCTTGGTGCACGAAATAAGGCCAAGGGGCAGTTTCACGGCATTTTTCAGTATCTTGCTAAAGCCCGTTCCGACGAACCGCGCCCGAGTCTGCCCCTTTCAGCGTCCTGGGTGGCGCGCGAAATCAAGCGAAAGGCAAGTCCGTCCAGATTCCACCAAAAGAGAATGGAGTTATGACAACTGACCCACGGAGGGGCATTGCGTGCGGGGGAAACTGGGTTCTGGATCTCGTCAAGGTCGTCGACCTTTATCCCCCCGAGAGCTCCATTGCCAACATCACAGCCGAATCAATGGGTGGAGGTGGATGCTCTTTCAATGTGACCCTCAACCTCGCCATATTCGACAACAGTCTTGAGCTATATGCTCTGGGCATGATTGGAAACGACTCGTACGGAGATTTTCTGGTCGATCAATTTCGCAACTATCCCCATGTCCATCTCGAGCAGCTCAGGAGGACGAGCAAGGATGGGACGTCGTACACGGACGTTTTCAATGTTGCTTCCACGGGGCGCAGGACCTTTTTCCACTATCGGGGAGCAAACCGCCTGTTCTGTCCGCACGATGTTGACCTGGACAAGCTGCCGGTCGACTTGTTTCATTTGGGATATCTGAATCTGCTGGACGCGATGTATCAACCGGATGACCAATTCCAGACCGTGGCCGCGCGATTCTTAGCCCAAATGCGGGAAAGGAACATCAAGACTTCCATTGATTTGGTGTCAGAGGACAGCAACCGCTACCGGCAGATTGTTCCCCCGGCGCTAAAGTTCACCACTTATTGCATCATCAACGACTTCGAGGCCGAAAAGCTTTCGGGAATACTGATTCGGCAGGAGCGCGCGCTGATCCTGGGTAATCTGAAGAGAATTGCCACGGCTATTTTGGCTCTCGGGGTCGATGAACTGGTGGTGATTCACTTCCCAGAAGGAGCTTACCTTCTAACGAAGGACCGAGGTGAGATTCTGCAGCCTTCCTTGGATCTCCCCGAGGGTTATATTGTGGGAAGCACTGGCGCTGGTGACTCGTTCTGTGCCGGCGTGCTTTATGGGCTGTACCGAGGATGGAGCCACGAAAAGACGCTCCGTTTCGCTGTATGTGCCGGAGCTATGAACCTGAGCGATTTGACGACGACCGGTGGGATAAGGCCCTGGGAGGAGGTTTTGGAAATGGAGAAGAAATTCCCTTACCGGAGGTTCCTGCAATAGCTTTTTCTGTTTCAAGACGCGGCATCAGCTACCGGCTCGCAAATCTTCAGAAAAATCCCTCAGTGCTTGGTGAGGCAAATTCGCGTCATGACCTCTGGGAGACTGGAAAGGCATTTGATTGCCTGCCCTAATTGCGCAGAGTTCGGCGAGTTGCTGAACGCACTAGATCTTCAGCTCAAGGACGCGATTACGGCGCCGCGATTGAGTCCCGGATTTCGTGCCGCGTTGCAGACACGAATCGCTCGGCAACCGCGAGGGCTGTGGATGCACTGGCTGCCAGACGTGGTGCATCTCGCGGGTTCCGGGGTGGCGATTCTGTGGTGTGTTGTTCTATTGCCATTCCCTGCCTCAGCAGTGCTTTGGATCGGCGCTCCTATAGCAGCAATTAGCTACTCGTTTCAAGCACTGCTTTTCAGCTCTCTGGAAGAGCTGTGACCCAGCATCGGTGGCGAAGAACTTTCAAAACAGCGATATCTGCGGTCCGCGCTCAAGGCCGAAAATATGGTTCAATTCTTCTGTCCCCTCCCGCGGCATACGCTGGAGCCCAAGAAGGCCAGTTTCTAGTTTCTAATTTCTGGTTTCTATTCTGTCCCCCCTGGGGCTGCTACCCGCGTGAAAGTCATCCGGCTCGCCGCCTACTGCCGACTGCCTACTCGTTCTTACCCTGCGTGTCAGTAGGAGCTTGGCAGGTGCTGATGGTAGTTAGGGTAGGCCGGCTTCTTATACGCCGGCGGCGGATTCTTCTTGAGCGCTTCCATCGTCACCTCCACCGCCTTCTCGAGTTGCGGATCGTGGCCTTGGCGTACCAGCTTGGGATCAAGCTCGACCTCGAGGTCCGGGGCGATGCCATGGTTCTCCACTTCCCACTCGCCTTTGGTTCCGTAGATGGCCCAGCGCGGGGCGGTAACGGAACCGCCATCCATTAACTGCGGATAGCCGCCGATACCGACCAGCCCGCCCCAGGTGCGCGTGCCGACCAGGGGGCCGATTCCAGCCTTGCGGAAGTACCAGGGCATAGCGTCGCCACCCGAGCCCGCGAACTCGTTAATGATCATCGTCTTGGGCCCATAAATCGCCTCTTGCGGCTCGGAGTAAGTCACACCTTCGCGCGTCATGACGAAACTCATCACCGGGCGGCGCAGGCAGTCGATGATGTAGTCGGCAAGGGAGCCGCCGCCGTTGAAGCGTTCGTCCAGGACGGCGCCTTCCTTGCCCACTTGCGCAAAGTAGTAGCGGTTAAAGTTCGTATAGCC
>JBEKUR010000032.1:0-42030 GCA_049514855.1 Terriglobia bacterium
GATTCCCTGGCAAGGGCAAAACCAAAAGCAAAGCCCCCGTAGGTAAGTACGGGGGCTTGAGAATTCCAGTCTCAAATCTTATCCAGACTGGCTAAACTGGGAGCGAAGGTTACTTCGGAGGTGTCTCAGGAGCGGTGGTAGTCGTGGTGGTGGTGGTGGTCTTCTCTGCCTTCTTCTTCTTCTCCTTCGGCACCTTCTTCTTCTTCGTCTTCGTCGTAGTCGTCGTCTCAGTCTTCGTCTCAGTCGACGGAGCCGGCTCCTGTGCGATCACCGGCATAACCAGCGAGAACGCAACGGCGAAGGTGAACAGCAATACCAAGAGTTTCTTCATGTTAGGTCTGGACCTCCTTATGAATTACTTACACTTCTGTTAGCAGCAAGGCAGGGGCCATTTTTCCGTAATTGCGCCGGATGGTGCCAAGTAACTGAAATACCATAAGTTACAAGTAGTCGGTGCAAGCCGGCGCCAGATGACGCGAGACCCAAGTCCACCGTCATACACGAACTCGTATGTCCCGCGCACCAAATGGAGCAGAAAAAGCAAGTACAAGATGTCCGAGAGTGGTCTGGCTCTCGAACGGTTTCGGGCGCGCGCAAGACTGCAAATGACCCACGGCTAGTAGTGCTGTTCCCAATTCTGCCAACTAACGTTCACGCGGCCGAAAGGTCATCTCCGCCTTGGGCTCCGGCGAGCACAAACGGAAGCCAAGTCTGCTTGTCGCATCATGGGAAAAAGATTCCGATTGCAGAGCTAGCCTTCTTGGCTGAAGTGGCAGTAGAATAGGGAGATTCGGTCCAGCTCAATTGAGCATCTAACCATAACCGATGCCACGAAACAATGCATGCCGATGCGCAGTCCCGATCCTCACCATAGCAATCCTCCTGGAGATTGCACTCAGCCTTTGTGCTGCGATGCCGCCAACCCAGACCCTTAAGGGCGAGGTGCTGGGAGACAAGAACGCTCCGATTGCAGGGGCAGCCTGCACACTCGTCGGTCCCGGGTTGCCCGAAGAAGGGCGACCCCAAACAACCGGAGAAAACGGCGCCTTTGAATTCACAGGGCTGACTTCTGGCAGCTATGATCTGACTTGCGCAGCGCTCGGATATGAGCCTCTGATTCAGAAGGATATCGTGATCGCCGAAGGAGAGTCGCCGTTTGTCCAGGTCGTCTTGCCCCGCGAGGTAGTCGTCCGCCAAAAGGTGGAGGTAAAGGAGAAGGCGTCGGCTGTCTCCACGGAGACCACAGCACCACCGGCCACGATCAGCTCAGGGCAGCTTCGAACGTTGCCCTTGGTGGAGCAAAAATTCCTGGCAGCTTTGCCGCTTGTGCCGGGAGTTATTCGGACCCCCGACGGGAAAATAAACATCAAAGGCGTCACTGAGAATCAAGGCATGTTGCTCATTGACTCTGCGGAGACCGTCGATCCGGTTACGGGAAGTTTCTCGATTCAAGTTCCCGTCGACGCGGTGGAATCTGTGGAAGTTCAGAAGACCGCCTATCAAGCGCAGTATGGCCGCTTTACCGGTGGGCTGACAAGCGTCCAGACCAAAGCTCCTCTGAACAAATGGAACTGGCAACTGAACGACTTTCTCCCCGCCGTGCGCATCAAAAGCGGCCAGATCGTGGGTATTTCCGACGACTCACCACGTCTTGGCTTCACCGGCCCTATCCTAAGTGACAAACTGAGTTTCTCAGAATCCTTCATGTACGATATCAATAAGCAGCCGGTGCGCGGGTTGGCTTGGCCGCATAACGAGACGAAGAAGGAGGGCTTTGATTCGTTCACGGATCTCTATTACGTTTCTTCCCCCCAAAATCTCGTGACCGCCAACTTGAAGGTGTTTCCGATGCGCGAGCAATACGCCAATATCGACTCTTTCATATCGCAGCCTGCCTCCTCCGACTATGCCCAGAGCGGATTTTCAATTGGCGCTACAGACAGGTACATGTTCTCCAACGGCGGAGTGCTGACGACCCTCTTCCAGCACACCGACTTCGACAGCTATGCGCACGGGCAAGGTCCACAGGATATGATCCTGACGCCGGACAATTGGGAAGGAAACTTCTTCAACGCCTGGACTCGGGCTAGCACCCAGCAAGAACTGCTCCAGAATTATCAATCCGGAAAGAAAGATTGGGCCGGCCGACACACCCTCAGGGTAGGGGGAGAATTTGTTCATCGCTCCTATAGCGACCTCAGCAAATCCCATCCTGTGCAACTGGTGAGGCCGGACGGTTCGCTTGCCGAACTCATAACCTTCCAGGGAGGGGGTGTTTTGAGAGCTGAAGATACGGAATTGGCCGCATTCGCCCAGGACCACTGGGCCTTTAACGACCAGATCGCCCTTGATTACGGGGTGCGCTATTCCGGGCAAACGCTCGGCGAGCATGCGGCATTCGCCCCCCGCCTCGGCTTGGTCTATTCTCCGGGACGCAATGCCAAGACGATTATCCGCTCGGGTATCGGCCTCTTCTACGATCGCCTGCCGCTGCTGGCCGGTGACTTCACCCGGAATCTCACGCGTGTTGTCACTTATTACGACACTCTGGGAAACCCGCTCGGCCCGCCCATCGTTCTCCAGAACTTCTACGAGAAGAAGGACGAGCACGGAATCGTTGTGCCCTCGAAAAACCGCCTCGACAGCACGCCGTTCAACTTGACCTGGAACGTGGAGATGGACCAGGAGATTCGGCCCAACGTGATTGCACGGGTGAGTTATCTCAGCAGTCGCTCCTACGATGAGTTCATTGTCAATCCGCTGTACAATGCCCCCGGCGGCCCCGTCCTCCTCCTCAGCAACACCGGCGCATCACGCTATCACGAGCTTGAAACCACGCTGCGCGTCAGAGCTCGAGAGAATGCCGACTTCAACATTTCGTATGTTTACAGCCTTTCCCGCGGAGACCTCAACACGCTCTCCGCCGTTTACGTGCCCTTTGAACAACCGGTCATCCGTCCCAATTTTTTCGGGGCCTTGCCCAGCAACGTCCCCAACCGGCTCGTCACCTGGGGCCGGTTCAAGGTCCCCTGGGAAATTACCGCCAGCCCGGTGCTTGACCTCCATACAGGCTTCCCCTATTCCGCTGTTGATGTTCTTCAGAATTACGTCGGCACGCCGAACAGCCTTCGTTTCCCAACCTATTTCTCGCTCGACCTGCAACTTTCCAAGGATTTCCGCATGCGCTGGATTCCTTGGGCCAAGAATCATAAGTTTCGCGGGGCGTTACGGATCTTCAATATCACCAACCATGGGAACTTCCGCGACGTCCACAACAACGTTACATCCGCATATTTCGGCCAATTTGCCGGCCTTCAGCACCGGTTCTATGACGTGTCACTAGACGTTGTCTATTGACATGAATTTTGACCGGTTGGAGAGCCTTGCAGGCCAGCACGCCTTGACTCGGCGCGAAACTATTGGGATTGAGCTTGTTCTGGGGGGGCTGGCGGCAAATCCTTAGCTTCCGTGGTGCGATTCACGATAAAGGTCAATTCCGTTCCTTGCACAAGAATGATGTGCTTTTCGTGTTTAAATAAGCTATAGATCAATGCGGTCCCGGCGCCAATTGCGGCGCCATAGCCGATATCAGCCCCCATGCTTGGGCCACCGCAGTTCCCATAATATTCGCAATCTATTTCGTGACCCATGCCGACAGTGGCGCCCGCCCCGGCTCCCATGGCTCCGGCAATAGCAGCACCTTTAACAGCATCTTTCTTGCTCTTGCCGCACCCCTCGAGGGTGCCTTCCTCATCTTTGGTGTGAGCACAGGGCGCGTTGTTTGAATCGTCCAAGGTACTCGGTAGCATGAACTGCTTGTCTTCGTCAGGGGTCACGACCCTGTCGATAACCAGTCGCATTTGGGCTGTGCCCTTAATACGTTTGGAGGGTTTTACGAAGGCGACATGTCCTTCCACTTGGCTGTATTTCGGAACCACCTCTTTGCTGTCCACAACGATCGGCTGGGTGACCTGACCCGTAAATGGGTCGCCTGTCTTATTGGTCTTGGAGGTAAGCGTGGTGGTGAGCTTCATATGAAGCACACTGCCCGCCGGGATTGAAAGCGCTTCTTTCGGCACCTTCGCTTGGTCGGCGAACGCGGATGCGGAAAGGTAAACCAACGCCGTAAGGACGCCCATCACTCTCACCGTCCGGCCTAGCATAATAAGCTCCTTTCTGTATCGCCTTGCTCTAAGCCCAGGATAGTATGCCCCGCGAGGCACTGTTACAAGCCCTAACTGTATTCCCACTGGAGAGCATACACTCTTCTTCGATTCGTGGCAACGCCTTGTATTTCGATTCGGAAGGCATTGATTCGGTTGCCCGAAACATTGGCGATTGTTGATTGACGATTGTCGATTGCCGATTGAAAAAGCGGCAGGGCGAGTCAATTACCAATCGTCAATAGAAAATCGACAATTCTAGCCCCGCCCGAGACATTGACGATTGCTGATTGCCGATTGAAAAAGGTGGCGCGGTAAGTTCCTGCCCAATCGCCAATCGGCAATCGAAAATCGGCAATTCTAAAGGTGCCCACCCGTGAGGCTGTAGATCAGTACCGCAAGGACGATGAGCGCAACCGCGACGTAAAGCCGGTCACGCTGCATGGCGAAAGCCGCAACCGAGAAGGCAACGCGCGCCACAGGCGTTGCGATCAAAAGCAGCAGCCCGAGCTGGATCAAGCCTCGTCCCCGAAAGGCTAGAGCGTCTCTCACGATTCCTGACACGCTGCGCAAGTCCGCGGGTTCACCTACGAAAACGTGGTAATGAGTCGCCGCAAGTCCATGCCTAACCAGGTATACGGCCCCTCCGAAAAGAACCACTGCCGCAGCCAGCGTTACGCCCACCCGGAGGAGATTCCCGATCAATTCTTCAACATATTGGTCCGTCCATTGGCGTGTCTGCTGTGCCACGTTATAGCCTCCCTGTCAGTCCGTGGTAGATCATCTCGATCGCCAAAATGCCAATTGCAAGACCGAAGAGAAGTCGTAACCACCGTGTCTTGGCGTGGGTCAAGACACGCGCCCCCACCAGCGAGCCGACCACCACCCCAAGCATCACTGGCATGGTAAGACCAGGATCAATGTATCCGCGGCCGAGATAGACGCCCGCGCTCGCGGCAGCCGTCACGCCGATCATGAAGTTACTGGTGGTGGTCGAAACCTTAAAGGGAAGGCCCATGGCCTGATCCATGGCAATCACCTTGACAGCCCCCGACCCAATCCCGAGTAGACCTGAAAGAATCCCCGCCCCGAACATCAAACTGAACCCGCTGGGCACCGCTTGTGCGCAATAAGCCTTCGGCCCATCGGGTGTAGGATAGCTGCCGTTCATTTTCAGGCGGGTTGCGAGAGGGTCCGGCTGGCAATCGCCCGCTCGCTGGTGTCGCGGACGGCTGGAGGCATAGGCCGAGTAAAGCAAAACGAGTCCAAAAATCATGGAGATTGTACCGGTCGAAATCTTGGTAGCGAACAGAGCCCCTGTGACCGCCCCCAAGGTGGTTGCAATCTCAAGGAACATCCCAATTCGGATGTTGGAGAAACCCTCGCGAACATAGGCGGCGGCCGCGCCCGAGGAAGTCGCGATCACCGAAACTAGAGTGGCGCCGATGGCGTATCGAATATCGACCCCGAGAGCCAGAGTCAGCACGGGCGTGATGATGATCCCTCCGCCCAGACCCGTTAACGATCCGACAAATCCGGCAAGGAGCGACGACACCCAAACTAGGAGAGTGAATTCAATAATGTTCACTGATACTTTCCCATGAAGGCGCGCCAGCGGATGTCCACCAAATCAAGGAACATTCGTGCGGAGTCGCGAAGAAATCGCACCTTGGTGGCCGGGTTGTCGTTCCATCTCACTGGCACTTCCACCACCCTTCCACCTTGTCTCTCAATGAGGAATAAGAGTTCGGGATCGAATCCAAAACCCTCCACGCGCATCATTTCAAACGCCCTGCGAGTGGAACTGCGCTTGAAGAGTTTGAATCCGCATTGAGTGTCACACAACCGGAGGCCCGTGAAGACCCTTACAAGCAGATTGAAAAACCGCCCGCCCATATCACGGAACCAGGGCTGATGAATTCCGATGAGTTCGCGTTTCAGGGCACGTGAACCCACGGCGGCATCGGCGCCGGAGGATTGCAAAGCCGAAATCAGCTTGTCCACCTCTTCGATGGGAGTGGAAAGGTCGGCGTCTGTGAAAAGTATGAGCTCGCCCCGCGCTTCCAAAACTCCGTGGCGAACCGTGAAGCCTTTGCCATGATTTCGGTCGTTCCGAACCAGGCGGATGGCGGGAAACTCCGAGACTGTCTCGACAGTCTGGTCTGTGGAACCGTCATCCACCACGATCAGCTCAATCGAGTAAGGCTTCAACTCCTTAAAGTGACACAGTTTCTCCAGTGTGCTACGGATACGCCGTCCTTCGTTATAGGCGGGAACCACAATGCTGAGGAAAGGCTCTGCCATGGAAGTCGAGAAGTCGAGAGTCAAGGAGTCGAGACGAGACTATAGTACGGGCGGGTTCTCCGATGCAACAGGGTTTGTTACTTCCTTGGATGTATAATGCTAATGAATGCCAATAGCTATTGATCAGGAAACGCTGAGCCGCTTGGTCGCAAAAATCGTTGAAACGGTGCAACCGCGCCGCATCATTCTGTTTGGCTCAGCGGCGCGGGGACAGATGGGAGCACACAGTGACGTGGACTTGCTGGTGGTGATGCCAGATGGGGTCCACCGGAGGCGAACTGCCCAAGCGATCTATCTTGGCCTGAACGGGACCGGCATCGCGAAGGATATTGTCGTAGTAACTGAGAGTGACGTGCGCGTTTACGGCGACAATCCGTCCTTGGTCCTCTTTCCTGCGCTTCGGGAAGGAAGGGAGATCTACCGTGCCAGCGAATAGATTCGCTCCCACGCTTTAGCCGCTGAAGCCCGTGTTCGCTGACGGCATTGGTTGGTGCTTCAGGGGCCGAGGCCCCTTTCTGACGGGGGCTTTGGGGTTTGGAAATACAATTGCCACAATTGCCCTAAGAGAGGGTACTGTCGTAGTTCGAGCATGCGAGCGCTGCCTCGGCTCGTGCGACTGACCTCATTTCATCTCGATACTGAACCAATACTTTTTGAACTCGACGTTTGGTCCTTTCCCGAGCGCCTTGAGGAGCTCCGGTTCGGCATCTCGCGCCAGAATGACGCCACTTATCCTCTTTGCGCTGACGTTGTATTTTTTCTCGCACGCTTTCATATACTTATTGATCTGTTCAAGCGCAGCGGGACGTGCAACTCCTTTTTTGAGTTCGTAAACGACGAAGTTGCCAAACCGATCTTTCACCAAAAGATCAAGACGGCCTACGTTTCTGAACGCACCTTGCCGATCTACAATTCTCGCGTCTTTCATTAACCTGTAATAGAACAGATCTTCGATATCCTTTTCCGTCACCCGTCCGCGCAACAACAAGTCCGCCATGTGGTTGCTCATTATTTCGCCTCTCGTCACTTGCTTGCCATGGTGGACAAAGTGCGGGTCTTGAACGATGCAGTAATTCCTAACACGCACAACTGGCTTTCCATCTGCGTATTTCAAGAAATCCTCAGGCCGGTGGACCCGCTTGAGCACGAATATATTCGTTATCTTCAGGGCGTAGAACCATTTCGCGCGCTGTTCGAAACTTCTGCGGGTCTTGAATTTCTCTGCCATGTACTTACGCGCTTCCCTAAAACCAATGTCCGACAGAGGCTTTACCCATGCGATTTCGCAAACATGCGTAACTCCCTTTTCGCGGACATCGTAGAGATAGGCAGTGCGTATGTCGCCGTGGGGGAAGTCGCTTGCCTCCCGATTGCCAGGAACAATGAGGCGCCAAATATCGGCCCCTTTGTCCTCTATTCTGACTGCGTGGGCTATGATGCTCCCTTCACTTCCTCCGCCGGTAAACTCGAGATCCGGATTCGCGGGTATTAGTATCGCCTTTTCCATTTCCACCTCCAATTGTCACTGCTCAGCCAAGAAATCGTCGCGTGCCTCCACCGGTCCTCCGGGTCTGCCTACGCCTCGCATTCCGTTCCTAATTTCCAATGTAATTATAGAGGGGGGAAACTCTGAGTCAAGGACGCTGCCGCTGGGATTATACGCTGATGCACAGCGCCACATTGGCGGGGTGAACTCCACACTCCTGAATTGGGATCTCTTGCTGGCGACACTCGAGTGGCACAGCCTCAGTAGTCAGCCGGCAGGCGCTCGAGCTGATCCATGGTGAGGATCGGACCTTCCTTGCAGACGTAGAACGATCCGACGTTGCAGCGACCGCACTTCCCTACCCCGCATTTCATGCGGTTTTCGAGGCTGGTGTAAACAACGCTGGGCAGAATCCCCATCCGGTAGAGTACCGGAAGGGTATTCTTGATCATGATGGGGGGGCCGATGACGAGAGCGACTGAGTTCTCCGCCGACACGCCGGCGCGCTCGAATACGGTGGGCACGAACCCGATCTCACCCTTCCAATCGGGCGTCTCTCCGCCAGGATCGACGCAGCGCACCACGCGCACCTTCGGGTGCTTGGCCCATTCGTCCAGCTCGTCCACATAAACGAGGTCCGGGACGGTGCGCGCTCCATAGACAATCGTAATCTCGCCGTAGTCCGCGCGGTTCTCCAGCGCATACCACACCGCGCAACGGACGGGTGGCATGGCAATGCCGCCGCCGAGGAAGATCAGGTTCTTTCCTTTCCACTCCTCCGTCGGATAGGCATTTCCGTAAGGGCCGCGGAAACCGATCACATCACCTTCCTCGACGCTCCACAGCGCTTCGGTGACGCAACCCACGCGGCGGAAACAGAACTCGAGGTAGTCCTTCCAGTTGGAGCTCGAGCAGATGTTAAAGGTGGCTTCACCGTAGCCAAACACGGAGAAGATGCCGAATTGGCCAACGCGAAAAGAGAACTCTTTCGCTCGCGCTTCGTCAAGGAAGCGGACCTTTACGGATTTCACATCCGGCGTCTGCTGTCGTGTCTCAATGACCTTCATCAGGTCGGGTTCGTAGATATTATGCATTGTCAATCCCAGTAGCAAAGGGCCTTTGTAAGAACCTCGAACGTGAGGTAACCCGAGCGAGGTTAGGACCCCCTCACCCGTCCCGCGCCGGCTGGTGAAAACGCCGTCGCGGGCCACCCTCTCCCCCAAGGGGGAGAGGGCTGGCTTCTAACACACCGTAAAGCCCCGCCTTCCGGTGACCGACCTAAAAATCGGCGCTACAAAGCAGTCACGACGCTCAGCACGCCCATCCCCACCGGGCAGTTGCGCGTGCAGTTTCCGCAGCCGGTGCAGAGAATCTCTCCGAATTTTTCCGGATAGACGTGGAACTTGTGGTCAATGCGCTGGCGCTGCCGCGATGGCTGGTCGGGGCGCGGGTTGTGGCCGGAAGCGTGGAGCGTGAACATCGCGAATTGGCACGAATCCCAGTTCCTGGCGCGCACCCCGCTCTCGATATTTCCCTCGTCGACGATATCGAAACAATGGCACGTCGGGCAGGTGTACGCACAAGCGCCACAGCCGAGGCAGGCCAGCGTCTCGGACGGCCAGAAGGGGCTGTCGAAATGCTCCTTCACAAAGGCCCCCACTTGCTCCGCCTCGAACCGCTTTTCAGGCCCCGGCGAAACGCTCGCCACCCGCTCGGAGGCCTGCACCTTGCCGTCCAAGAGGGCTTTCCCCTTCTCTGTCAGGCAGCGGACTTCATACTCGCCGTCCCCCAATTCCAGCAGCATCGCGTCCGAGCCGCGCTCGGCAGCAGGCCCCAAGCCCACCGATGTGCAGAAGCACGCATCATCGTGCGCCGCGCAGGCCAGCGTTACGACTGTAGTTAATTGGCGGCGGAGATTATACAGTTCATCCTTATAATCCCAGTTGAAAACGTGGTCCAGGATGGGCATCGAGGCCGCGTCGCATGGCCGCGCCGCAATCAGCACCTGCTCGCCTGCGGGTTGCTTAACCTCGATGAGCTCAATCCTATTCCCTGTAATGCGGTATCCGTAAAGCTCTTCGTGTTTCGGAAAGATGAACTCCTTCACGGAGTTGGCTGGGTGGACGAAGCCTTCCAGCACCAACTGGTCGGAAGATTCCAAAGGCGCGTAGAGCACGCAGCCGGGCTTCACCTGGCGCGGACCGGCAACACGTTTGCCTTGCCTGATCCACTCTGTCACCACTCCTCGCAGCGCCCGTTGGGAAATAGTTGCGCTCACCGGATAAAGTTCTCCTTGTCCTGAAGGGAGTAAGCGCCGATCAACGGCTCGGCCTTGGGGTCCATGCCGGCGCGGTAGGCAAAGTGCTCTTCCGCCGCTTTCGCCAGCGAAAGGTTGAGCAAGCGCAGGTCAATTCCAGCCGGGCAGGCCCGCGTGCATTCGTCGCAGCCGACGCAACGGCCGGCAAGGTGAAACGCGCGTACAATGTGCCAGGCGAAGTTGCCCTTGGCCGTGGCCGAAGGCTCAATCTCCGTGGGCCGGTTCTTCTCCACCAGGCAGCGCTCGCAATAGCACATCGGGCAGACTTGGCGGCAGGCGTAGCACTTCACGCAACGCTCGAATTCCCTTGCCCAATACGCCATCCGCCCAGCCGGAGACAGCGCCAGCAGGAACGCCAGCGATTTCCACCGTTCGCCGGTCTCAGCGGGATGCTTGTCCGCCTCACCCATCACTTCGTCCGCAAAACGCGGCATGTGAACATCGCAAGTCTCGCACTTCGCCTTGCCCATCCCTTTGCAGGCCATGCCGAGGACGTGCATTTCCTTGCGGTCAATCTGCGATTCCTTTTCAAGCACCACTAAAGCGCGCTCGTCGCACCCTTTCACCACAATCGCCGGCCGCCCCAGCCCGCGAATCTCCTTGCGCTTCAGATAGACGGTGAGGTTTGCCAGGCAGTGGTTGTCCCAGATCAGTTGCTCGACGTCCTCAGGCCGCGTGACGAACACCGGACCGCGTCTCCCGTAGCCAATCACCACCTTCACGCTGCCCTCAGCCAGCAGGCGGCGGCAGGTGTCGCGTAGCGCTGCCTCGTCTGTAGGGGCGCATGGCCATGTGCCCCTACCGCACACCTCAACCGGTACCGCAGGGGCGCATCGCGATGCGCCCCTACCTGACGATGCCAGGTCGCCGCTACCGGAGATCTGGTAGAGGTCCTTATAGGGTCCCAGCTTGCGCGTCTTCTCGGTAATCTCCTTGACGGTCTGCTGCCACTTGTGGCCTTCCGCAGCGGAGATCCAGGTAAAGTAAATTCGCTCCAGGTCGAAACCAAGCGTCTGAAGCAGCTCGCGAAAGAGAATCCAGCGGCGGCGGGCGTGATAGTTCCCTGAGGTGTAGTGGCAATCGCCGGGATGGCAGCCGGAGACGAGCACCGAATCTGCGCCTATCTCGAACGCTTTGATGATGAGGTTGAAGTCGATCCGGCCGGTACACGGCAGCCGGATGATGCGCACATTGGCTGGGTACTCGAGGCGGGTCGTCCCCGCCAAGTCGGCGCCCAGATACGTACACCAGTTGCAGACGAAGGCGACGATTTTCGGCTCGAACTCGGGTCTTTCGCTCATACCAGGCTTTCGACCATGGAATAGATTTGCTGCTCGGTGAAGCCCTCCAGATCAGCGCTCTTGGAGGGACAGACGGCCACACACGTCCCGCAGCCCATGCACAACCCCGGGTTCACCCGTGCCGTGCGCTTGACGAACACTCCGCGCGGGGTGCGGATTTCCGCCTGCTCGATGGCGTGGTACGGGCAAGCGTGCAGGCAAGTAAAGCAGGCAGCGCAAGTCTCCTCGTTGATTTTCGCAATCTCCGGCTCGCGCGTCAGTTCGCTGGCGGAGAATGTTATCAGCACCTTGCTTGCCGCCGCGGAGGCCTGCGCGACAGATTCGGGAATATCCTTGGGGGCCTGGCAGGCGCCGCAGATATAGACGCCCGCAGAGCTGGTTTCTACCGGGCGAAGTTTCGGGTGCGATTCGAGCAGGAAGCCGTACTCGTCGTACCCAACGTTGAGCTTTTGGGCCAGTTGCTCGACCCCGTCGGCGGGACGCATGGCGGCTGCCAGCACCACCATGTCCGCCTCAATCGTCACCGGCTCGCCGGCCAGCGTGTCCGCGCCGCGCACAATCAGCTTGCCGTTTTCCTCGGTGATCTTCGAGACCCGCCCACGGTAATACTGCGCGCCGTCCTGCTCGATGGCCCGGCGGACGAATTCCTCGTAGCCCTTCCCGCCCGCCCGGATGTCCATGTAGAAGACGTGGGCCTGCCCGTCGTGCACCTTGTGCTTATAAAGCATGGCGTGCTTGGCAGTGTACATGCAGCAAATCTTCGAGCAGTAAGCCAGGCCCTTGGCGTTGTCGCGGGAACCTACGCAACTGATGAAGACCACGGATTTGGGCAGCGCGCCGTCGGACGGCCGCTTGAGCTCGCCGACCGTGGGGCCGGAAGCTGAGATCAGGCGCTCGAACTGCAGCGAATCAATCACGTTCTTGTACTTGCCGTATCCGTACTCGCCGTAACCTTCGAGGCCTGGCCTGTCCTGGGTTTTCCCAATGTTATACAACTTATAACCAGTGGCGATGACGACCGCGCCGACCTTCTCCTCCACCAGCTTGTCCTGGTCCTTGAAGTTGATGGCCTCCGCCTTGCATTTCTTAATGCACAATCCGCAGCCGTTGCGGATAAGCTTGGCGCAGGTTTTGGGGTCGATGACCGGGCGGGCCGGCACGGCCTGCGGGAACGGGACATAAATGGCCGGGCGAAATCCCAGGCCGTAATCGAACTCGCTGCGGTTTCTCTTGAGCGGACAGACGTTCCAGCATTCGCCGCAGCCGGTGCACTTGCTGATGTCAACGTAGCGCGCTTTCTGGCGGATGGTGACGTTGAAGTTGCCCACGTAGCCGCTCACAGCTTCCACTTCCGAGTAGCTGTAAAGCCGGATTTTGGGGTGCTGTCCCACTTCCACCATGCGCGGCGTCAGAATGCACTGCGAGCAGTCGAGGGTCGGAAAAGTTTCGGAAAGTCCCGCCATCTTGCCGCCGATGGAAGGCTCCCGCTCCACCATCACCACTTCGTAGCCGGAGTTGGCGATGTCCAGCGCCGCCTGAATCCCCGCCACCCCGCCGCCGATCACCAGCGCGCGGCGCGTCACCGGCACGCGAATCGGCTGAAGCTCGTGGTCGCGCCGGGCCTTCTCCACCGAGAGGCGGATCAATTGCACTGCTTTGGCCGTGGCCTGGGTGCGGTCCGGGTGGACCCACGAGCACTGTTCGCGGATATTGGCCATCTCCACGCGGTAAGGGTTCAGGCCCGCAAGCGCCGCGGCATTGCGGAAAGTGCGCAGGTGCATGTGCGGAGAGCAGGAAGCAACCACCACGGAGTCCAGGCGCTCGGAAGCAATTTTATCGCGCACCAGCGTCTGGCCGGGGTCCGAGCACATGTACTTGTAGTTCACCGCGCAACGTACGCCGGGAAATTGCGCCACCTGCTTGGTGGCCTCTTCCACGTCCACGGTGCGGGCGACGTTCTCGCCACACCAGCAGATGAAGACGCCGATTCGGGACATGGTCTCCTACGCTTTCCCCACGAAATGCCGGTCGATGCCCAGCGCCTCGGGCCTGATGCCCAGCGCCAGTCCCACCACGTCGGACAAGTAATAGACAGGCATCGCGTGCCGCACGCCGTAGTGCCGCTCGATGTCTGGCTGTTTCATGTCGAGGTTCACGTGGCACATGGGGCAGGCCACCACCAGGCAGTTGGCGCCGTGCGCGGCGGCATTGCTCAGGATCTTGTGCGAGAGTTCGAGCACTGTCTGCTCGTTGGCCATGGTCATCCCGGCTCCGCAACACTCGGTGCGGTAGTTCCAATCCACGGTTTTTCCGCCCAACGCTTCCAGTATCTTCTCCATGGAGCGGGGCTGCTCGCAATCATCGAACTCCACCACGCTTGCGGGCCGCGTCAGCAGGCAGCCGTAATAGCAGGCGGCGCAAATCGAGCCGAGTGGGGCCTTCACCGCGGCCTTGAGCCGGTCCAAACCAATCGTCTCGAAAAGTTGGATCAAGTTCAGCACCAGCGTGTCGCCGCGGACTTCCAATTCCACGATCTCGGACACGCTGCGGCGAAGCGCCTCGTCCTCCGCCAGAGCTTTGCGTGCCTTGAGCAGTTGCATCGAGCACATCGGGCAGGGCGCCAGCATCTCCCGGAAACCTTTGTCCTCCGCTAGGGCCAGGTTGCGCGCGGGCAAGGCGATGGAGAGTTTCTGGTTCAGCGAGTGCGCGGCGGTGGCGCCGCAGCAAATCCAATCGTCGATTTCTTTCAGGTGGACGTCCAGAGTCTCCAGGCAAGCCCGAAGCGATTGCTCATAATCGTTCGATGAACCGTGCAAGGCGCAGCCGGGATAGTAGGCCAGATTCATAACAGTGAGTTGTCCGTGCAGCGCGCGAAGATGCGGGCTACCACGGCCCGGTCATGAGCTTTCTCCCCCACCAGATGGAACTTCTTGCGCTTCATCAGTTGGGGGGCCAGCATCGCGTCCTTGAAGAGAAAGGAAAGGCTGCGACCGTGTAGGAAGGTTGAAAATTTGAACTCGCCGATCAGTTCTAGTTCGTTCAGGCGGCCGTTGCGGCGGATGTTTCTGAGGAAGGCCTTCTGGAAAAGCACGGTGCGCTGCTGCTTGGGTGTGGTGACCCCGCGCTCCGCCGACAGTTGCCGCAGCGCATCCATCACTCCCGCGCAATCCACGGACTTCGGACAACGTGTGGCGCAGGTCTGGCAGGAGACGCATTGCCAAATGGCTTGCGCTTGCAGCGCCCTCTCGGCATGGCCGAGTTGCAGCAGGCGAATGAGGCGAGTGGGGGGGATGTCCATCCCAGCGGCCATCGGGCATCCCGCAGTGCATTTCCCGCATTGATAACAGTCCCGAATCCGGGTGTGGGCTAAGGACTCAACCAGGGGAACTACGCTTGCAGTTTCAGAGACGACATTCTCCAGCTTCAACGATACCTGCTTCCTGTGCGAGGGAACGTACTGCAGGCCAAGGGCAATATTAACAGTTTCGATGATTCAAAGCTAGGGACATATTGTACTTGGTACAACGTGTCGTATTCCCATTTGGCCGTGGCCCGCCGCGGCGGGTCAGTAGAAATAAACGAGGCTGGGGATCCCAACAATTGTGAAATCTGAATTGCTTTCTTCCTTCTCATGGAGGCCCGGCCCCGTGCCTTTTGACACTCAACTTCTAACGTCGAGCACATCATCGGCCATTATCAGGTCGTCCGTGATCGGCCCTACCTGCTGCCTGCTACCTACCACCTAACCTCTATTCTTTTCAACAACATCCCAGCTTTTTAGGAGTATCTCCTTTGTTATCATTAACATTCCCGCTTTGTCGTGGGCCGCTGAGGGCCGGTCCTTTGTTCTCATATACATTCCCGCGTCGGTCCTTCACTTTTTAAACTTACTAGTTCTTTCTTTTCCTGTCGGCGGTGACATCTTGTCCGTTGCTGCCACGCGTGCGAAGAGCCCTCTCCATCCCGCCTGCCTCAAATGCTGTAGGCAGCCGGCAGTAAGCAGAAGGCAGCCCAGGGTGGCGAAAGGGGAAGAAAGCAATTCACAATTCACCATTCACCATTGCGCTTATCACCTGTCCCTGCTTTTCCATCTGCGAAATCCTGACTCCTGAATCCCGAATCCTGAATCCTGAATCCTGAACCCTGTTTCTTCCGCAACCCCACTTACAATTCTAGCCTATCAACCTCCTGCTGTCAAGAGACATAAAGTCTGCTTCAACCGGGTATTCCGAGCCTGCCCTCGGCGGAAGTAAGACAAAACGCCGAAGCAAAGAGCAACGCCAAGGACACAACAAAAAACACGAACTTAGGTGGGGCCAAATCAGATGATCAAAAGAGGCCAAACCGGGTTGACAAAACCGTCTCTAAATCAGCAAGCGCTTTCTCCGCCATTTCGCGGTGGCGGGGATTTTGGCTGGACTGGAGTTGTTGCAGAAGGTGTATCCTGGCGAGAAGTAAGGTTTCCTTTCAATCGGTGATAATCTTGGAAGGAGGAAAGGTGAAACTGCATTATTATCCCGAGACCAACTCTCTCTATATCGACCTGAATTCCCGGCCCAGCGCCGATTCCCGCGAGATCGCGGAAGGCTTGATGATTGACTTCGAAGACTAAAGTTGGAGCGCGGTGGGGAGGTTTTGGGCAAGAAGGCTTTCCTGGTCGCGGGACATTTGCTCAAACTCGCGTTCAGAATACACCAGCGAGTCAGTGGGAATCGATTGGCTGAAGATCTGGTAAGGGGTGCGGCTGCCGAGGAAATCCGGGAATTCCCTGCGCACCACCACAATCAAGTCCGCGTCGCTATCGGCCGTCCAATTGCCCTGCACCAGCGAGCCAAAGAGCAAGACCTTGACAATCTCCGGGTGCGCGGCCTTCGCCTCGTTCACGGCCTGGCGCAGGTCGCAGATAATCTGGTCGTAGTCAAGGAATCTTACTTCGGCAAAACTGGAGAATTGTTCGGGCATATTCCACCAGCTCTCGGCCAGCCTCCTCGTCAAAGTAGTCGCCCGGCGTTCCGGAAGTAAATCCGTTGGGGTAACGCGATGTCACGTAGACCCTGTCGAGTTCCCGAGCCCCGCCAAGCACCGCCTTCGGAACTTCCACCGAAGCTGGCAGTTGTCGCAGCATCTCGGTGATCGAATGCCCGCGAACCGAGCCATGTAAAGACTGAATCAGGGCCTTAACCGCTTTCTCAGCACTTTGTTGTGCGCAAAAGGCGGCCCACTCGTAATACTTCGTGGCAATCGCGGTTTCCGCGAATCCCAAGTCTCGTTCGGCCTGCTTTAACCAATCTGCGGCGCGGTTCACTCGACCACCTTAGTACAGCATTTCGTAGGTTCGATCACGTCAAGTCTATCATGAACCCCCTAACCGACCATAATGTTCCCGCCCAAAACTGCCGCCGGGACTCACGGCACACCGGGGCAGGCGGCGCTAGGCGGGAAATCCTCGACCGGGGCGACCACAAGGGTCGCCCCTACAACGGCAGCACTCCGCAGGGCTGGATTCCCTGTTATACTCTGCTGATTCGATTAAGGAGACGGAACCATGAAAAAGAATTTCTCTTTGCTTGTGTTGATCGTTGTCATGCTGGGATTCAGTGTATGCGGATGGGCGCAGCTTGGAATGTTTTCCAAGGAGCAGCGCCTCGAGCTGACCCGGGAATGGAAAGGCGACCGCTTTCCGGACGGGCGGCCTAAGGTTCCGGATGAATTGCTCAACCGGATGAAGACGGTGGACGCAGAAGAAGCGTGGGGCGTGCTCATAGGCGCGGGATACCCGTATCAGTTCGAGGGGGGGTGGAAAGTGATTAACGCGGGGCCGCGTCTGGCGGGAAGAGTGGTCACTGCCGTATTCATGCCGGTGAGGCCGGACGTCAACGCCGTACTCAACGAGCACGGCAAGGCAGAGGGCCGCGTTGGGGCGCAGAATTCCTGGGTGATCGACACCCTCAAACCCGATGACATCCTGGTGGTGGATTTGTTCGGAAAGATCAAAGATGGCACGTTCATCGGTGATAACCTTGGAACGTCGATGATGTCCAAGAGCCACACCGGGTTGATTGTGGACGGCTCGGTTCGCGACGAGTCGGGAATAAAGGAGATTGAGGGCTTTCAAGTCTACGCCCGCGGAGTGGATCCCTCCGCGCTGAGGAACGTGATGCTGATGGGTATCAACGTCCCCATCCGGATCGGACAGGCTACGGTGATGCCGGGCGACGTGGCCGTGACCGATCCCGAGGGGATCACCTTTATCCCTCCGCAGATGTGCGAGGAGGTGGCCGACAAAGCCGAGCTTACCCACCTGGTCGACGAGTGGGGCCACATGATGCTGCGGCAGCAGAAGTACGCGCCTGGGGAAATTGACGGCCGATGGACCCACCAGATGATCGAGGAATTCAATCAATTTGCCGCCTCGAAGGGCTCCAAACAACGGCGGAAGGAGCAGTAGGCACCGCATACCGTGGTTTAGTTTTGCCATTTGCGTTTTGCATTTTGACCTTTGACTTGCTCTGTTGGCTCGAAAGAACAAGTCAAATGGCAAAAGGCAAAGGTCAAAAGGCAAATGTAAAGGCACCTCCGCTTAGAACTATAAGGGAACCAGCATGTCCCAAAACGTATTAAGAGAGACTGCAACAGAAAGATTACCGAAGAAGAGGAGACAAAACGATGTTTAGCCACGGTGACCAGACGATAGACCGACGAGGAGTTTTGAAGACGTCGGCCGCGATGCTGGGCGGAGCATTTGTGGGAACGGACGCCGCGGCCGACTCAGAGCCGCAATTTCGGAATGTGAATACCAACTCGATTCCCTCGAGCCTGAAGATCACAGACCTGCGCGTGGCGACCGTAGTGAAACCCGGGCCAGGCCCTTGCACGATCGTTCGCATCGATACAAACCAGGGGGTTTATGGACTTGGCGAGGTTCGGGACGGCGCCAGCCCAACCTACGCGCTCATGTTGAAGAGCCGCATTCTAGGCGAGAACCCACTGCGCGTCGACTACCTGTTCCGGAAGATCAAGCAATTCGGTGCTCCGGCGCGGCAGGCAGGCGGCGTTGTCTCCATCGAAATGGCACTCTGGGATATCGCGGGAAAGGTGTATGGGGTCCCGATCTACCAGATGCTGGGTGGCAAATTCCGCGACAAGGTCCGGATTTATGCCGACACCACCGAGTCGAAGGACCCCAAGGTTTACGCTCAGAACATGAAAATCCGCAAGGAAGAAATGGGCTTGACGTGGCTGAAGATGGATCTGGGAATCGACATGATCCAAAACACCCCCGGCACCGTGACTCGGCCTTCGGGATTGAGCGCCTGGGAGGAAAGATTTCTCCCTCACCCGTTTGTGGCAACAGAGGTGACAGAAAAGGGAATCGACATGCTCTGCGAGTATGTTGCCGCGATCCGCGAAGCTGTTGGAATGGAAATCCCGCTTTCCATGGACCACCTCGGCCACATCGGTGTGAAGTCCTGCATCCGGCTGGGACAGGCTTATGAGAAATACAACCTTTCCTGGATGGAGGACTTGATTCCCTGGCAATACACTGACCTCTGGCAACACATCACGGAGGCAAGCCCCACACCCACGCTCACCGGAGAAGATATTTACCTCAAGGAAGATTTCATCAAGCTGTGCGAGAGGCACGCCGTGAGCAAGATTCATCCCGATCTCGCCACCTCGGGCGGAATCCTCGAGACGCACAAGATCGGCGACGCGGCCATGGAATACGGCGTCCCCATGGCGATGCACTATGCAGGCCTGCCGGTGGGCTGCATGGCGAGCGTTCACTGCGCCGCAGCCACGGAGAATTTCCTGGCGCTCGAGAATCACTCCCTCGATGTGCCGTGGTGGCAGGACTTCGTGGAAGGCGTTGAGAAACCCATCATTAACAAAGGCTATATCACTGTTCCGGAGAAGCCCGGCCTGGGCGTGACGCTCAACGAAGAGGTCGCAAGGCAACATCTGAAACCGGGCACGGGCTATTTCGAGCCCACTACCGAATGGGACAACGAACGTTCCTGGGACCGGCTTTGGAGTTAATCACCGCACGGGAGTGGCGTTTGAACCACCACCCCAAGGATCCTGACTCTGGAGTTTCCTCAGCGCCTCGAGGGCTTGAGGATTTGTGGGCTCGCTCTTCAATCCGGCGAGCAATTCCCGGAGCGCTTCGCGATTCCTTTTTGTATCTGTGTAAAGCAACCCCAGCATGATATGGGCGCGACCGGAAGAGGGCACTAATGCCTCAGCTTCCTGGAAGGCATGCTCAGCTTCCGCATACCTGCCTTCACGCCAGTACACCAACCCCAGCCCCCAATAACCACGCAGCGTCTTGACCACCCGGAGGGATTCTTGGAATTGTGTCTCGGCCTCCAGGAGCCTCCCCTGGTCGAAATAGAATTCGCCAAATCCCGCATGGGCAGGATGGCTGAGAGGGGAAAGCTTGATCGCCGTCCGGTATTCCTTTTCTGCGTAGTCGGCTTGTCCGGTCTGTTCGTACACTAGTGCCAGGTACAGGTGAGGCTGAGGCTCGTTCGGGTTCTTCATGATGGAGCGGATTAAGTAGCCCAGCGCCTCGTCATAACGTTTTAGTTTCAGATTTAGTAATCCAAAGTTATCCAGAAGCAAGGGATAATCCGGTGCTACCTTATCCGCCTCGCGTAATTCCTGCTCAGCATTCTTGAAATCGTCTCGGTCGAGATAGATGGCGGCGAGGTTGATATGAAATATGTAGGCGTCAGGTTGTAGGGCAAGTGTAGCCTTGTAGAACGTCTCGTTGTCGTGCCAATCCCGGTTTCGCCGGATAATTCTGAGAGTGCATAAGGCCGCGATTGCAAGTACGGCAACAACCACGATGCCGCGCCACCAGGCGCTATGTCTTGTCGTAGCTCTCCACAAAGTCGTCCCCGCCCAGCCCAGAACCCAGCAGAATCCTACAGAAGGCAAATACAGGTAGCGCTCAGTGAATACATTGGCAGCCATCCAAGGCGCGTTCAAGACGGGGGCGAGGTTGAGGAAGAAAAAGAGCAGTCCAAATGAGACCAACCGCACGCGATTCCAGAAGAAGACAAAAAGGAATGCCAACACCATCAACGCCACAGCACCCCCGACTACCCGCGGGTCGGAAGGACTCGTGCTCGAGTGGAAGACATAAAAAGCGCAAAGTTTAGCAGGCCAGAACAGTTTCCAAACATATTGGCCGGCCAGCGCGAGGGCGGAGAAGATTACCGCGTCCAGCCCCATACCGGGAAATTGGGATCTGCTTACCAACCCTCCCACAAAGTGGGTTCGCACAATCAGGTATACAAGGAGCAGGAGCCAAAGAGGGCCGTAGCGCGAAAGTTTGATTCCAACGCTCGTCTCCTTGCGATCCTCCCGACAGGAGTGCTCGTAAAGCGTGGCCAGCACCACCAAGGTGACCGCCGGTTCCTTTGCGAGCAATGCCAGGGCGAAGCTCACGGCCATAGACAATTCACCGAGCATCAATCTTCGCCCGCTAACTTTAGAAAGCCCCAAGAAGAACCAGAACGTCAGCAGATAGAAGAGGGCCAACTCGATGTCCGTGATGGCTGCGATCCAGGCGACCGACTCAGAGTGGATAGGATGTACTGCGAACAAGCCCGCGGCCACAAACGCCAACAGGCGGTCGCTAAACATGCGCCAGGTAACGAGAAACAGCAGAAGCACCACGAGCAAGTTCAGTGCGAGGTTCACCAGGTGAAAGGCCAACGGCCTGGGTCCGAAAAACTGGTGACAGAGCAAATACCCGAATGACATCAAGGGACGGTAGTAGTTACGGGAGTAGTCTCCGCCAAGGAAAGACCAGACAGGGGTGGTGAAAATCTCCTTCAAGTGATGAAAATTCTGAAGGTAGGGGTTATTCACAACTTGTTTGAAGTCGTCGTAAACGAAAAGGTTCCGGAGAGTATTGAGGTAAGGAATGGCGGCAAAGGCCGCCAGAAAAGCCAGCAGCAGGCCGTCGGTCCAGAGTATTGAACGTCGAGATCCGGGCAAGCTCGACGACACACTCGAATCAGCTTGTGCTCGCGCTTCCGCCAAATGACTCACTTCCCTGCCCCAATTGCAAGGGTTTCCATTGGGCCGCCAAAAAAAGGTCACAAGCCTCTCGCGCCAAGTCAAAAGGAGGAAAGAGTTCAGGTCTCTCAGCAGAACAAGTACTTACGCCACCGTTCGTCCGAGCGGCCCATCATGCGCATGATCTGACGGCTGGTGTGCAGCGTAAACGGCCGCGGCGGTCGCAGAAGTTCCAACCCCGCCTCTTCCGGCAGCCGGTCGCCCTTCAGATTGTTGCACTTGTGGCAGCAGGCTACCAGGTTATCCCAGTCCGTATGGCCACCTCGCGAGCGCGGAATCACATGATCCAGCGTGAGCTCGTGCGCCGGGAAAGCCCGGCCACAGAACTGGCAGGTGTAGCGGTCACGCAAAAGCAGATTCTTCCGAGACAAGGCCCGTGTCTGATAAGGAATCCGCCGAAATTCCAGCAGTCTGATGACCGAGGGAATACGAACTGCGAACCGAGCGGCATGGATGAAGCTGCCGTCATCTTCTTCTGCGGTTGCGGCGCCTTTCAGGATAAGAACCAAGGCGCGGCGAACTGCCGTGACGTTAATGGGCTCGTAGGTCGCGTTCAATACGAGAACCGGTTCTTGCAGCGACCGTTGGTGGTCATCCTCCGACATAACATTCATCCCGCTGAGGCACTATTACTTGCCGCCCCGTGTTCATTATGTTCAGTTATGCCTAAGTTCGTCAATAGGCGAGGTCAGCTCGAGGGCGCCCATGTCCGGGAATTGCGGAGTCGCGCGAGCCAGCGACAAGGCCAGGACGCGCGCGGCGCCCGCCCGCTTGAGGGCAGCGGCGCAAGCGGAAAGAGTCGCCCCGGTAGTCATCACGTCATCGACCACCACAACTGTACGGTTACGCACATCTTCGGGCCGGCCCACGGAAAAGACGCCGCTAACATTCTCCCGCCGCGCGCTCACACTCAGGCCGACTTGCGGAACAGTGGCGCGGATGCGTCGCAGGGAACCCGCCACCAACCGCAATCCGTGGAGTCTCCCTTCTTTTCTGAGACTTCTTACCAGACCTCTCGCCAGCAGTTCAGCTTGGTTGAACCCTCTTTCGCGCCTTCGGGAAGGATGCAACGGTACCGGCGCCACGATGGCTGAATCAGGCTCGGGCAGCGCCTCCCATGCCCGCGCCAAAAGCGCGCCAAGGCGGTGGCCCAGGTATTCCCGCCCGTAAAATTTCAAATGAAGGATAGCCTTGCGCAAGTTTCCGGCGTAGAGCCCATAGCTTCGCGCCATGTCGAATTCCAGTTCGCCTTGCCGGCACGAGCCGCAAAGCGAGTCTACAGAGTCCACTGCCTGTAAGGAGGCGAAAGGGAGACCACAACGTTCACAAGCAGGGCCGAGCCAGGGTTGAAGGTTTTCCCAGCATGCCCGACATATGGATGCGCCGCCCGGCTGCGTGAGTTCCTGCTGACACAACAGGCAATCGGTGGGGGACACTACAGCAAGCAAACTGCCGACTAGTTCCCTAAGAATGGAGGGCGTTGGCACTTTCGAATTGCTGGCGAGATTGAAGACGAACCTCGCTTTGCACCACCCCTTAGTCCCCTCCTCAGAGAGGAGGGGACTAAGGGGTGGTGCGCTAGAGGAGACCCTGGTCCTGCTTGTCCTGGCACTCGATGCAATGGCGTGCCCAAGGCACCGCCTCCAGGCGTTTTACCTGGACTTCCCCTTGGCAGGACACACAGAGGCCGTAGGTGCCGTTCTTGACGCGTTCCAAGGCTTCGTTGACCATCTGCAGGAGACGCCGGTTCTCGTCGCTTTGGTGGAAAAGGAACTCTTTGGTGTAGGAGTTGGCGGCCTTGTCGGCGATATCCTGCGTGGCTTCTTCGTCCGCCTCACGCCCGTCGCGCTCCGACTTCGTCACCAGTCGCAATAACTCGTCTTGCGTCGTGACCAGGCGCTTCTTGTAGTATTCGACTTTCTTCTTGTCCATGTCTGACCTTTTTTGCCGCCAAATGAGCTACAACAATTCAATTTTATGAGGCACAGTGCAAACTGTCAAGCATACGCCGTGCTACAATTCGGGTCTCACTAGACGACCTTTTGGGGTTAGAATGCATTTCTACAGGCAAGGCAAATTGACCAAGGAGAAGCACTATGCCGGGAACATACAAAATCACAGAGCTGGTAGGAACCTCACCCACGAGTTTTGCCGAAGCTACAAAGGCAGCCGTTGCGGAAGCGGCAAAAACGCTGCGGAACATGGATTGGTTCGAGGTTGTGGACGAACGGGGCAAGATCAAAGACGGTGCGGTGGCGGAATTCCAAGTCACCATTAAAATTGGGTTCAGAATCGAAAGATAACAGAATCCGCAAACTTCCTGTCGGCGCGCGAAGGTTTCTTCTCGCGCAAGTAATGCCTCCGTGTCCTCCGTGGCCAGAAAAAACTTAACACAGAGGTCACTGAGGTCCTCCGTGCTTTCTGTGTTGAGGCCTTGGAGGCTCGGAAAACACGGAGAATCCCGTTTTGTTTGCGGCCATCGGGCCGCGCTGTGCTCTCTGCCGAAACTCCTTGAACGATGGCCGCCTCGTGAAGAAGAAAAGGTGCGTCTTGCACCTCCAATCCGACGAGCCGAATCCCGCAATTGGAATGGAGGCTCCCCGCAGCGCACGGATAATTCGAGCCCATCGATGCTCGCGACAAACCCGGTCGTGAGAATACCAGATCCGGTCGAGACAGGTATGGGGTCGCAGGTAATCTATGTGCCAGTGAGGTCGAAGCGACAACTTCCGATGGTGCGCGACGCGGGCTCGGACACCTCCCGGCCCCACCGCGCTGCCCACATAAACGTAGAAACCTCGTCGAAGCTGCAATATTCCAAGCTTCCCTATTTGGATCGGCCCTTCTTGGGCACAGAAAAGGATTAAAGCGTAAGCACCGCCTTCTGCTGTCATGATCGTTCTGCTCGTCGCTGTCGCCGCAGCCGCAGGCATCGCGTCAGTGCCCTTCAACTCCGAAACGCGAGTTTATGTGAGGCCTCGCTTGCCGGCAACTTCCAAATTCCGCTGTACAGTAAAAGATCAACTTGGTTCTGGTGTCAACACTCACTGTGGCTTATTCTTAGTGGCGATTCTTGGGATTAAGAACCTTTCCGAGGTAAGGAGCATGAAAGCCGCATTTTACGTAGGAAGTGCAACCATGAGGACCGGTCCGCAGACGGCCATTGAACCCACATTGGGCCAAGTGCAAATCCAAGTGGCTTATTGCGGAATCTGCGGCACTGACCTACATATATTTCACGGCAAAATGGATCATCGGGTTCACCTGCCACAGGTCATGGGGCATGAGATGTCCGGCACGATTTCAGCACTTGGACCGGGGGTGGAGGGCTTTTCGGTGGGCGATGCGGTAACCGTGATGCCTCTCGATCCGTGCAATAATTGCCCGGCCTGCCGCGCCGGTCACAACCACATTTGCCAGAACCTGAAGTTCATGGGCATTGACACTCCTGGGGCAATGCAGACCTACTGGACGGTCCCCGCACACACTTTGCATCATCTTCCCGCCACCTTGCCCTTCCATATCGCCGCGCTTGTCGAGCCAGTGTCGGTGGCCTGCCACGCTGTGCGCCTGGGCTCCGTGGCGGAAAGCGAATATGTTGCAGTGCTTGGGGGTGGCCCGATCGGCACGCTCGTCGCACTGGTGGCGAAGAGCCAAGGCGCCAGGGTCCTGGTCTCAGAGATCAATCCTTACCGCCTGCAACTTCTCCAGGAGTTGGGGCTCGAGGCCATGGATCCCCGGCAGAAAGATTTTCCGGAATATGTAACAGACCAAACCAACGGAGCCGGCGCGGATGTGGTTTTTGAAGTGACAGGGTCGGCGGCAGGCGCCGAATTGATGACCAAGCTCCTTCGCACGCGGGGACGAATCGTGGTTGTCGCAATATTTGCCGACCCTCCCAAGGTTGACCTGTTTCGCTTCTTCTGGCGCGAATTGCGGTTGCGTGGCGCCCGCGTCTATGAGCACCAGGACTTCGAGGCAGGGATTCGATTGGCCGCTTCAGGATCGCTTCCGCTCGACCGGCTCATCACCCAGACCTATCCTTTGGAACAGGTGCAATCGGGCCTCCAGCAAATGGAACGCGGCGGCGCCGTGATGAAGGTTTTGATTAAATGTGGAGAATAAGCATAAGTCCGGGCAGGAGGTAGCAAAGCGGAATGCACATTCTTGACCAGTTCAAACTCCAGGGCAAAATCGCCCTGGTGACGGGTTGCAGGCGCGGAATCGGGAAGGCCATGGCTTTGGCTCTGGCAGAGGCCGGAGCAGATATTATCGGGGTCAGCGCCTCGCAGGAGAAAACTGGCAGCCAGGTGGAACGGGAGGTTCGGGCACTGGGCAGAGATTTCCGTGGTTATGCCTGCGATTTCAGCGACCGCAAGGCTCTTTATGCCTTCATCAAACAGGTGCAGGCCGATTTTCGAACCATCGATATCCTGGTGAATAATGCCGGGACCATCCTGCGCAAACCTGCCGTCGAATACCCCGACGAATACTGGGATAAATTAATTGAAGTCAACCTCAACGCGCAGTTCATTCTGAGCCGGGAAATCGGAAAACGGATGGTGGAGAGAGGCCAGGGTAAGATCATCTTCACTGCTTCCCTTTTGGCGTTTCAGGGCGGCATTCTGGTTCCCGGCTATGCGGCCAGCAAGGGCGGTGTGGGTCAACTTGCCAAGGCCCTGGCGAACGAATGGGCGGGGAAAGGCGTCAACGTCAACGCCATCGCGCCCGGTTATATCAGCACCGATAACACGGAGGCGCTGCGAAACGACCCGCAGCGCGCCCCGGCCATCTTGGCTCGAATCCCCGCCGGGCGCTGGGGCGAACCCGAGGACCTCAAGGGAGCCGTTGTATTCCTTGCCTCCTCTGCCTCGAATTACGTCCACGGTATCATCCTCACGGTCGATGGCGGTTGGATGGCCAGGTAAGCCTTGGGAAACGGGCCGATGATCTCACCGGGGGAAACCCTGGGCCCGCTCGTAGAGGAAAACGCCACAGCCTGTCATTCTGAGCGGAAAACGCCATAGCCTGTCATTCTGAGCGAAGCGGAGCGGAGCGAAGAATCTCGCCCTGGACTTTTCCGCCGACCAACAGCAGGGCGAGATGCCGCCCCCGGCCAAGCCCTTACTGCACCGTTATCGTTAGCGGCAGGACCGGGTGTCCTAGCGCGTAAGGACCCTCAGCGGTCACGGTCACCTGGGCGCCAGACGTCGCCGGAAGCGTCAGCTTCACGCTGGCATGGCCGTTGCTGTCCACCACGGCAATCTGCTGCATGGTCGAGCTGGTGGAGTTGACGGGATACACGCCGCCCGACAAAGAGCCGGCATTCACCGTGAACAAGACGGAGGCTCCGGCGGCATACGTAGGCCCGCACGGAGGGCTTCCGCAAGCTGGAGAGCCTATTGATGTAAGCGGATTCAGGGTGACGGAAAGCGTGACTTGCGTGCCGCCGGCGCCCGTAGCCGGGGTGTTGTTGTTCGTCAGGGTGGCGGATGGATTCCCGATCACGATCCAGCCGTCCTTCGTCTGGGTGACGCCCGAACCGTCCACGCCCGTCACGGAGAATTGATAGAAGCCGGGCGTGGCTCCGGCGTTCACGGAGATGGCGCCGTTCTGGCTGGCGATGACCTGTGCCTGGGAGATTGAAATCGTCCCGCCGGCGGTGTAGCCGGAGTTGAAGGTGGCGCTCTGGAGCGTCACGGAGGTGCCGGAGAGAAGTGTCGGCGCGAGGGTGACGGTGCCGCCGACGGGCGCCTGAATCGTGTCGGGATTCAAATCCCACTCGGCGGAAGGGATGGCAGAGACGGAGGCGGCGGCCACGAGCAGGGTCGCCGAATACGGCGGGAACGTCTGCGTGCCGCTCCACATCCCGCCGGCAGACACCACGATGGAGCTCGGCGAAGCCTTCGACAGCGTGTACGCCGTGAAGGCGCCCGGCGCGAAGTGATTGAGCGCGAAGGTCACTTGCACCGCGTTCGCCGGGTCCTTGTTGATGACCATCAGCTTCAGCGCGGCGCCCGACGGCGAAAGCGACGCATACACGCTGAAGAGGTTCGGGTTGGCATTGTGGGTGGCGGAGATGGACATCGTTCCGAACGTGCTGTGGTTGCCGTCGTAATTCCGGTACAGCTTCAGCGCCTGATAGTTCGGGTTGACCGGGTTGGGAGCGCCCCAGCGGGACGCCAGGTACACGCGTTCGCGGCCGATGATGCCGTAAGCGTCGGCATCGGCCAGTGCGGTGGAAAAGTCGGATTCGCCGGCGAACGCCGCGCTCCATTCCGTCATGCTCAGCGGCGTGTTGGGATAGATCATGTTGAGCATGGCGCGCAGGCGCGGGATGCGGAAGGGGATGGTACGCAAGGGTTGAATCGAGGTGGTCCAGATCTGGTTGATACTACCCGACTCGCTGACGTAGCTCGGGTCCCAGTAGTCGCGATAGATTCGCAGCGAGAGCGCCTGATTCTGCGCCGGCGTCCAACCAGAGGTGCTGGGCCCATCGGGATACGCGTGGACATCAAACACGTCGAGAGACCGCGTGTTGTCAATCTGGTCGCGCCAGTAGACCTCGTTCAGAAACCAGGGGAGTTGGTCGATGTTGCCGTGCGCGCCTCTGTCGTTGCTGTTGGCGCCGTTCCAGTAAAACCACCAGCAGCAGCTTACCGGTCCCAGGCGAACGGCGGCGGGATCCCAGCCCTTGAGGTTGCGCGCTTCGGTGAGGTAGGTGTCACGCAACTCCTCGTAGCCGGTGGGATTCGGGTGGACATCACGGTGAGTGCCGCCCCAGATGTCCACTTCGTTGTCCATGTCGTAGAAATGCAGCGCGGAGGACGAGGTGTTGAAGGCGGTGGCCAGCGCGGCGGCCCAGTCGTCGCGGTCGAGACTGCCGGCGCAGTTGCCGTTGGCGTTCGGCGGGCAGGGACTGCTGGAGGTGTCGAGCAGCGGCACATTGGCATCGTGAGGATCATTTCCGGTGATATCGGTCGCGCAATCGGTCTTCACGCCATCGCCCGCATCGGAGTCGTACGGGTCGGTCGCGCACTGCGCACCATATTTGGCCACCGAGAAGCTGTGGATGTGGCCATTCGCTTCCGTACTGGGCGCGCTCGACACCCAGTCCAGCATGATCATGGTCATCAGAGGGTTGCTGCCGGCCTTGATCACGTCGCGAATGAATTGCGTCGAGTCGCTGTCACTGCCGTTGTTGAATCCGTTGCTGAGATAGTCGCTGAAGTACCAATCGGCGGCGGCATTGTAAGTTTGGGTCTGCCAGTTGTAGCTGGAGGTTGCGTCTCCGCCCCAACGAACCACGGTCATTCCGCTGTCGGTCACGTGCGCGGGGTCTTGGGGATAGGCCCCGCCGTAAACGTAGGGGCTGATGGGGTGGCGGTCCACGAGAGCGTCCACACTGACCTGGACTTCGGTGATTGTCAACTCAGGAGTTGCGCTTGCCTGAGTTGAGTTGGCGCTCTCGCCTGCCGAGTTCACTGCGGAGACGACGTAGAAGTAGGTTGTTCCGTTGGTGAGCCCGGTGTCGGTATAGTTCGTGGCCGTGGGTGCGCCAACCTGGGTGTACGGTCCACCGCTGGTGGTGGAGCGCTTGACGTGATAGCTGGTTGCCCCCGTGCTCGCATTCCAAGACAGGCTCACCTGGGCGTTGCCCGCCGAAGCGCTGAGCCCCGTCGGCGCGGCCGGGGGAGTGTTCGGCGTGGCGCTGACTTGGGCAGAGTTGGCGCTCTCGCCTCCCGAGTTCACCGCGGAGACCACGTAGAAGTAGGTTGTCCCGTTGGTGACCCCGGTGTCGGTATAGTTCGTGGCCGTGGGTGCGCCAATCTCGGTGTACGGTCCACCGCTGGTGGTCGAGCGCTTCACGTGATAGCTGGTTGCCCCCGTGCTCGCATTCCAAGACAGGCTCACCTGGGCGTTGCCCGCGGAAGCGGTGAGCCCCGTCGGCGCGGCCGGGGGAGCGTTTGGCGTGGCGCTAACTTGGGCAGAGTTGGCGCTCTGGCCGGCCGAGTTCACCGCGGAGACCACGTAGAAGTAGCTTGTCCCGTTGGTGAGCCCCGTGTCGGTATAGTTCGTGGCCGTGGGTGCGCCAATCTGCGTGTACGGTCCACCGCTGGTGGTGGAGCGCTTGACGTGATAGCTCGTTGCCCCCGTGCTCGCATTCCAAGACAGGCTCACCTGGGCGTTGCCCGCCGAAGCGGTGAGCCCCGTTGGCGCGGCCGGGGGAACGTTCGGCGTGGCGCTGACTTGGGCAGAGTTGGCGCTCTCGGCCACCGAGTTGGCCGCGGAGACCACGTAGAAGTAGGTTGTTCCGTTGGTGACCCTGGTGTCGGTATACTCCGTCGCCCTGGGTGCGCCAATCAGGGTGTACGGTCCACCGCTGGTGGTGGAGCGCTTGACGTAATAGCTCGTCGCGCCCGAACTCAGGTTCCACGTGAGACTCACCCGAGCGTTCCATGCCGTGGCTATCACTTCCCTGGGCGGGAGAGGTACGGTAACCCTACCGCCGCCACCGCCGGCTCCGCTCGCTGCCAGAAGAAGTACGATGACCAGGAAGGAAACTTTCGTTCGAATCAGGAAAGGCATCTAAGAAGCCTCCGCCTTGGAGTCTCCAGTACTCGTGATTATACCCCGATCTGTCTCCAAACGCGTGAGGTCGAGCAAGGGTGCATGACCTAAGTCTGATCTGATGCGGGTTGTTCACCATTCGTAGAGGAAAACGCCACCGCCTGTCATTCTGAGAGGATAACCCCACCGCCTGTCATTCTGAGAGGATAACCCCACCGCCTGTCATTCTGAGCGAAGCGGAGCGGAGCGAAGAATCTCGCCCTGGACTTTTCCGCCGACCAACAGCAGGACGAGATAGCTCTCCCCCCAGAGACTCAGAGGCACACCGAACTGAAAAGAAAGGGCCTTCTCTTTGTGTCTTTGTGCCTTTGTGGTGAGAGTGCTTGATTATTTCACACCTACTCTCCGCCCGCGGGCGCGGCCAAGCGCTGAACCGTCAAGCGCTGGAGATGCGTTACCGGTGACCGAGGACGTGTTGGAACAAGCCAGTGCACCAGGAAATCAGCCCACCACGCGATGTCGCCCGCCGCGGCGGACGCCGGCTCAGCGCCAGACGCTGAGGGTGAGAGCTGTCCCGCCCAGCCGGCTCCCGCCTTGCGGGAGAAGCATCCCTTCAGTTCGTCGCTGCATGCTGAGCGCAAAAGGCAACTGCAGACCCGCCCACCATTAAGATCGGCGGACCTTCGGCCGCGGCGGGCTCTCCAGAAACTCGACGCGTTACTCGTTTCCATTGAGCAGCTTGGGCCGAGCCTGTCTGATCTGTCCTCGCCCCGCAACTAACCCCTCACCCGGCCCGCGACGGCTGGTGAAAGCGCCGTCGCGGTCCACCCTCTCCCCTTGGGAGAGGGCAGATCCACTTTGCGATGCGCTCCGTTTCTGACATCACGGATAGCGGTCTTCGGCTAGCCTCGCCCAGGATGACAGACGACTCCAACTTCGCAATTCAGGTTTAAGGCGCCGGGCTAATGCCCGCCTCTACACTCCTGCTCTTGTGAATCCGGCCTTTTTGCTCTTGACACGAGGCTAGGGATGTGATAGGTTGTAAACGGCAGGTGGTATGTCGTAGGTGGTAGGTGGGGGAAGAACAGGATTCAGGATTCAGGATTCAGGGTTCGGGATTCAGGAGTCAGAATGAAGAGCATCTGCTCTCCGCCTTCTGCCTTCTGCTTACTGCCGACTGCCTACTGCGTTTGAGGGGAGTTCGAGTTGGCGGGACTATTGCCATGCACCGCAGTCTGCGACAAGATGTCACCGAGGACAGTGGAAGGAAAAACTCGTGATTTTAAAAAATGAACGAAAGAAGCGGGGATATCTATGAAAACAAAGGATCGGCTTTCCACAGGTGGTCAAAAGGCGGGAATGTTATAGAAAACAAAGGTAGTTAAGCATCGAAAGCGGGAATATTGTTGAAAAGAAAGGAGGTAGGTGGTATGTGGGAAAGAGCAGGATTCAGGATTCAGGATTCGGGATTCAGGAGTCAGAATGAAGAGCATCTGCTTTCCGCCGACTGCCTTCTGTTTACTGCCGACTGCCTACTGCATTTGAGGGGGAGTTCCAGTTGGCGGGACTGTTGGCGTGCACCGCAGTCTGCGACAAGATGTCACCGAGGACAGTGGAAGGAAAAACTCGTGATTTTAAAAAATGAACGAAAGAAGCGGGGATATCTATGAAAACAAAGGATCGGCTTTCCACAGGTGGTCACAAGGCGGGAATGTTATAGAAAACAAAGGTAGTTAAGCATCGAAAGCGGGAATACTGTTGAAAAGAAAGGAGGTAGGTGGTATGTGGGAAAGAGCAGGATTCAGGATTCGGGATTCAGGAGTCAGAATGAAGAGCATCTGCTTTCCCCCGACTGCCTTCTGTTTACTGCCTACTGCCTACTGCCTACTGCCTACTGCATTTGAGGGCGGAGTTCGAGTTGGCGGGACTGTTGGCGTGCGCCGCAGTCTTCGACAAGATGTCACCGCGGACAGTGGAAGGAAGAACTCGTGATTTTAAAAAATGAACGAAAGAAGCGGGGATGCCTATGAAAACAAAGGATCGGCTGTCCACGGGCGGCCACAAAGCGGGAATGTTACAGAAAACAAAGGTAGTTACGCGTCGAAAGTGGGAATATTGTTGAAAATACATGGGTTAGGAGGTAGGTGTCAGACAGTAGATGGTATGTCGCAGGAGGTAGGTGGGGGAAGAACAGGATTCACGATTCAGGATTCGGGATTCAGGAGTCAGAATGAAGAGCATCTGCTTTCCGCCGACTGCCTTCTGCTTACTGCCGACTGCCTACTGCGTTTGAGGGGAGTTCGAGTTGGCGGGACTGTTGGCGTGCGCCGCAGTCTGCGACAAGATGTCACCGCGGACAGTGGAAGGAAGAACTCGTGATTTTAAAAAATGAACGAACTAAGCGGGGATGTCTATGAAAACAAAGGATCGGCTGTCCACGGGCGGCCGCAAAGCGGGAATGTTATAGAAAACAAGGGTAGTTACGCGTTGAAAGCGGGAATATTGTTGAAAAGACAGGGGGGTAGGCTGGAGGTGACGGACTGTAGGTGGTATGTCGTAGGTGGTAGGTGGGGAAGAGCAGGATGATGAACCCAATGACGCACCTAATGGCCCTCAATCCAGAGACGCCCGACAGGCGTAGGGCAACTGCCACGATGGTCGTACCGGCTTGGGTTCGGGGAGTGCCCAGCCAGCGGCTGATGCTGATTCTCCGCTCGCCTGGCTGCACCTACGATCGGAAGCCTGGAGGAGGCTGTAGTTTCTGTGGCCTCCGGCACTTGACCACAGAAGGTGCCAAGGTAACAACCGACGAATACATCGAGCAGATTGAAGCAGCTCTGGCTGCCCATGAAGCAGATCTTCCACAGATTCGAGAGATAGACATTTTCAACTCGGGTAACTTTTTGAACGACGCGGAAGTCCCGCCTGACGCTCGTCTCGCAATCTTGAGGACCTGTGCGGAACGCGAAACAGTTCGTCTCCTGGTCATAGAGTCTCGGCCTGAGTTTGTTTGTTCAGAAAACTTGACTCCTCTTGGCAGCGCAATCCGGCGAGCCGGCGGTGATTTGGCTCTCGAAGTTGCCATCGGCCTGGAGGCATACGATGACTTGATTCGTGAAGGACATCTACGCAAAGGGTTCTCTCGCGCTGATTTTGAACGAGCTGTTGGGGTTCTGGCCCAGCTAAGAATCGACCTCCTCGTCTACGTGATGCTCAAGCCGTGTGAGTTGAGCAATGCAGACGCGCTTCGGGACGCCGTCAGCGCTGGTGAATACGTTTACCGGGTGGCTGCCGCGTCCCATGTGCACGCAAGGATTGCCCTCCAGCCGACATTCGTCGTGCCGGCAACACGGCTGGCCTTGGAATATGCTTCCGGCGCGTACACGCCCCCCTCGCTCTGGCTGGTTAAGGAGGCAGCGGTGCGTCTGGCTGGCATGGGTCCTCTGACGGTTGGCCTCTGGGATGAAGATTTGAATCCGGTCGCTGTTCCGTCTTCCTGTGAGGCTTGTCGGACTCGGTTGATCGAAGCGCTACGAACATTTAACCTGACCCAGAACTTATCGGATCTGAATCTGCCCCCGTGCCCATGCCAGGATTCAGGAGTCGGAAGAGCAGGTTTCAGGTGTCAGGTTCCAGGTGTCAGGGGCTAAAGCAGGATTCAGGGGGCGGAAGGGCAGGTTCCAGGTGTCAGGTGTCAGGTGACAGGGGCAAAACCAGGATTCAGGAATCAGGAGTCAGAAGCCAGGAGTCAGAATGAAGAGCGTCTGCCTTCTGCCTTCTGCTTTCTGCCTTCTGCTTTCTGCCTTCTGCTTTCCGCGAATTCTGTCCCATGAGTAGCATTTGAGGCCCTTAGCCCGGGTGATGTCAGATGCCGCGATTCGTCCGTGGCCAGTCGATCCGCCAGCGCGCGGCTCGCACTCGGACCCAGAATAACCGCTTCATTGGCGTTCCGCGCGCGTGGTGGTAAAGCGCGGCAGTGCGCGCGTAGAAGCCACGCGTGTGGGGAGAGTCGCGAAACCCGAAGCGCTGAGAGTCGAGGTGGTGGCAGAACTCGTGGCAGAGGGTGCTCAGAAACGCGCCGAACGAAGTGACTTGCTTGCGGACCGCCGTCCGCATCCAGACGCGGATCAGCGTCTTTTCCCGAGCGTAGTCCCCAAAAAGCTCGGTGGCCCCACCGCCCTCGCGGACTCGGACCGGGCGAGCCGCAAGGACGCGGACCAAGGGCTTGGGCACCCTGTAGAAGTCGGATGCCAGGGTAAGAAACTCGGCGCATGCCTCCCGGACGGCTGCGCTCTTCCCGGTTCTCATTGCCGAGTCGATGGACTCTGCCGGCGCGCGCAAGCGGTCATCCTGCGGCAGTTCGAGGATAGCGAGCCGCTCGCTATCGAGGAACTGTGCCAGGAGCGCCGCATTGCGTGGGGGACGGTCCGTAAGCATCGTAGCCAATCTTTAACCGACGGTCATGAGTAAAGGCCATGTTTCCGTACCGCGTTGATAAAGGCCTCCACGTTCTCGAGGGGAGTTTCTGCCTGAATGATATGAGCTGGAGCTACCATGTAGCCGCCTCCACGACCCAGGACTTCAATCTTCGCCTTGACATCAGCCTCAATCTCCCCCGGCGTACCAAAGGGCAAAAGGTTTTGCTGGTCGATGGCTCCCCAGAACGAGAGCCGGTCACCAAATTTGCTTTTCAATTCTTCCGGAGTATGTCCCGGAACGTTCGGCTGAACGGGGTTGAAAACTTCCATCCCGACTTCAATCCAGTCCCCGAGGATGGGGGCAACGGCGCCGTCCGAGTGCTGCATGAGCATGACGTCCGGATTCACGGCTTTGAGTATGGCGTACACTTGGCGATAGCGTTCTTTGAAGTATCTGCGCCACATAGGTGGGGAGATAAGCATGCCGTTCTGACTTCCGAAATCATCACCCGCCAAGATGCCATCGACGCCCATCGCGAGCAGCTTCTTTCCCACGGCCAAAGCGAACTGCTTGGTCCTCTCGATGAGGACTTCGACGTAGGCTTCACCCATGGCCATATCCAGCAAGAGCTTCTCCAGGCCGACGAGTTGCGCCATCATGTCGAACATCGTCAGTTCCATGTCGCCGACAAGGAAGTGGCTTTGCTGGTATTTTTCAATATCCTTGGCGGCATCGTCATAACGGCCCTCGGCAAGAGGATCCGGAAACGCGAATTCCTCCACCTGCTGGGGTTCTCGAACGTTCGCCAGCGGATGCTCGACGACCTCCATGTAGATTGGCCCTTGCCGCATCTTCATCCCGAATTCATTGACGATGCAACCGCAGCGGTCGATGGGATGTTCGTAGCCGCGAGGCAGGCTCGAGCCCACCACCACGCAGTCGCTCCCCATCGCCACGCGCAGATCATTGGCTGAGATGCGATACGTGACATCCTCATAATAGGCAGTGGTAAAGTGAGCTGAGATGGCGTACTTTTGGGCGAATTTTTCTACCAGCGTACGGGACAGGTCAAATTGCAGCGGCACCCGGTCCGGCAGGATTTGTCTTTTCAATGCAGTTTTCACACGCTGTTTGGAATTCATTCTGTTTCCTCCGGTCAGCAGTTGCCGCTCCTGGAGTTTCGCCTGACAGATCAGTTCGCTCCTGCGAGGCCGAACTCCTCCGGCTGGTGCTCCCTTGCATACCGAACCATGGCGCGGAGGTTGTCAGGTGAGGTCATGGGCGATACCTCACAACCACAGCCCACAATGTGGAACCGCCCGCAGGTTCTATGGCACCGTCTCGAGGCTTCGTACACCTCCTCCGGTGTTCCTTCCAGCATTTCCGTAATCGTCGAAACGTTGCCCAGAATCACCCGGTCCGGGCCCAAGCTGGCGCGCGCCGCCGCCAGGTTGGTGGGCGAATCCAGTTCGAAGATTTGAACCGGCAACTGCCGCATCTGCGGAATCAAAGGGTCGGTGTTTCCGCACATGTGAAGGCGTACAATGACGTCCGGGTGCGCCTTGCGGATAGATTCCACCACGCGCATTTGCCTGGGAAGCAGGAACCGACCATAGTAACGAGGCCCGATCATGCAGGCAGCCGCGTCGCTCATTCCAATCGTATCCGCGCCAGCCTGGATCTGTGCTTCCGCGTAAAGCATCGCAACTTCTGCATTGAAATCCATCAGATCGTTTACAAAGGCTGGATCGTCCAGGAAATCCGTCATAACGTGCGTTAAACCACGCAATTCGCCCGCTAACGCCAAAGGCCCTTCGACCCATCCGACAATCGATACTTCCCCTCCGAACTCCTGGTGCATGATTTCGATCGCCTTGATCCTGTCGTGCATCCGTCCCTCTCCGAGCGGGTCCGGGATTCGGAAGGTCTTCAAACGTGACTTATCGAGAAGCGCTGCCCTGGCTTCGCAAATCGCAGGTCCTTGATCCTCGTACCAATTAATGCTTCCTTCTCCGGCAATGTCGAACACTTCCCGGGCGGGATCAGAGCAAGTCAGCAGACAGTCGATGCCAAAATCCTGCACCACCCGGCTCTGCGCTTCGGCCATCTTCCTTCCATCCTTGGTGTATTCGATGTAAGGCATCCCCACATGTTTAGCGGCGAACATCATAATCACGGGTTGCACTGGCAAATGATCAACCGGCTTCCCCGCGACCAAGCCGCGGACTCTTTCTAAGGAGCGCATATGAACCCTCCCAGATTCTGTAGGCCGAAAGCCCAGTATACACCGCCCCGCAGGCCAGTCATTCCCGCGAAAGCGGGAATCCACTCCGCAACTGTTCGGGAATAGGCTGTCTACAGACTGGATTCCCGCTTTCGCGGGAATGACTGGCCTTTCGAAATGGATCCCATTCAAGATGACACCACCACCCGGCTGCGGACTGCCGGCTGCGCAGGGTCGCGTCAAAGTCCGCGAAGTTCCCCGAAGGGGAACAAGATCATTAGTCCCGCAGTCGCGGGATGAAACCTACGGACAAGGAGCCAAGAGATAGTCGACCCCGTAGGGGTCGAACATCCACGGACGACGCTTCCCGTGGGTTTCACCCACGGCTAATGACCTTCGGCCCCTTCGGGGCCGGCCCGCCGACGGGAGTTTGACGCGACCCTGGCCGGCTGCGCCTGCCGTTGACGAAAGGCCCCGCTGGTGCTACAAGTACAAGTGGGCAGGAATTCTGTCTTTTGACTTCTGGTTTCATATATCTCCGACGGAGGCGTGTCATGGACAGGCGAGATTTTCTGAAGAAGGGAACCACCGCCGCTGCGGGTCTGGCGGCCTCGAACCAGCTTCTCGAGCCGCTCGCCAAGGCGGATGAAACAGCGGGAAGTCAAAAGCCCATTCCGAGGCGGAAGCTGGGTAAGACGGGCGAAGAGCTTTCCATCGTTGGGTTCGCCGGCATCGTGGTGATGAACAACAGCCAGTCGTTTGCCAACAACATCGTGGCGGAAGCGGTGGACCGGGGCATCAATTACTTTGACGTGGCGCCAACCTACGGCGACGCGCAGGCGCGCTTGGGGCCGGCCCTCGAACCTTACCGCAAGAACGTCTTCCTGGCTTGCAAGGAAGAGGATTGGACCAAGGAGGGCTGCGCCAAACTGCTTGATGAGTCTCTGCGCTTGCTGCGCACAGACCACTTGGACCTCTACCAGTTTCACGCTCTGTCGAAGATGTCAGACCTCGAGCAGATCTTCGGCCCCAACGGCGCCATGGAAACCTTCGAGGCGGCCAGGAAGGCGGGCAAGGTGCGCTTCGTCGGCTTCTCGGCGCATTCGGTGGAAGTGGCACTCGCCGCAATGGACAGGTACAACTTTGATACCATCCTGTTCCCAATTAATTTTGTACTCTTCTCTCAGGCCAACTTCGGACCACAGGTCATCGAGCACGCCCAGAAAAAGGGAATGGGGATCATGGCCCTGAAGGGTATGGCCAAGACGACTTGGCCTGCGTCCATGAAGAGGGATCACCCTCACGATAAATGTTGGTATCAGCCCGCCGATTTTCCCCATGAGGCCGCTCTCGGCTATCGCTGGACGCTGTCGCGGCCGATCACGGCGGCTGTCCCTCCAGGCGACGAAAGATACTTCCGGCTGGGGATGGACATCGGCCAGCATTTCGAACCCGTCACCGAGGAAGAGCATCAGAAGCTGATGGCCAGCGCTGCGGGAGTCAATCCGATTTTCCATCTTGGAAGCGCATAGCTCGCGCCTCACGTGACGCTGGACAACCTCCGTGGACATTGTCATTCCGAGCGAAGCGAGGAATCTCGCTCTGATTGTTTCTTCCACCTACGCCCCGGCCACGCCGCCTTGAGTTCCATACCAACCCGCGCTTAAGTCCCTCCAATCGCGATTCACCGATTCGATGAGGGTAATCTTCTTCTTTCGGCTCCAGCTTTTGATCTCCTTCTCACGAGTGATGGCGGTCATGATTTCACCGAAAACCTCGTAGTGCACAAGTCGGTTGATGTTGTAGCGTGCAGTGAACCCCGGCAGGAGTTTGCCTCGGTGCTGGAGCACCCGACGTTCCAAGTTGCTAGTCACCCCCGTATACAGTGTGCGGGATTTGCTCGCCATGATGTAAACGTAGTAAGTTTTCAAGGCTGGCACCCAGCCTCTTCTGCCCGCGTCCAAAGCGATCTGCACCCGCCCAGAGCGAGATTCCTCGCTGCGCTCGGAATGACAGGCCGAGGGATCCTCGCGATCCTGCTAAATCTGTGAATACGCCGCCGGCCTCAGGATAACGTTCGTAATGTTGGAGACGATTTCCTCAAAGGTGTAGCGGGGCAAACTGGAGAGCTTCTTCCATTCCGGGGCTGACCGGAAAGCCTCCCACTTCTTGTTTCGGTCCGCGAGGTCTTCAAAGCCGAGCATGTAGGTCAGGTTGGGCAATCGTGACCCGATGAGCGTGTCGCCGTAGAAGACCTGCCAGAATCCCGCCTTTTCGAAAACGTCGAATTCCCCGTTGTTGAACATCTCGACCTTCCGCAGGTGGTCCTGATGGGTGGGACTTTCGTAAGTCCGAAGCTCAAACATCCGCGAGCGGTGCTCGGCCGTCGCAGGCGGGACCTTGAGCCGGGGCATCCCCTCAAAGGCCACCATCAGTGAACTTTCCATTCGTACATAGGCAGGCTGTTGGGCAGGCGCATTCAGGAAGGCCGCCCCAGCTTTAAGATAGTCAGCGTCTCGATTAAGACGGGACTCAACGGTGAGGAGAGTCTCGGGCGAGGCGCTTGGGATCAGAACGTAGAACGACGGACTATCAGGACCGATTTCGACATTAAAGACTCCCACGGGGCTGATCCCCAGACGGTTCAGCGCCGGCCCCAGTGCCTCCCGAAAGAAGTTGTGGGCGAGCTCAACTTGGTGTCCCATGAGCAGGTGATAACGCCGAAGTTCGTAGTACTCGCGACTCTCTCCCGCCCCGGCCCCCTGTCTGCCGAGGGCATAGGGGGTTGACGCGTTGACGGCGAGAGCCGATGCAGCAATTGATGAAGCCAGAAAACTTCGTCTTTGCACGACAGTTCCTCCCATAAATGAATTCACTCTTCATAGTACTACAGCTTCTGAGGCATAGGGATGGGATGAGAAAAAACGGTAGTGGGTCAATCTGATGCTGTAGCGGCGAGTTTATCCGTCACCTGACGGACCAAATGGCGGCGTAAAGCCGCCTCTACATCAAACTGACCTACTACCGAAAAAACATCCCCTCGGGGGCGACCCGATTCTGTATTAAGCGGCAGTCTAGCTGCCCGCAGAGCCGGGTGAGGAGAAGGTTTGCACACATTCTTCCCGCTCACCGGTCGCCCCGTTAAAGACAGGCTGTCAATCCCCGCTTCGTCATTCCCGTCCCGCCTTGCGAGAGAGGAATCCAACTCAGAGGTCACATCGTTAAAGACCCGCGCATCGTTCCCTCCAACGCGCTGCCGCTCAAGGCAGGGATGGTGATCGCCCTCGAGCCAGGTGTGTACTTCAAGGACCGCTGGGGCATCGGACTGGAGTCCGTCGTCCGCGTCACCGACCATGGCCCGGAGGTTCTCTCCCAGTTCCGGCACCCCCTTGTGAACCTTGCTTGACGAGTCTTTGCATTACTCGTAGACTACAAACATGCCCGCATAAATGGAGCCGAGTTCGAAAACTATGCCATTCCGAAGGATTCTCGTCGCATTCTCGCTCGCTCTGGCACTGACTCCGGTTGCCTGGTGCCAGAGCAACATGCAACTGTTCCCTATCGCGGATGTCAAGCCGGGCCTGAAGGGGGTCGGCCGTACAATCTTCGAGGGTGACAAGATTGAAGAGTTTCAGGTCGAAATTCTCGGCGTATTGATGAACGCACTGGCGCCAAAACACGACCTCATCCTGGCGCGACTTTCAGGAGGCCCGCTCGAGAAGACGGGAGTCATCGCCGGGATGAGTGGAAGCCCGGTTTACATTGACGGCAAGCTTGTGGGCGCGGTGGCTATTTCATTTCCATTTTCGAAAGAACCCCTGGCCGGCATTACGCCCATCCAGGAAATGCTGCAAGTCGTTCCCGAGGCGAAAGGTCAACCGCAAGCCCAGGCGGAGATGCCCCTGGACTTTCGCATGGCTAGAACCGCGACCGGCCTTCGCGAGAGCGCGCGCTTGATTCCCCAGCAAGATTTTAACCCGGAAAGCCTCCGCCGATTCTTTCCGGCGCGCTCAGCGGAGCTTTCACTCCTCGCCCTGCAGTTACCGTTACGGTTTGGCGGATTCGCCGCCGATGCATTAGAGCCCTACTTGCCCCTGTTTCGCCAAATGGGGTTTGAACCCATGATGGGCGGCGCACTTTCGGGCGGAGAGAGCTCGACACCGGTGAAGGCAGAATTGGAGCCCGGTTCGATGATCAGTCTCCTGCTGGTCCGAGGCGATCTCAATTTGAACGCGGACTGTACGGTCACCTACCGGCAAGGGAACGATCTCTATGCCTGCGGGCATCGGGTGCTTTCGATGGGCCCGGCTCAGATCCCCTTTGCGCCCTCCCATGTTCTGGTCACCGTACCGAGCATCGCCTCATCCTTCAAGCTGGATGCTCCGGGGCAAGTGGTGGGGACGATTCGTCAGGACCGCTTTGACGCCATCTATGGCGTGGTGGGAGAAAAGAACCCGCCGATGATCCCTGTGACCGTCCAGATCCAAAGCACACTGAATACCCAGGCGGACTACAAGTTCGAGGTTATTCAGGAACCGTTCCTCTCGCCCCTGCTGGTGAATCTTGCTTTCGTCTCAATCCTAAGCAACACGGAACGAGCCATCGGTGCATCCACATTGGAAGTCAATGGGAAGATCCGGCTGGGCGGCGGAGAAGCGGTGGACTTCCAAGACGTCTTGTCTGGCGAGATGGGGACCGCCGCGCTGGCGGGTTCGGTGGTGGCCACCCCCCTCAGCTATCTCCTGAGTAGCGGTTTTCCTGATATGCGCATTGAGGGCATCGACCTCTCGGTAAAATCGAGGAACGAGAGGAGTGTGGCCACGTTGGAGCAGGTTTGGAGTACAAAATCCGAGGTGAAACCCGGTGACCACATCGAGGTAATCGCCCTTTTGCGGCTCCCCGGTGGGCAAGCGGTGACCCAGAAGATTCCTGTTGATATCCCTGAAAGCGTGAGCGACAAGACCTTGATGCTTGCGGTGGGAGGCGGGTCAAACATCAACGCTTTGCAGTTCCGACTCACGCCGCCGGGGAGCGCCGCGCGGGACATTCATCAAGTCGTCAAGGCCCTGAATCGTATGCGACGGAATAATCGGCTCTACGCGCTACTCATGGCCCCCCAGCGCTCGTTCATAATGCAAGGGGATGAATATCCC
>JBEKUR010000033.1:0-41400 GCA_049514855.1 Terriglobia bacterium
TTTTCGCCGACGAGATTTATGACAAGTTAATCCTGGACGACGGCCGGCCGCACACCTCGATTGCCGCGCTGGCCCCCGACGTTCCGGTGGTGACGTTCAATGGCCTTTCCAAGGCTTATCTGGCTCCGGGCTGGCGCGTGGGTTGGACGGTGGTGAGCGGCCCCGCCGCGGCGGTGAAGCCTTATGTGGAGGGGGTCCACAAGTTGCTGCGGGCGCGGCTTTGCTCGAACCATCCGCAACAGTATGCGGTGCGGCTGGCGCTCGAGGGCCCGCAAGACCATTTGGTGGAGGTGCGGCGGAAACTGCGTGCCCGCCGCGACCTCACCATGGAATGGTGCAACACCACTCCGCGGGTCAACTGCGTGAAACCTCTGGGGGCTTTCTACGCCTTTCCGCGGCTGGAAATCCCGGAGAGCGATGAGGACTTCGTGCGTAACCTCCTGGTCGCCAAGCAGGTTCTTGTGGTGCATGGCAGCGGGTTTGGGCAGGCGCCAGAGACACGTCATTTCCGCATTGTCTTCCTGCCGGACGAGCCGACGCTCGCGCGCGCTTACGCAGCTATCGCTGACTTCATTCGTGAACGCTATCCTTGAGGAAGCCCTTCGCTACGCCAAGAACGACATGCTGATTCAGTGAGATCATTAAACCGGCAGCTTGACGCTCCGCGCCCCACCACAGAATGCGCAGGAGGGTGGAAGAGGAACCACGCTGGTGAGTTCAACTTCCGAACTTAGGTATCCTCGTCGAACCGGCTCCTCCTGAAGGAGGTCCGTACTGAGATACTTCTTGTTGTCATCGGCAAACACGGTCACAACAACTGCATCCCCACCCAAGGACTCCTGCACTTGCAATGCAGCCAGAAGGTTGCACCCGGAAGAGATACCCACGCCCAGCGCGAGGCTCTTCGCCAGCTTTTGTGCCATCAGAATTGCATCTCCGTCGGAGACTGCGATCACTTCGTCTAATTCCGCCAAGTTGACGATCGCAGGAATGAACTCATCGGAGATTCCCTGAATTCTGTGCTTGCCCACACTGCACCCGGTGGAGAGCGTTGGCGACTCGGCCGGCTCTACCGGATGAATCTGAACGGCAGGGTTCTGGCGTCGCAGGAAACGCCCGACGCCCATGACGGTCCCGCCCGTTCCAACTCCGGCCACAAAAGCATCCGGTTTCAGCCCGGCCTCCGACAACTGCGCCCAGATTTCCGGACCCGTTGTGGTTTCATGGGCCTGGATGTTGGCCTGATTAGAGAACTGGCGAGGAAGAAACACGCTCTTGGGGCCGGCGCTGGCAAGTTCTTCGGCCATGCGGATACTGCCCAGGAACCCTCCTTGTTCCGCTCCGACCAGGACAATGTCAGCGCCATAGCTCCTGATGAGCTTTCTTCTTTCCTGGCTCATCCAGTCCGGCATAAAAACCGTTACTGGATGCCCCAGAGCGTGGCCGAGCGCGGCAAAGGCGATCCCCGTATTGCCGCTGGTCGCCTCGGCAATTCGTTGCCCAGGGCGTAGAGAACCGTCGGCGTACGCGCGCTTCAGGATGTGCAGCGCCATGCGATCCTTGATGCTGCCTGTGAGGTTAAGCTGTTCGCATTTCGCATAGATGACCCGGCGCTTGCCCCGGAACGTCAGCCCGATTCCCAAGAGAGGCGTGTTGCCGACCAGGCGGGACAATCCGTCGAGCCTCTGATTCAACAATTCCACTTTTTCGTTCTCCATCGCACTGCGGCGCAGTGCTCACTGTGTGGTTAGGTACTCGCGCAAGCTGCTTGCTTGTAACCCTCGCCGGCGGGCGCAGGCGCTTATGCTTGTGAGCACATCCGCCAGACTCGCTTCAGCATAGCGATCGAAGAGCTCCTGGTCTCCCACATGTGCAGCCGCAACCAGCACTGAGCCGGCCACTTCCGGATCCACACTGGAGCGGTCTGCCGTCCATTTGGAAGCCGGTTCGCGAGCCTGGGGCTGAAGCTTCTCGTCCTGGCCCCCCACGGCAGCAAAGAGAACCAGAGCCCCGCGCAGCGATCGCTGGCGTGCGTCTTCTCCTGGCGGAGAGCTCCATCCCAGCGAGTCAGCGAGACCGCCGAACACCTGCTGTACGTAATGTGCAGCGTGAATTGCCACGTTGCTTTAACCGAGATTTCCTTCTTGACCTCGAAAACGGCAAAGATTGTACACCTGGTTTGCCCGCCTGCACGTTGGTTGAACCATGTTCTATCTGGGCCGCCCCCAAGGGTCTGCGATCCGCGCCATCATAGCCGAGACAACCCCCGGATTCCAGCCCATTTTCGCAACACCTCTCCTTCCCCCAACCCTTGGTAAACAAGATTTCGCTGCTGACGTCGGTGGCATTGATGCCTGCGATGTCAAGAGATTTTGCACACGCGCGTCAGCTAATCCTGAGACGGCCCGCGCGCTGATTTACTTTTCCCAAAATCCTCTGTAGAATCTGGAGTTTCCTGGCACCGTTGCGGGAGGGCCGGACTACGTTGAGGGCCGTGCTGCAACGCGGCTCGGGATTTCCGTCACACCGCAATGAGCCAGGTTTGTGCCCCGAAGGGGGGCGCTCAAGCGAGTCCCGAGCGAGTTGCAGGGGGCGGGGACTGTAGGATGCATATCAAGGAGGCCGATTATGGCGTTGCATATTGTTGAGAAAGAAGTCAGCGGGGTTACGGTGCTGGATTTGTCCGGGCGCGTGACGCTAGGCGAAGAGAGCAATCAACTCCGCACGAAGATCAAGGATCTCCTGGGCCAGGGAAAGAAGCGCCTGGTGCTGGATCTTGGGAATGTCAGCTACATTGATAGCGCCGGCCTGGGCACACTGGTCGCCGGCTACACTTCCTCGCAGAACCAGGGAGCCGGCATGAAGCTGGCGAACCTCACTAAGAGGTTTCACGAGCAATTAAATATCACTAAACTTGTCACAGTGTTCGAAGTGTTCAATAGCGTCGCAGAGGCTATAACCTCCTTCGGCGCCTGAAGAGCAGTCGTCCGTCGTCAGTGGTCAGTTGTCCGTTGTAAATGGCGCCTAGCGAGACGCAGTTCTCACGACGGACAACGGACCAGCCAGTCCTCCGTGGTCCGTGGCAACAAGATATACGCTGTTGGCATCGTCTTCTACAACTGACGACGGACCACGGACAACTGACCACCTAATCCTGCGGACTGCCCTTTACAGTCCCGCCGGGTTATCCAGCCAGTAGATGGCGAGTCCCGAGAGTAGCTTGGGGTAGAAGTCGGTGGACTTCTGCGGAAGCGCCAGTCCGGCCAGGGCGTTGTCTCGCACCGCCTCCACCGGAGTGGGGTTCAGCAGAAGGCAGAGTTGCGCTTCGCCATCTGCAACTTCCGCAGCCGCAGCGGAAATTCCCCGACAATAGGTCAGGTTCTTTTCCTCGCGCACAGCCTGAGGGTCGATGCCGAGGATCTGCTGGAGAATCAGGCGGTGCAGCAGTATGACGTCGAGCCGGCGGAGGGTTGGGGGAAGGTCGTTCAGGGCGCCGTCCAAGTTGAAGTCGCTGCGCAGGCGGAGAAGGGCCAGCTTCCTGGGTCCGGCGTAGGCGCCGAACGCCGGCCCTTCACGCCCCGCTCGCGCCAGGGTTTCAAAGAAGCGCTTCGCCCAGTCGTGGATGTCGCTTTGAACCGCGAACTCTTCCGCATCGAAGATCGAACGGGCCTGGGATAAGAACCCTGCCCAATTGAAAGCCGGCAGGCTGTGAACGAGGCGGTGAGTGGGCAGGATGGTGAGGCCGTCGGCCTCCATTCGGATGAAGGTCATCATGACGTAATCAGCCCGGCTATCGGAGATTCCCTGGATTCGGCAGTAATCCCGATAAGCGAGCGCCGTCTCGTACCGGTGGTGGCCATCGGCAATGACGAGTTTTTTGGCCGCCATCGCCGCCACAACTCGCTCGATTGCCCGCGGCTCAGTGATGCGCCAGACGGAATGCAGCGTGTTGTGTTCGTCGCTGACTTGCTCCCACGGTTTCTGTTGCGCGCGCTCCGCCAGCAGGGATTCAACTAGTCCGGTGGGGTCGCTGTAGAGCACAAAGATCTGCCCGAAATGGGCGCGAGTGGCCTTCAATAGCTCCAACCGGTCGGTCTTGGGCGCCGAGAGAGTCTCCTCATGCGGGTGGACGATCCTCTGCGAGTAATCCTCCAGCCGGCAAAGGGCGATAAAGCCGCGACGCACTTTTTTGCTTCCTGGCCAGCCCGGAACCTCATACTCCTGGTCGTATGGGTAGATCGCGGGTTCCGCCTCCGAAACCAGGATGCGATCTTCGATCCACTGGCGGTAGTGCCGCGCCGCGCGGAGGTAAACGTTGTCCTGGGAATTGTCATCAGCGTGATGCTGGCCGCGTATCACGCGTACGAGGTTGAAGGAGCTGCAACGGTAGTAGCGCGATTGCATCTCCGGAGAGATCTTATCGTAGGGCTGGGTCACGACTCTCCAAAGCTCCTGAATCCGTGATGGGTTGTAGTGAAGCGCGCGAAAGGGATGAATCTCAGCCATGAGCTGTCTCCGTTTGGATTGACACTTCGCAGGATTCTAAAAAAGCCCCTGAGGAGCAAAAGTCAGGAGTCAGAAGACAGAATGGGCAGTGAGCAGAATGCGGTCGGCAGTGGTCGATTATCAGTACGTGGTAAGTAGTAGGCGGTAGCTGGGGACTGGAAGCAATCCCCGCAAGCCGCCTCCTGTCTTCTGACTCCTGACTTCTGACTTCTGATTGTTGACTCCCGACTTCTTCGATCCAAATGACATCTCGGTGGTTTTTTCAGCCTCTTGCCAGATTGTGAAGTTATCACACCGGCGCTGAGCCGTCGAGAAATTTGAGCATTTGCCTGCTCATCAGGGTGCTCATCAGGGATGACGCATGGAACGTTTGGGACTAAACTAACGGGTTGCGAGCTTCTCGTCCTTACCGTCAAGGGTGCAACTTCAGGCCTGATACTGTTTCTGACTCTATGGAAGAAACCCAACAAAGAGGCAAAGACAATGGCTGAACTTCGACTTGACCCGGTTGCTCACCGATGGGTGGTGACCGGAAGAAGGCGGGTGATGGCGGATTTCAACGATGCGGAAGCCATTTGCCCCTTTTGTCCGGGAAATGAGCATTTCACGCCCCGGCCGATTCAGGAGTTGAGGGACGCCAATGGCGCCTGGAGCGCCAGGGTGTTTCATGATCGCGCTCCCATCTTTCTCGTCGAGGGTGGGGAAGACCGGCGGGCCGTGGGCATATTCGACTGCATAAACCCTGTTGGCGCGCACGAGATCGTGGTTGAGACTCCGCGACACGGAGTGACGCTGGCGGAACTTCCGGTCCTGCAGATGGAAAAATGCATCGCCCTTTATCGTGATCGCATCCTGGACCTCAAGCGAGACTTCCGGCTTCGCTACGTTTCTGTTTTCAAGGACCAGGGGCTTGCCGCCCGGAATGAACATGGTCATAGCCACTCTCAAGTGTTGGCCTCGCCGGTTCTGCCGCAATTCCTGGAGATTGAATTCCGGTGGAGCAAATTCCATTTCCTGAGGAGAGAACGCTGCGTTTTTTGTGACTGCATTCAACAGGAGATTCAGGATGGGAAGCGGGTCGTGGACCAGAATGCGGATTTTGTCGCAGTCTGTCCCTTCGCTTCGCGGTCGCCGTACGAAGTGTGGTTGCTGCCGATACGGCACTCCTCTTCATTTGAAAAGGATCTGGCGGAGCCGGCCCGCGTGAAGTCGCTTGCTTCCTTTTTGAAGTCCTGCCTTCAGAGGATTGAAAAGATTTCTGTGATTTTGCACCTCGTCATCCACACCGAGCCCAACCTCGCAGCGCACAAGCCGACCAAGGATTGGTGGAACACGGTGCCAGATGACTTCCACTGGCACATCGAACTCCACCCTGATGTCGAGGGCGAACGCCGATATTTGGGCAGTGAGGGATTCTATTTCAACCCGATTTCAGCAGAGGAAGCGGCCCTCGTGCTTCGGGCGCTGGAGCCGGAGTCAGAAGCCACTCCGCCAGGGTCGTGAACGGACGGAATGATGATGACAACGTATAGGCGCACCCTGCCAGGGATCCAACTGGTCGTCTTCGACTTGGACGGCACGCTCGTAGACACCAAGAAGGACCTGGCCCTGAGCGTTAATGCAATGCGGGAGCATCTGGGGTTCGGCCCTCTGCCTCTCGAAGTCGTCACGTCCTATGTAGGCCACGGCGTGACCGTTCTGGTCAAGCGGGCGCTGGGAGATAAAGCCCCCGACGCCGATGTGGAGAAGGGGCTTGCATTCTATTTGGATTATTATGGCCGCCACTTGCTCGATAACACGGTCGCGTACCCAGGGGTTCGTGAAGCTCTGGAGGAACTCGGGAATCGAAAGCTGGCCATCCTGACGAACAAGCCCGCTCGCTTCAGCCGCGCCATAATTTCCGGGCTGGGACTCGCCCCGTACTTTTTTGAGATCTATGGCGGCGACAGCTTTCCCCTGAACAAACCTGATCCGATGGGAATTAAGACTTTGATGAGCCATTTATCGATTCCTGTAGAGAAGACGCTCATGGTCGGAGATTCCGAAACGGATGTGCTTACAGGACGCAACGCGGGCGTTTGGACATGCGGCGTAACTTATGGGTTCGGACCGCAGGCGCTGGAAGAGGCCGGTCCAGACTTGCTCTTGCAAGACCTGCGCGATCTGCCTCCGATCCTGGATGGCCGGGCTGGGGGCTAGGGGCTGGGGAAGAACAGTAAGCAGTAGGCAGTAAGCAGTAGGCGGTAAGCAGCAGGCAGCCGGGCTGGGGACTAGGGGCTGGGCACTACGGACTGCGCCGACCGCTTGCTGCCTACTGCTTACTGCCTACTGTTCTTCCCAAGGGAGAGGGCAATCCAAAATCCAAAATCTGAAATCCAAAATCGCCCTAGCACCCAGTCCCCCGTGGAGGGCACTTATTCCAACTCTTACGGGTCGCTCGGCATCCAAAAACTGGCAGACTGCGGAATGCACAGGGTGAAAGCCATCACGGATGGGTCGAAGTGCGGATGTTTGCTCGGGCGCGTGTCGCAGAGCCTTCTGCTCACGGCCTGCTGTCTTTTCCTGGCCGCCCTCTGCGCAGCGCAGCAGCCGCCGCCAAGTCCCCCGGGAAACCTCCCACCGGCGCAGGCTCCCCAGAATCAAGGCGGTGAGCAGGGGGAAGCGTGTATCTCCAAGGACTGGGCTGGGGAACTTTTAGACGGCATTTTGAGCTCGCCTAACCCTGAGGCGGCGGACTCGCTCTTTCGCGCCGCATTCGCGGCCGGGCGTGGCATCATTCCGCAACTGGCCGAGGCCCTCAAGGATGACCGTACCGCCGAGTACGCCGCACAGTCACTGGCGTTTATCGGGGGCGAAGAGGCCTTGCAAGTCCTCTGGAAACTTCAGGAGGACAAGCGCGATCTCAACTTGCGGCGCTTTTACTACGGCGCCCTGGCTGAGTACGACGCCGAGCAGGCCACGCAAACACTGTTTGAGGTCATCAACAAGTCGGATTCGGAGCCAGACAGGACGGTGACCGAGGCGGCGATTCTGGCTCTCACGGTTCGGACCGACCCGAAGCTGCCGGACATGATTCGTCAAGCGGAGAAAAAGGTGAACGACGTAGTCATCCACGACGACCTGGAAAACGCCCTCGACGTCATCCAGATTCGTTCCAAGTACTTGGCCACCCAGGAAGGCAAGAAAGCAGGTGGCTCGATCGATGCAGCCGTCCGCACTTATTTCATCCCGGCGCTTTTGCCCCCTCCTCCATCTCAGTTGGATGCCGAGCCTCATCGCGCCGTTCCGAAGCCGGAAGTCAAGGTAGAGATCCAGAACCTCACATTCTCGCCGGAGAGGCTTCGCGCGCTGGCTGCTGTAACCTTGGAAGACCCCTCTGCCGTCGCCAAATACGACTTGGTTCTGCAGAAGCGCCTTGGGAATTGGGGAGTGGTGAGTGTCTGGCTGGGCGCTGAAACCGAGAAGCCGGGGGCAACTCCGCCAAGCAAGCCGTCGGCCGAGAAGTGAACTTCCTCTGCCCTGCAGATTAAAGTAAATCTCAATCCCGTGGTAAGAATTCCATCCGTGGTCTTCACTCCCGTGGGCGGATTGCTCAGGTACAGGCTCGCATAGGAGTCATCCAATTATTGAATATAGGCACGGCTTGCTCCTGCAGGTCGAACAGCTTTGTAGTGGGTCAATGTGATGCTGTAGCGGCGATCCCGCAAGGCGGGATCGCCAAATGGCGGCGTAAAGCCGCCTCTACTACCATCAGCTTCGCAGCGATTGCCTCCGGGCCTCCTTTCTCGCATAATCAAAGAACCGATGCGACACCTGATAGTGGGGACAGCAGGTCACATTGATCACGGCAAGTCAGCGCTAGTGCTGGCGCTGACGGGCATTGACCCCGACCGCCTGGAGGAAGAGAAGAAGCGCGGAATAACGATTGACCTCGGTTTCGCCCACCTGGACCTCGGCGAAGGAATACGTGTCGGCTTCATTGACGTGCCGGGCCACGAGCGCTTCGTGAGAAACATGCTGGCGGGAGTGGGAGGGATCGACCTGGTCATCCTTGTTGTGGCGGCCGACGAGTCCATTAAGCCTCAAACTCGCGAACATTTTGACATTTGCAAACTACTGGGGATTCGCAAAGGCCTGGTGGCAATCACCAAGTCAGACTTGGTGGACAGGGAGATCATGGACTTGGTTCGGCTGGAGATGCAGGAGTTTGTGCGTGGTTCTTTCCTCGAGGACGCGCCGCTGCTCCGGGTGAGCGCCAAGACCGGCGAAGGTCTCGAAGCTCTCAAGGACGAACTGCGACGCTTGGCGCTGGAGGTGACTCCCAAACCTGAAGAGCTTCCCTTCCGGCTTCCTATTGACCGCGCTTTTGTAATGAAGGGATTTGGCACGGTCGTGACCGGAACGCTTATCGCCGGAAGAATCGAGAAGGACGCGGAAGTGGAAATTTATCCTCTGGGCCGGCGGGTGCGCGTGCGCGGGATCGAGGTTCATAACGCTCCCGCCCGAACCGCCTTGGCAGGACAGCGGACGGCGGTAAACTTGCCCGGCATCGAGGCAAAGGAAATCTCCCGTGGAATGGTCCTGGCGCCGCCGGGACTTTTCCAGCCGACATCGCGTTTGGATTGCAGGTTGAACCTGCTGCCTGCGGCACGGCCTTTGAAAAACCGCGCCAAGTTCCATTTCCACTGTGGCGCAGCCGAGACGATTGCCGAAGTGGTTCTGTTAGAGGGAAAGGAGTTGGAGCCTGGAAGCAGTGCGTTCGCTCAACTCCGGCTCTCCGAACCAAGCGTGTTAATGCCGGGAGATCGCTTTATCATCCGCCAGTTCTCACCCGTCACCACCATCGGGGGCGGATCGGTCCTTGATAACCAGCCCGCCAGGCGCCGCTTGGGAGATGCAACTGTCGTGCCGCTTCTCGACACCTTGGAGAAAGGCGATTCGGAAGTTAGGCTTGAATGGCTGGTGCGACAAGCCGGAGAAGCTCCCCTCTCTGGACTCGTGTCGCGCACCGGATGGCCTCCTGCCGAGGTTCTGCGCGTCGGCAGGGTGCTTGCCTCCACGAATCGGCTTGCGCTGCTGGGGCAACCGCCGGAGTTGTTCGTGCACCAGGAACATTTCCAGGAATTGGCGAGAAGGGTGATTGAACAGCTTGAGAAATTCCACGCCCAAAACCCTCTGGTGGCGGGGTTGCCCAAGGAAGACCTGCGCTCGAGAACCGACACCCGAAGTTTGCCGCACCCCGCATCGCCTTCAAACTTGCTATTCAACGCGCTCCTTCAAACGCTGGCCGCTCAAGGCAAAGTGGATGTGCAGGGCGAAGCGGTGCGGCTTGCAGGACGCAGGATTCAACTGACTCCTGAAGAGCAGGTTGCCAAGGATCAGATCAGCGCGGCATTTGAGAGAAGGGGGCTGGCGGTTCCCGGCACGCCGGAGGTCCTGGCCAAGCTGCACATCGACCGCCCGCGAGCCGAAAAACTGCTCCAAATCTTGCTCAAGGAGAACGTCCTCCTCAAAGTGACCGAGGATTTGATTTTTCACCGCTCGGCGTTACAGCAATTGAAGGAGCTACTTGTCCGGCGCAAAGCTCAAAGTAACCGCATCAACGTCGCGGTTTTCAAGGAGATCACGGGACTGAGCAGGAAATACGCCATTCCTTTGCTCGAGTACCTTGACCGGGAACGGGTGACGAGGCGGGAAGGCGACGAGCGGATAATCCTTTAGCAGAATCCTGAACGAAACCGTGACGCTGGCAACTACCTCCCGACTTCTGGCTTCTGGCTTCTGACTTCTGCATTCAAGAGCGGTTTAAGGGTTTCGTAAACAAGCGCGACAGGCAAGCCCACAACGTTGAAGTAGCAACCCGAGATGCGGGTGACGAATCTGGATGCGAGCCCTTGAACCGCATAGGCGCCCGCCTTGTCCAGAGGCTCACCGCTCTCGACGTAACTGCGAATCTCTTCCTCATCCAGCTCACGGAAGGTCACGAAGGTTGTCTCGTGCTTGAGGGCTTCAATTTCGCCTGGCGCCCGTACCAGGCAAATGCCGGTGTGCACCTGGTGGGTTCGACCGGATAGAAGCCGGAGCATGCGCGTAGCGTCCTGCTGGCCTGACGGCTTTCCCAGCGTCTCTCCGTCGATGACGACCACCGTATCCGCCCCTAAGACAAAGCTGCCCGCAGGACAGGAGGCCGCGACTTGCATGGCCTTCTCACGCGCCGCGCGGCGCGCAAATTCCTCCGGCGGCTCGCCCGGCTGGATCTCTTCAACGATATGGCTGGGCTGGACATCGAAATCGAAGCCGGCGTTGCGCAACAATTCCCGGCGCCGTGGCGAAGCTGAGGCAAGGAGAAAACGCATGCGCAGGGATTATAGGAGACCTGCGAGCCGGGTCACAAGTGATTCCCTCGACTGGCCCCGATGTGCTAGACTGCCAAATCTATCTGCCTCAGAAGTCCGGATCATCGGAGCCAAGCGATGGAAGAGATCGGGAAAATTCTACCCAAGGTACTCAAGCCTCAGTTGTCCCGCCTGGAACCCCCGGTGGTCGAAGTCCTGGCCCCTCTCTGGACTCGCGTGGCAGGAAAGGCGCTGGCCAGGCAGTGCCGGCCAGTGGCGTTCAGCGCGGGAACTTTGACGCTGGCCACGGACGATGCCGACTGGGCCGAACCCCTGCAACAGATGGCGGAGGAAATCCGGGCGCATGTTAACAACTTTTTGGGCAAGCCTGTGGTAAAACATCTCAGGATCTTACGCGTCGGCAAGCTCGATCGCAGCGACAGGGCACAGCGGCGGCAAGAAAATCTACCTGTCTCCAAACCCAACCGGAAGGATTGGCCGGGAAAGGTTTCAGGTCTGGCTCCCGACATGGCGCAAGTGATCCGACGGCCTTACGCCAAATACTTCGGACGCAAGCGTGGAAAGGTGGCCTGATGGCACTCGAAGAAAAGGACGTGCGCTACGTCGCCGAACTCGCCCACCTCGAAGTAACTCCCGAAGAGGTGAAGAAATTCCTCCCGCAGCTCGATTCCATCCTCCAGTACATGCAGAAGCTGAATGAGCTGGATACCTCGCAAGTGGAACCGATGGCGCAGGTGACCTATCCCGCTGCGGCGAACCCTTCCTTGCGGGGAGACGAGCCGCACAAGACATTCGAGCAGGACGAAGCCCTCGCCAATGCTCCCGATCCAAGCGCGGGTTGTTTCCGTGTTCCTCGCGTCATCGAGAAGGAGGAGTAAGCTGCGGCGACCTTGGGGGAAACACCGCCCTCTCCCCTGGGGAGAGGGTGGCGAGCGGAGCGAGCCAGGTGAGGGGTTACTTCGTCGTGTTCACGCTCTGATCAGTCGTTAGCGTGCAACCGACCCCTCACCCGTCCCGCTCCGGCTGGTGAAAGCGCCGGCAGCGGGACGCCCTCTCCCAAAGGGAGAGGGCAAGGACCCAATTTCCCCGGAAGGGGGAGTTAATTCGTACGAATGAACCTAACTGAACTCACTATCGACCCACTCCATAACCTTCTGGTCAAGCGCGAAACATCTGCGGTGGAGGTTGCGCAAGCTCACTTTGCTCACATCGAGCGGCGCGACAAAGAGGTCCGTGCGTATTTGCAGTTGTGCCCTGAACGCGCCCTGCAGCAGGCCTCAAAGATTGACCGGCAGCTTGCCGCCGGCGAGCCCTTGGGTCCGCTGGGTGGAATCCCCGTGGCGGTGAAGGACGTGATTCTGACCCGAGGCGCGCGGAACACCTGCGCCTCGAAGATTCTTGCCAATTACGTCGCCCCCTATGATGCCCCCGCCGTTGAAAGGTTGGAGGCGGCAGGCGCGGTCATTCTAGGCAAGACGAATTGCGACGAATTCGCGATGGGATCTTCGACGGAAAACTCCGGTTTTTTCACCACCCACAACCCTCACGATTTAACCCGAGTCCCCGGGGGCTCGAGTGGCGGTTCAGCCGCGGCGGTCGCGGCGAATATGGCCGTGGCGTCTCTTGGCTCTGACACGGGCGGCTCCATCCGGCAACCGGCGGCCTTTTGTGGAATTGTGGGCATGATGGGGACGTACGGCAGGGTCTCGCGGTTCGGATTGGTGGCTTTCGCCTCCTCGCTCGATCACATTGGGCCTTTCGGCCGCTCCGTCCGCGATGTGGCGCGTCTGCTGCAGACGATTGCGGGCCGCGACCCGCACGACTCCACCTCGGCGGACATTCCGGTTGAAGACTACATCGCAGGGCTGGATCAAAACGTGCGCGGCCTCAAGCTGGGCGTCCCAAGCGAATATCTCAAGGGACTCAATCCGGAAACTGGAGATAACATCCAGAAGGGAGTCGACGTGCTGGCGAAGCTGGGATGCGAGGTCGTTCCCATAAGCCTTCCCCACACCGATTATGCCATTGCCTGCTACTACATCATCTGCATGGCTGAGGCTAGCTCGAATCTGGCGCGCTACGATGGCGTGCGCTATGGATTCCGCTCCGCTGAGCACGCGGATTTGCAAGAGATGTACAAACAGACACGCTACGGAGGGTTTGGCGCCGAAGTGAAGAGGCGCATTATGCTGGGCACCTACGTCCTGAGCTCCGGCTACTACGATGCCTATTACCTGAAAGCCCAGAAAGTGCGCACCCTCATCACCAGGGATTTTCTGGAAGCATTTGACGAAGTGGACGTGATCGTCACCCCAACCTCCCCCATCCCCGCCTTCAAGCTCGGCGAGCGTATGGACGATCCCTTGCAAATGTATCTCGCCGATATCTACACCGTTACCGCCAGCCTTGCCGGCATCCCGGGCATTTCCGTTCCGTGCGGAAAGACCAAAGGGGAACCACACCTTCCGGTGGGCATGCAACTTCTCGCCCGGCACTTCGACGAGGCAAGGCTCCTGCGCGTCGCCGATGCCTTCGAAAAGGCCGGTGGATTTGAAGGTGCGTGAAGTTCCTGCGACGATCCAGTGTCAATAGCGGCTTAATTTAACCTCGAAATAGCGGGTCGAACTTCTTCTTGGAGGCGGGGCGGGTACCGTATCCAAGATCTCAAATTGCAGATTCAAGAAAAGAGGCGGATTCATCTCAAGGCTTTTCTGTACCTGAGGCACTCCCCTTCCGAATCTGCTCCAATTTCCTCAGGAACTCCTCGCGCTCGTGGCGGGCTTGGGTCACCCGGCGCGTTTTCTCCGTAACGTAGCGCTGACCCTTCATCTCGGAATCCCGCAGCGAGCGAATCCAAGCACCAAGCTGCCTGGAAACGCTTTCGACGCTGGATTTCAGATTCAAGATCAAAATTTCGGATTCCAGATTGCCGAAAGCGGGCATGCGTTCGAGCAGGCACAGCATCGAGCGTGTTTCTCCCGCAGAGCCGCGAGCGATATACAGGAAAGTGAGCAATTCCTGATTCGTACCCCTTTCGAACCCTTCAGCGATGTTGTTCGAAACGGAGAGCGCGGCACGCTCAAGCTGGTCACGCAGACTACGCTGACGCCGGAAGGCCGGCTGCGCGGTCATGGCGTAGGTCACCAGAGCCAGTTCGACACTGGCTTGCCAGACTGGAAGTTGCTCAAACCGTTCGTAACGCACCGCAAGCCTCTTGAATCTGGAATCTTGAATCTGTAATCAGGGCGAGCTTATCAGAGAAACCACACGCTGCCATAGTTTCCGTGCACGGCCGACGCCACTTCGTCAGATCTTAAACAGCGAGTCGAACTTCTTCTGGGCGTCGTCGGTCTCAGAGGCGGAGCGATCCGCGCTTGCCATTAGGGTTGAATTAGGTCGGAAGTAGTCACAGTAGTTGGCGGCTTCTTTATCGCGGACCCATTCGGCCCGCGTCTCAGCGCATTGATTGTGTTTGCCGGGGTCGTAGAATTGGCAATTGCGGCAGGCATGCAAGTCGGCGTCGCACTTGGGGCAGACGTCGAGCGTGCCCACGCGGCTACCGGATGGATACGCAATCTTCTGGCGGCACTTCCAGCAGTTGAAAGGCATAGTGACAGGTGACGAGAAGCGTCACCGCCAGTCTTCCATAATTCTGCTTGGCTTACAAGTTTCGCTTCGAGCCCGTTTCGCGCTGGTGTGGTTGAGACGTGACTTGTGCGCGTGAAGCGGCCTGGAGTCAAGGCATTCAGCGGCCAGGGTTCTCCTGAGGAGTTTCGCTACCCGCCGCCAGCGTAGTGCCCAGTAATTGCGTGGACAGTGCAGCACCGCCCGCGCCGGCCCCGCGGGATGTGCCCGGCAGTATTTGCCGGTCCCGCCGCGGGGGCCCGGCGCGACGGCAAAGGGCATTGTCCAGATATTTGTGGACACTACACTGGCACTACTGGAAGCCGAATTAAGCTAGAACAATACCGAGTTGCGCGTGTAGACCGCAACCTGTAGATTCGCAAGCCACGTTCCAGCGTAACAACCCGTAGCATCGAACTTTTCCTCTCGACACCCGATGTCCACTTCGACCGTGTGTTTCTGCCGGTTCTTGGTATTTGTGACGGTTGCGGTGACGGCGTACGAAGTGCCGACATATACGTCGTCCCATGTATTACTGTACATCCACTCGTAACAGTTGGGGCAAATGGTGTCAATTGCCCCTACCGGCCCCGGGCTGGGCGCGGCGCCGTCCACGAGGAATGCATACTGCCCGGATTCCCCGTAAAGAGGGGGGTTCTCATTGGACCCGACAAAATTCTCCGACTCAATGGTAATCTGGAACGTGCAACTTCCTCCCTCTTCCACTGGGCAGACGACCTGTTCTGTGAATATTGGCGTAAACGCGCTGCACAACTCCGTATCGCAGGACGTCAGTATAACCGTTGTATTGGTGTCAAAAAACGACCGCCACAGACAGAATGGCTTAGGATTGTTGGGGGAGATTTTGGTTTGAGGCTGAGCGTTGGCCCAGGGAACCCCATGCCTTCCTGCCCCAGGCCCGGCCTGCGGTTTGGCGGGAGCGGGGCTGATTAGCATGAGAGCGAGCGCTGCAACAAAAGCACACGCGACCGTGACAACCTTGCTCTTCTTCGACCATACTGGCATCTGCATGTAAGTGCTCCTCATCTAGGATTGGAATTCCGTATGGGCAGAATTTACCCTTTACCCGAGAAGATGTCAAGTGCCGCGGCCGTTCCGTGCCGCGACCGTTCCGGCACTCGGGTGGGGCAGACAGGAGAGCGCCAAGCCTGGTTGGTGTCGTAAGCCGAAAGCAGCCTACCCTTAATTTGCCCGTCCGACAGGTAGCCAAGCGAGAGTCAGGCGGAGAAATCTGCCCGGCGAAATCTGGGGCGGCGAACCCGTAAGCCGAAACAGGCCTGCTGTCACAGCACCCCGAACCCTTTTTCCCGCCTAACATGTCAAAGGTGTACAATCCCCGTGTGCCAGATCTATGCTTGAACAAGAATCCTGCATCGTGAGGTTAACTCAAATGAACCTTCTAACAACCTTGAAAGGCTCGTTGCTTGAATCCTTCTTCCCTTCCGCATGGGACTTGACGCAGTGGGACGCCTGCGTGGCCGACGATCCAAATGCCATCTTCGATCGGCAGGCAAAATGGCACCAGGACTTCTCAATCCGCATGGCCGACGACGTGGCGGATTTTAACGTGATGTTAGGCCATGAGCTGGCCAGGGAAATTCGGCGCTGCCGCGAAGTCGGCCGCAAGCTGGCTCTGATTTTGCCTGTCGGCCCCATGGGCATGTACCGTTGGACGGTCTATTTTCTGCGCGACTGGAACATTCCCTGCCAGCACGTTTACGGTTTCAACATGGACGAGTGGAGCGACAGCGAGGGCAACACGCTTCCCGGTAACAATCCAGGTGCTTTCCAGAACGCCATGGAGACCGCTTTCTACCGCCCTCTCGCCAACCTCACCATACCGCCGGAGCAGCGCTTTTTTGCCACCAGGCGCCTGCTCCCCGAGTATACGGATCGGATCGGCGCATTGCGCAAGGAAGGGGCAAAGCTGGTGGTGGTTTATGGCATTGGGCGCGCCTGTCATATTGCCTTTTGGGAACCCCACTTTGGGCTTGAGTTCGCCAACGACGAAGATTGGCGAAAGCAGACTCATCGTTTGGGCGCTAAGCTGCACCCGCTGACCATCGAACAGAATGCCATTACCAGCTTCAAGAGTCGGACGACGCTGGTGCCTGCCTTCGCCAACACCATAGGTCCCGCCTTCTTTACGCGCGCCGACTACGCCATTGGCGGCGCGGATGGCGAACTCGGTCGCGGTATGCAATGGCAGGGTCTTTCGTTGTGGGTCACGCTGCGGCACCCCACCAGTCGTCATGTGCCTTCCACCTGGATGCCAACGCAGCCGGGTGTCCTTTACTTTACAAAGGCCCTTGCCGGGCCTTTGCTTGCCGAGGTCAACTGACGCCCTCGGACACGGGGCAGGTCGCGCAGCGGGTGGCGCGACAAAGCAGAATGTGGAAACTGGAAATTGGAAACTGGAAATTAGAAACTGGCCGCGCTGTTTTCTAGTTCTGATTCTTAGCGACGCTTCGCCTCAGACCGACGAGCATGTCCTCGCCCGTCGGACGTGATACCAGTTTCCAATTCCCAGTTTCCAGTTTCATTATTGTGTGGGAAGGGGTTATGAACATGTCAAGGTGTGAAGTCATACGCAAGGTTCTCTTTCAGTTTCTGATCGTGGCGGTAGTGGGTTGTGCTCTCGTTCGGCCGGTCCATGCGCAGAATGCGGCCAAGGAAGCAGTGCCGACCTATGGCGACCCGTCCGTGGCGACCGATAAGCGGGTGGATGATCTGGTTTCGCGGATGACACTTGAAGAAAAGGTTTTGCAGATGCAGCACACCGCTCCGGCCATCCCCAGGCTCGGTATTCCATCCTACGACTGGTGGAGTGAGGCGTTGCACGGTATCGCGCGATCAGGATATGCCACCGTGTTTCCACAGGCCATCGGAATGGCGGCCACCTGGGATACTCATCTGGTGCGCCGCGAGGCCGAAGTCATCGCCACCGAAACCCGGGCCAAGTACAACCAAGCGCAGCGAGAAGGCAACCACAGTATTTACTACGGGCTCACTTTGTGGTCGCCGAATATCAACATCTTCCGCGATCCCCGCTGGGGACGCGGTCAGGAAACCTACGGCGAAGATCCCTTTCTGGCCGCAAAGCTGGGAGTGGGCTTCGTGAGCGGCTTGCAAGGCAACGACCCGAAGTATCTGAAAGTAGTGGCCACGCCCAAGCACTACGCCGTGCACAGCGGACCGGAGACTAAGCGGCACGGCTTCAATGTCGAAGTCTCGCCGCACGACCTCGAGGATACTTATCTTCCGGCATTTCGCGCCACCGTTACCGAAGGGCACGCTGACTCCCTCATGTGTGCCTACAACGCCATCGACGGCGCGCCGGCCTGCGCCAACAACTTCCTGCTCGAGAAGACCCTCCGCGAAGCCTGGCACTTCCAGGGCTATGTGACCTCCGACTGCGGAGCGGTGGGCGACATCAGCGCGGGACACCACTTTACATCGGACAACGAACATGGTTCGGTGGCGGCGGTGCGCGCTGGAACCGACACGACCTGCGGCAACGAGTACGTCACCCTGGTGAAGGCTGTAAAAGACGGCCTGATTCGAGAAAGCGAGATCGACACGGCGGTCAAACGCCTGTTCACGGCACGCTTCCGGCTGGGCATGTTTGATCCCCCCAGCGCGGTCACCTATAGCCAGATTCCGATGTCCCAGGATGACTCGCCGGCGCATCGTCAGTTGGCGCTCGAGGCGGCGCGCGAATCCATGGTTCTGCTCAAGAACCAGGACGGACAGCTTCCCTTCAAGGCAAGTGTGAAAAGGATTGCGGTGATCGGGCCAAACGCCGAGGCGCTGGCCGCGCTCGAGGGCAACTACAAAGGTACACCGTCCCATCCCGTCCTGCCTGTGGACGGTCTGCGCAAAGAATTCGCGGGAAAAGCAGAGGTGCTTTACGCGCCGGGCTCGGCCTACGTGGCGCAACTGCCCGTGCCCGTGCCCAGCACCGTGTTCCATACTGCGAGGTCCGGGTCTGCACCGGGCCTCAAGGCCGAGTATTTCCCCAATACCGACTTTTCCGGCAAGCCGGCGCTCACCCGCATTGACCCCCAGATCCAGTTCGACTGGGACGCCGCCTCACCTGCGGCGGGAATTCCCCTGCCAGCCTTCGCGGTGCGCTGGAGCGGCACGTTAACCCCGCCTGGAGTGGGAGACTATACCTTTAGCCTCGGCGCGCCTCACTGCTACCCTTGCCAGGACCGCGAGACTTATCGGCTCTACCTGGACGACAAGCTGGTGACCGAAGGTGCGTTAGGTGAAGACATTGGTAACTTAAAGGCGCCACGCTTCCAGGCACACTTCACGGATACCCAGCCGCACAGCTTCCGGCTGGAGTACGCGCACCGTGCGCCACTCTTCGCGGCCGGCGCTACGCTCAACTGGCAGCCGCCGGCCGAAGCCCTGCGCGACGAAGCCGTGAAAATCGCCCAGCAAGCTGACGTGGTGGTGGCTTTCGTGGGGCTTTCGCCGGATCTTGAAGGCGAGGAGATGGGCATCCATGTTGAAGGCTTCAGCGGCGGCGACCGCACGGACATTGGCTTGCCCCGTGCCCAGCAGGATTTGCTCGAGGCGCTGGCGGCCACCGGCAAGCCTTTGGTGGTGGTGTTGATGAACGGCAGCGCGCTGGCGGTGAACTGGGCTGAGCAGCATGCTGCTGCTATCCTCGAAGCCTGGTATCCGGGCGAGGAAGGCGGCACAGCCATTGCCGAGACGCTGGCGGGGGCTAACAACCCTGGCGGGCGACTGCCCGTCACCTTCTACGCTTCGCTCGATCAGCTTCCGCCCTTCGACGATTACTCGATGCAGAAGCGGACGTACCGATACTTCGGCGGCAAGCCGCTCTACGCTTTCGGCTACGGTCTAAGCTACGCGAGCTTCGTCTACAGTAATCTCCGGCTCTCATCCGAGAAGCTGCAAGCCGGCCAGCCACTCACCGTCGAGGCGGACATCCGTAATACGGCCGGGATCAGTGCCGATGAGGTCGCGGAGCTTTACCTCGAGTACCCGCAGTCGCCAGGCGCTCCCCTGCGCGCGCTCAAAGGATTCGAGCGCGTCCATCTCGCTCCGGGTGAGACCCGGCACGTCGCCTTCAAGCTCAATCCGCGGGACCTGAGCCAGGTCACAGAAAAAGGCGAACATAGGATTATGCCCGGCAGCTACACCGTCTTCGTCGGCGGTAGCCAGCCCACGGAAGGCGCCCATGGCCTCGAGGCAAAGTTGCAGATCGCTAGCGAGGTAAAGCTGCCACGCTAGTGTCCTAACTTGGAAGCGGAGGGCTTCGATCGCTCTGCCGGAAGGCACAAATTGTTCTTATGCTGTCTCCGCCTTCCCTGCCGCTGATTTCTTATGAAGTGAAAAAGAGCCAGCTATGCGTTCCATCTCGTAAGCCGATGAGACTTGCTCCGGATAGTTAACCGCTTGCATATCAAACGTGAAACGGTTGCTAGCGCCGGAAGCGTCGGTGAGGCCTTCCGCAACCCGGCTCGCGACTTGGTTCATATCAGCTCCACAGGTGTTTGGCAGGACCATAGCGAACGCATCCGAGGACAAATGGTAGAGTGAGTCATCCGTGCGCAGCTTGCGGAGGAGCACCCTGGCTGCGTCCCCCAGCGCTACAGAGACCTCCGCTGGGCTGTTGAACATGTGGGAGGGTTTCAGACGCACGAGTACAAGAGAAAGTGGCTCGCTGGTCTGGGCGGCACGGCGAAAACCCATGATCAGCCGATCCTGAAAATGACTGAAACCCGGCACGGTGCCCAGCAAATCAGCGCTCGCCTCTTGGCGAAGGTGTACCATTTCCGTTTTCTGCTCGACCAAGTTCTTGCGCAGTTGGTGAACCATATATTGCCGGTTCAACAAGTAGGCAACCACGAGCACACACAACGCACAGAAGCCAAAGAACAAAGTGCGTGTAGTGTGCCCGCTAGGGGCTGCGTTACTGCCAAAAACGGCAGGATACATAAGCAAGGCCATACCCGCTCCTAGGACGAGAATCATCCCCAGCGAAAGCATCGACAACTGCCAGTGACGGCGATCGAGCGTCTTCGGGTCGACCTTGTCAAAGATATCCATTGAAGACCTCCTCGGGAGGAAAACCGGACGCACTCTCTATCTTTAGCAATTCGATGGCATCAGAACTAGCATGCGTTGACAAGGTCTTGTATAACACCTGTCCCCCTTAGTGTCAATCCAATCGTTCAACACAGCGTGGGCGCGGATCAATGTCCACCTTCGTGGGCGAATCCGGCAAGCGCAGCAGGGGACCGGGCTTGCGCACCTCGCCGGCGGCCTGTCCGAGGAAATCCCGTTGGAAGTGCCGCTCGGTCGAAACTTGCGGCGTAGCACCCGAAAACGACCAGGTCATCGTCAGCGCATCCAGGTCGATGTCGATGCTCATATTCGCGTAAGCGCCCTGCTTGTCGAAGCCGAAGAATTTCTGCCACGCCTCCAGGTCCAGAAGCAAGGGCGTGCCCGGCCCGGAAATCCAGTTCAGCCCGCGCCCGACCCCCTTGCTCTCATCCGTCACCTCGCCCCAGTCCTTTAGATAGAGATTGCCTTCCGCCGTGTTGTCCGGATTGGAGAAGTCGATGGCCTTGCCACAGCGGTAGAAAATGTTGTTGAGGATCTTGTTGCGGCGCGTGGTGCCGCCCCGCGAGCCCACGATGCGGCCTTCGATATTTCTAAACTTAATGCCCGCATCCTGGGTATAGCCTATTAAGTTATGGGCAATTACCGTCTCGTCGCTTCCATCCACCGTGATGCCCCAGCCACCGTGGGGTGGCATGTTGTAGGCGCCGCCCCCCTTGCCTTCCGTCGCCCTCCAGATGATGTTGTGGTCGAGCATGTTGGGGTCGTGCGAGGCTTCCAGATAGATGCCGCCCCGCAGTGTTTCCAGGGTGTCGCCTATCACGTTCCCGGTCACGCGCGTGTTGGTATTCTGGTAGTCGAGCCAGATGGCTTCGGCGTGAATCATGTGCCGGATGACGTTGCTCCGCAGCAGGCAGTTCTTGGTCACGTGCAGTTTGATCCCACCCGTCTCCCAGGTCAGCTCGACGTCCTGGTAGCCAACGTGCTCGATGAGGTTCGCCTCGATGAGGGTGTCCTGCACACCCAATCCCGCCAGCCCGCAGACGCCGGCATCGACGATGTGATTCCCGCGCACGATGCTGTAACCGGTGAGGGCGGGCGGCTCCATGTTCCAATCCTGGGCGCCGATGTCGAGCGCCACGCCATTGGCGTGCCGCAGGACGCAATCCTCAATGATCCAATGGTTCCCCCGACTGGCGGAAACCATCCCGCGCTGGGGGACGGGAAAGGCGTTGGCGGCTTGTTCGAAGGTGATGCCTTTGATCCGGATGTAGTTCAGCCCCAGCGTCACGGGAGCGAAAACCTGCTCCTGGATTACCAGCTCAACCTCGTGCCGGGCAGGGTCGTCATCACCGGCAAGACGGAGGTGGATGGTGAGCCCGTTGTGCTCACACCAGAAGGCCCCGTCTTTCTGGCCGAGTTCCCCGTAGAGCTCGACCTGCTCGAGCCGCTGCCCGTCCACGAACACCATCCCGCGGCGCAGCAGATGCCGCCGCAACTCCTCCGGCTTGGGTTGCAAGTAAACGCGGTCCTGCATGATGTTGACCATGCCAAAGGGGTTGTAGCCCTGGAAATCGAGATCGTGCAAACGACGCTGGTAGATCTTCACCCTGGAGCGAGCCGGCCCCAACTCACCCAGCTTGAAGCCGCTGGAGGGTTCCCAACCGGTTTTGACCAGCCGCGAGCCTTTGACCACCACGTTGGCGCCGGGCGCCGCTTCGTAGCTGATCATCTTGTCGGGCCCGCTGCCGCCGCGCAGGGGAGCAACGCGCTCGCGATAGACGCCCGTCATGATGACTACGCGCTGGCCCGGCTCGAGCACCTGCGCCGCCTTGTTGATGGTGAGAAAGGGCAGTTCTTTTGTGCCCTGATTCGAATCCGCGGCGCGAGGATTCCGGTTGTCCACGTAGTAGGTCTTGGTGAACTGGAGGGGCTGCTCCCAGGAAACGAACTCACGCCCATCCGGCAGCAGCACGCCGGTGCCACCTTGCCCGCCTGCTAAGGATGCGCCCGCGAGACCACCCAGGGCCACGATCACAACCAGCAATGCCCCCCAGCCATGCGCGCGAGGCCAGCGTGCTTGCGGCGACCTCCTCGCTATGTGGTCCGAGGTGGCGCACGGCCGTAAAACCTCTTTACCCTTATCATGCCTCATTGGATTATTAACTCCCTCTTGCCGCTCGCGGGCGCAGCCTCGGCCAGTGTGCGGTTTCGAACGAACGGCTGCGCCGGTTTAATCTAACTTAGAAAGCGGATTCGCTCCTTCCTCACCAAACCAGTCGAAGCTCGCGGTCTCACCTTCCAGACTCCACCGCTTGGGAGACATCGTTTCCATCCAGTCGAGCGGCTCTGCTTCCGGCTGAACTCGGGCGGCAGCCGCCAGCGCCGTTCTCAGCATCTTCTTTTCTTCGCCCGTCACCGTCGCCGGTTCCGCCGAGATGAAGAGCGCTGTTCCGCTCTTCGTTACCAGGTCCAGCCACTGGCGTGTCATGCCCAGCGGCACAGCTTTCGTGAACGGAACGCAGTCCGGATCGGCCAGGAAGAACGCCCGATGCTGCGGCAAGCGAAACCCCAGCGCATTCACGCCCATCTTTCGAGTTCGATTCCAGTCGCGCCCGCTGGTATCGTCACCGATCCGCTGCAATTCAAATATTCCCGCGCCCAGATGCCCCAGGGTGTTGCAACCAATAATGAGGGCGTTCCCCGCCGCCGCACGAATTGCGCGATAGAACTGCAACACAATTTCCGCCGTGGTCTTGCTGCGGTCCGCAAAGTGCCAACCTTCGGAGGTCACCTCCGCCCCCATCTGAAAGCCCCACCGGCCCAGCATGTCGAAGGTGGAAAAATCGTGCTTGAGCAGTTCGAATCCCCAACCCACCACACCGCGCAGGCCCTCCTGGATGTGCGCCAGCGCCTCCGGCACGCTGGGATCGATCACCAGGAGTGGGGGCTTGTACGTGCCTGCGGTGGGATTCACGTTCAAATGCCATGTCTCCGGTAGCGCCTCGACGGTGAGAAGCGGCCTCACCCAGAGCCCTGGCCGCACCCCGCGCTTTTTCATCTCGGCGGCGATCCCCGGCATGTCAGGGAAACGGCAATTGCCCGGTGTCCAGGGTCCAGCGCCCTCCGCTGCTTTCCCCCAACCCATGTCGACCACCATGAAAGGCGGGTTGTCGCCTGAGGGGGCGAGCTCCGCGAGCTGCTCCACGTCGCGCAGGATATTCTCCGCCGTCATGTTTTCGCCATACAGGTAATACCAGTTGTTCGAGCCATAGATGGGCTTCTCCGGCAAGCAAGGGTGAGCGCAGAGTTTTCGGCAGAAGGACCGCGCCGCTTGAGACGCTGTGGCGCCCGCCCGGCCTTCCTCTGCGACGACCTCGGCCGCCGCAAGCTCGCGTTCGCCCAGTTGTACGCCGCTGCCTCCGTTGCGCACGTCGAGCCACAGCGAGATTCCCACCGGGTCCACCTGCCAGAAGCACAACGCGCCCCCACCCGTCGTTACGCCGTAGCCATGAGTCACGTGACCGTTCGAGGCGAGGAAATACCAGGGCATAATCCGTTCGCCCGCAAAGCCGCGCCACTCCAGATCGCCGTAAGACCGCTCCCAGTGATCGCCCAGAAACCGCAGGGTCTCCGGCAGCGGACCGGACCATCGCAGATGCACGCGGGTGAGCGAGGTTTGTGGGGATGAGACCTTGATGGAGAGCTCACGGACTCCAAGCTGTTGCTTGGGCTCGGTGGCGATCTCAACATCCTGTGCACGCCAACGCGCGCCGGAACGTTGGAGATGAAGCGGCGGTCTACCCTCGGCGAACGCCGTCACGTGATCGGGTGGACGTATGATGTCAAGGAAGGTCGAAGCGCTACCCCCCGCTCTGGTACGCGGGGAATTGGCAGCCGCCAGCGCCGCGACTCCGTAACCAAGAAAAGTTCTGCGAGAGTTGTTCATGCGATCCGTTGCCTCCATTCTGCATGCGAATTGCCGCGTCGTCACGAACACTCGAGCTGGTGCGAGTGAAGCTCATCGCGATCTTCAAGAAATCCTTAGCTTCGTTCCCTCTATTTAGTATCTTTTTTGGGTTTTGCGCCAATCTTCCCCAGCCGGGAGGCCGATTTAGAACCCCTTGGAAGTGGTGTCGTCGTGCATTCAGCATACGTCAACCATAGTAGGCTACCATATCTCCGGGCGCGTGTCAAGCGCTAAGATTCAGAAGAGCAGGATTCAGGATTCGGGATTCAGGATTCAGTAAGAAGGCCGCGAGTTTTTCCCCTGAATATTGCGGTTAAGCCGCCGAAGTTATGTTTGACAGGGAGGCGGTAAGGATGCAATTCTCACAGGCTGAATCTATCAAGAAAATGGTAGAAATTCGGTCAAGTGGTTTCAAATCCAGGCGGCCGGGTCAGTAAAAACGAAGGGAGTTCGCGATGCGTAAACCGTTGGTTTTCCCATTTCTGGCGGCTTTGTGGATAGCAGGTGTTTTTAGTCAGACGACCGGGGCGGCTCAAAGATCCTGCGACAGCCTCGCGCAGCTTGCGCTAGCCAACACGAAAATCACGTTGGCCCAATCTGTACCTGCCGGAGCATTCACCCCGCCTCCTGCCCCGAATCCCATGCCGGGGATGCAAGCGAGCTACAAGGATCTTCCAGCCTTTTGCAGGGTTGTGGCAGAAGTTTCGCCCACGGCTGACTCCGCTATCAAGATGGAGGTTTGGATGCCGACCGCCGGCTGGAATAGCAAATACCAGGGCCAGGGCAACGGAGGCTTCGCGGGGATGATTGGCTATCCTGCCCTGGGAGCTTCGATAAAGCGAGGCTATGCCGCGGCCGGCACCGATACCGGGCACACCGGAGGAGGCGACGCGGCGTGGGCCTTGGGCCACCCCGAAAAGGTGATTGACTTCGGATATCGCGCCATCCACGAGATGACTCTGAAGGCCAAAGCAATCATCGACGCCTTTTACGGCGACAACCTCCAGCATTCGTATTTCGCCAGTTGCTCGGATGGGGGCCGTGAGGCCCTGATGGAGGCCCAGCGCTTCCCCGAAGACTACGACGGCATCCTTGCCGGCGCCCCCGCCAATTTCTGGACACATCTGCTGGTCGGTGCTATGTGGGTTAACCAGGCTACCACGCTGGATGAGGCCAGTTACATTCCCGCCGGCAAGCTCCCGGCCATCGGCGCCGCTGTGCTTGCTGCCTGCGACGCCCAGGACGGTGTAGCGGACGGTATCCTCAATGACCCGAGGCAATGCCACTTCGACCCAGCGACGCTGCTCTGCAAGGGGGCCGACTCCAACAGTTGCCTCACGGCGCCGCAGGTGACCGCGCTCAAGAAGATCTATGCCGGGCCGCACGATTCGGCTGGACACCAGATTTTCCCCGGCTATATGCCCGGCGCCGAGGAGGGTCCAGCGGGCTGGGCTCCTTGGATCACCGGTCCGGTGCCCGGCCGCAGCCTGCTGTTCTTTTTCGGAACACAGTTCTTTTCAGACATGGTGTACGAACAAGCGGCTTGGGACTACAAGACTTTCAATGTCGACCAAGGCACGAAACTGGCCGACGCTAAGACGGCCCGTGCCCTTAACGCCACCGACCCCAATCTGAAGCCCTTCAGGGCCCGCGGTGGCAAGCTCATTATGTATCATGGCTGGAGCGATGCCGCGATCCCCGCGCCCAACACCATCGACTACTACCACAGCGTGCTGGCGACGCTGGGCCAGCGCGCTACAGACACGTTCTTGCGGCTTTTTATGGTGCCGGGAATGCAGCACTGTGGAGGCGGTCCAGGGCCCAATTCCTTCGGACAAGATGCCAATGCCCCGCCGCATGACCCTGAGCACAATATCTACACGGCTCTCGAACAGTGGGTTGAGAAGGGCGTCGCACCTTCCAAGATCATCGCGACGAAATACGTGGACGACTCCAACCACGCACAAGGCGTTAAGATGACGCGTCCCCTGTGTACGTACCCGCAAATCGCGAAGTACAAAGGCGCCGGCGACACCAACGATGCTGCCAATTTCGTGTGCGCGCCGGGAAATAAGTAATTGCAGCAGGGTAACGCGAGGCCGTTCTCTGCGCCCGCAGACCTTTCTCGCCAACAAGGGAATATGCCGATCACCACAGAGACACAGAGGCACTGAGAACTGAAAAGTACGATTTGGGTTTAAAGGCGAAGGGCTGATACCTGAGAGCTGGTATCCGACCCGCCGTGGTGGGACCAGGGACAAAGGACGGTGAGGTACTGCTTACTGGCTTCTGCTTGCTGCCTACTGAAATAATTGGTGCGGAAGGGGGGAGAATTGTGCCGTGTCAACTACCTATTATCCATCAATGACTTACGGGAAATTTAACTTTTTTTGCAAGGTTTTAGCTATGCGGTGGGTATTAGGAGGAAGGAGACAGGTGAAGGCTTCAATAGGTCAGCCTTCCAATATCAAGTCTCCGAAGGAGACCACATGGCAAACCGCAAAGCTTCCCTCATCCGCTGTGCAAAAATCCCGGGCCAAGGTTGGCGTCGGGGCATCCTCATAAAAACAAAGAACGGTCGTATCAAACCGGACTTCATGACATACAAAGGCCAGCAGCTCTACTGCCCCCAAGGCAAGTATGAGATTCGCTTCTATAAAGGTTCCAAAGCCATCCAAAAGCCCGTGGGCAAGGACCTCGATGCTGCGCTGGCCACATTTGCCCTTTTCGAGAAGAAGCTCCAATACGATGCGTTGCAGGAAGACCTGGGCATCAAGATGCCGGAACCTTCGAATGCTGACAGGAAAACCATCTCCAAACTACGGGATGGCTACATCGAGAAATACGCCCACGGTTCGGTTGACAGCATCCGCAAGTATACCTTCGTGGGGAAAGAGTTCTCCCGCTTGCTGTCCGAACGGCAAAAGGAATTCCCGGCGCAGGTCACAGAAGATGACGTTATAGCCTTTGACCATTTCCTTGATGACCGGGGCGACTCCAAAAGCACTCGTTCTCATCGTTATGGCTATGTCCGCTGTTTCCTTCGCTATATCGGTCTTGACCCCAACAAAGTCGTTAGCCCCGAGTGGAATCAGAAGCTGAAGAAGAAGCCCAAACTCGAAGTTGAAAACTATACCGAAGAAGAACTCCAGCGTTTGTATGCTGCCTCCAGTGAATACCACCGCCTGGTCTGGCGGTGCTACCGGATGTTCGGATTTCGTGACGAAGAACTCGCCTATTGGGAATGGGATAACATCAATTGGAACTTGAAGATGGCTGAAGTGCGGTTCAAGCGGAAGGGTTCCTACTCGTGGAACCCGGAACTGGAGTGGGTCTCCAAGGACTCCGAAGAACGTGATGTTCCGATTCCCGACGTGCTCCTCGAAGAACTGAAGGCGTGGCGCAAGAAGAACCCGAACACCCGTTTTGTTTTCGGCACAAGGAACGACCGCCCGAACATCAAGTTCCTTAAAGCCCTGAAGTCCGATTGGCGGGTAGCTGGTCTCAATTGCGGGAAATGCTCCGGGTGCCGGAAGAAGAAGGAGTGCCGTCGGGCAAAGCTCAAGACTTTCCGTGCCACCTACCTGACCACGATGCTGAACCACACCAACAGCCGGAATGTGCAGAAGCTGGCTGGTCACTCTTCACTAGCCACGACCGAACGTTACCTCCGTCCGGCTGGAATGTCCGACCTGCAAGCGGCTGCGAACGCAGCGTTCTCATAGCCCGAGCTATCCTGGGGGCTGGTTACGAACCAGCCCTTTGGGAGCTATGCTTGGCGGGAGCGGAGCCAGTTAGCGGTGGTCATCGGTTCCAGCCTGACGCAGCCCCCGATGCGGAACGCCGGGAGCTTCCTAGCCGCAATCATCCTGTATAAGGTCTTGGAACTGATTGCGGTCAGTTGAGCAAGTTCTTCCACCTTAAGCGCCCTTCCAAAATTCTCTATTGTCTCGATTATTCCCATGCCTAACAAATACTGAGATTTTGGGGTTTTGAAGGGAGTTTTGAAGGACGCACGGAAGAGTTTTCTGCGTAACTTCTTTCTTAACTTCTCAAATTAGGTGGCCGGGTTGGGGATTCCGGGGCAATCTGGCCATTGATTCGACGATGAAACCGGTTATCGTTAGAATAGAATTAATCCGGTCACGATTACAAAATTAATCCAATTATTATTCCAAAATCAATCTGGCCATTTTTGCTTAATTTCCAGTCTGCCCAGCTCGATTCCCCGCCCGAGATACACTCCCCCAGATACTAAATACCAAAAATCTGGTGGTCTTACTCTCGGAAACCCGGAAAACTAAGAATAAACATTTTTCTTAAACTGCTAAACCGCCCCGTGGAAGAAATACTTCGCCAATAGGAGGGTACATTGCCGCCCCCTCGAGCAAATGAAAAGCAGCAGTTCAAATAACCACAAGCCCCACCTCACGACGAGAGACCCCGTCTGCCGTTTAGGAGATTATCGCCATCGCCTTCCGTGATGACCTTAAGGTATTCCGAGTGGACTGAGGGAGCAGGCAATGAAGTAAGCGACGGCAAAGTCTTATTTCTTATCTTAACTCGCAGACGGGCACACAGCCTTTCGTTGCCTCCTCTCCGGGCCTGAACAAGGCGTTCACTCAATTGTTCTATAGTCCTGCCCTTTCTTGACATGCTGGTTCTCCTTTGGAATGGACTGCCGGTCCAGCCTTCGCCCCGGCTGCCGTGGTGCCGATTACAACAGCCCGTGCAGGTGGCTGCGGGTGCCCAAATCGCACCCGATGACGCCCTGCTTGCACCGCCATCGGTGCTGGAAAAAGCTGCTGATTTTCTCGGCTGCGTAAGCGTAGTCAATGTCCAGGGCGTCCAGCGCTTTGTCCCATCCTTCGCCCGTATCGCCGGGCTTAATGGACCGGCGAGACTGCCCGAGACAGTCACGAAGCTCCCTTTCGGTGATTGCCTTCATTGCCTTGCCTCTCTGTTCCTGCGGCCCTGCTTCCAGTCCGTTGGCCCGATTGTCCTTCCACGGGGACAGTGCCGACCTAAAATTTGGCTCGCCCTGGAGTTGACCGTCCCCGGAGAGGTTGTTGGGGTGCGCTGTCACTCAACCCGCACTGCCATTATCCTGTCGTCAAGCCCGACGAACGAGTACCTGCCGGTGGTTAAAATCCAGTTGAAGATGAAGGATTTCCCCCTCAGCCCGCTGGGCATGGGCAGCATCATGCTCCCGTCTCGCTTCATCCCCAAGAGAGCCCTCCTGCTGGCCATGTCCAGGACCAGGCCTGTCAGCAAACGGCAATCGGCAAGCGGCGCTCTGGGCTTGCTCAGGATGTATTTTCTTATCTCCCTTGCGTAAGAATCTTTCACCCTTGCCAAAAGGTCCTTCTTCTTTTTGTCTGCCATTGCCTTTCTCCTTTTTTTGCGGCCCTGCTTGTCGTCCGCCCGCTTAGTCATTCGTTCCTTGGAGCGCCATCACCACATCAAGGCTGGCACGCAGTCCCCTGCCCGCCATGGCATAGGCTTCCTTCGCCGCAGTCCACTGGGGGCTTCCAGAGCCGTGGTCAACGAGCGACTGGTGGAACGCCGCAGCCGCAGCATGGTAGCGGTCGCTGACGGCGTGGTGTGCAACCACTGCCCTGTCAAGCCTGCCCATGGGGACTCTCCTTCCTGCTCTCCCGCCAGCGGGTCGTCTCGCTGGTCGGGGTCGATTATGGGCTGTCTCGCCGGTCCAGCCTTCGCCCTGGCTGCCGTGGTGCGTGGCTACTCCATGCTGGGAAGCACCATAGGGATGAACTCCCCGTCGTCTGATACGAATGCCTCGCCCCTGGAGACAGCCAAGCCCTGTTCCTTGGGGAGCCGCTTGTCCTTGGGCACGGTGCATTGCTTCATGATGTGACCACGCCTGCCGCAGAACCAGCAATTCAGGTTTTCCCAGTCAAGCCCGAGGAATTTCATCACGCCTTCGTCGTCGTTGTTTTTGATTAGGGTCTGGAGTATCCGTGTCCCTGCCTCGTCAATCCGAACATCCTTGCCTGCCATCTTGTCCTCCCATGCGGCTCCAGCCTACGCTGCCGCTGCCTTTTTGTATGCCTTGTTGTATCTATCCAAAAAATTGAGATTCTCGCTCGGCATAGGGGTTTCCGTCGCCAACCGCTTGGCGGCGAGGTTGAGCCGGTCGCACAGAGCCTTGGCGTCGTCAAAATTGGCAAACAGATGTTTTTTGTCAATCGCAACCACGCAGAACATGTTTCCATCTACTCTGTTAGCGGGGCTTACAAGGCTTACTGTTAACATTAGTTCCTTCTTTTGTTTTCTCATCTCATCTCCTTTTCTGCGGCGATTCTAGGCTGCCGCTGCCTTTACGAAAGCCGCCTTGGCTTCCTCCAGCGTCTTGACGCAGCCGGGCGGAATCTCGTCTTCAGTCCAGCAGAGCGACCTTGGGCTGTAGACCGCACGGCAGTCCATATCGCACCCGATGAGCGCACGGGTGGGAGTCATGACCTCCAGCACGGTGCTGTCGCCGATGTATCCCCATTCGTCGCCGACGATGACAGGCAGACCGGTGTTGTCGTCAAAGTCCGGGGTGAAGTAGAACGGCTGGTTGTTCTCGTCGTCCTGTGCCACGCTCGCCGCCTCCAAGATGCTTATGGCGAGGTCTCGTGCCTCCTGGGCGGTGATGGTTTCCTTGGTTATCTCCACTGTCCCGAATACGTCCGGTGCGTTTCCTTCCTCTCTCACGGTTATAGTCATCTTTGTCTCCTTTTGCGGCGGTTCTAGGCTGCCGCTGCCGTCTCCTGCTCCTCGCTGACAACCACAACCTCGTTGACCACGATGCCGTCATGGGTGATGGGTCGTTCCATCCACTGCTTGCGGAGCAGGGTGTCGCCCCTGACCCCGGCAGCGATGATAGCGGGATGCACCATCTCCAAGTCCTTGGTGATGAGGTCTGCCACCTTGCGGGAAATCATCACTTCCTCGGCGGGAACCGGGAACTCCCCTCCGTCCATGACCCACCAGTTGATGAGCCTCTGCTGTTCCCTGATGCAGTATCCCCTGCCCCCATCGGAGGAGGCGATGGCACCCATGACGGGATGGCGATGGGGAACCAGGGCGAACCTCTTGATGTCCGTGACGGGGATGGTGCCCCTGTGGGTTGCCACCCCGCAGTAGTAGAGGGAGCGGAACATCACGTCCTGGTTGAACTCCTCGGGCGACATCTCCCAGTCAATCGTCCCCACGGGGTTGCCGGACTGCTCGATGGCGTCCTCGTCGGGGTGGATGTCCCGCCACAGGTCACGGATGTCAACCTCGAACACTGCACACCGGTCGGGGTCGTGGGCGGGGCATTCCAAGATATGGGCGTCCGCCATCATGGCGTAGCAGAGGCCATAGGCGTCGGTGATGTAGACCATATCCGGGTGGGAGGGAAGGTTGGGGTGGTTGGTGCTGCGCTCCTTCCGGGGCTGTAGGCCATTCTCAAGGATGCTCTGCACGTTGCCGCCGTCCGTTCCGTGGAACCAGCGGCTGGATATGTGCAGCGGCATACTGCCGTCCTTGTTCTCCTTGATGGGGTCCTGGAGGAGCCGCCTCCTCGCCTGCTTCTCAAGGACTTCGTGGAGTTTGTCGCACGCCCGCTGGAACATCAGCAGCGCAGGCATGTCAATACGGTTGTTCGCCATTGCCGCCCCGAACCTGGCGATGTCACGCCGGGCAAGCCGTTCCTTCTCCCTGTCGAGGTTTGCCATTCTGATTCTCTCCTCTACCTACAACACGCTCGGTTCTCATTTGGCGAGGCTGCCGCCGTTTCTATTTGGTGCGCTTCAACACATCCCGTTCGTAAGCCTGCTCAAGCTCCAGCCCGATGCGTCCATCCTTGATGACGCCATACCAGTTGCCCTCGCTGTCCCGCACGCAGCCGCCGTTCTCGCTCTGGGCGACGATGCGGCTGACCATATGAGCCCCAGTCCATGCGCAGACCCCGTGTATCTTCCCGCCGACGACCTTTTTGACTGTGAATGCGCTCACGTTTTCCTCTCCTGTGTTGCCGGTCCAGCCTCTGCCCCGGCTGCCATGCGGCTATGCCGCTCTCGCCATCATGTTCCTGACCTGGCTGCCCGTTAGTTCGCCCTCGCATGCCAGCCGCTTGCCGATAGCGAGGATGAGCGGCCAGTTCTCGACCACCATCTGCCGTGCGACTTTCATAGTGCGTTCCAACGTCTCGTCCGCAGTGAACGTATGCACCACGACAGCGTTGGCGAAAAGCTTCTCGCAAGCGGGGGACGACTTGCTTCCGTCCCCTCCCGTCATCATCCGGCTCAGTGCTTGTGCCTTTTCCATATCGCCTTTATAGTGGGTGTCCTTTCCCTTGCCACGGTATAGGAGCTTCTCGAACACCACCCCAGCCAGCGATATCGCCAACTCCCTGCCAGCCACTTGGGGGACAAAGCCGGAATCACGGTAGCTGGTATGACCCATCATGTTCGTTTCCGCCATATCGTCCCAGGAAAGAAGGCGGATGAAATTCACACGAGCGCCCATAAGCTCGACAACGACCGCATGTGCCGCCTCGTGGCAGCCGGTGCGGTAATCCTCGTTGCGCCAGTCATCGTCGCCCAAGATGCTCCGGTCGAGTTTGATGTCCCAGTCGCCCATAGGCTGCCCCTGCATTACACCTTTTCAAGCACGGCGGAGCGGAATTGCTCAACTTGCTGGACCATGTTTCCGTATCAGCTCTCCTCCAATTCCCTGAGTGTATCCAGCACGGTAATACGACGAATGTTATACATGTCACCCCACCGCTCAAGGATGCTGGGCACCAGCTTGGCGTCCCCGCTCCGATAACGGTGCTTGACATCCTCCTTGCTCTCCCCCTTGACCAGCACCGGGACCGTCGCTGAGAAAGCAACTTCAAGCTCGTATGTCTTCTCTGGCATCTTGCTCTCCTCCACTTGTTCTCTGCCGCTACGCCCCAGCTTGGGGCGTCTTGCCGGAATCGCACCGGCTCCTCAGGCGGCTTTCAATGTCCATATGACGTGGGCGGACATCCCCCCCACTCGTTGCATTCCGTCTCCGCCCTCCTGGGCAGCAGAATCCGTTGACCTTTGTCTCAGCAATACATCGGGCTTAACGAAAATCCTGGGGATTTTGCGGTTCCCCTGCTGCTGCCTGCGCCCTTGTCGGCTGCCATCCTGGTTTCCCACGGTTTCGACGAATGACGCCATCGTCAGGCAGCCTGCTCCTTCAGGACGCCGCAGTGCTTCTCGGCGGCTGCGAGGAGAAGGCGGCATTGTCGTTCCCGAAAACCTGCCCCCCGAAGACGCCGCCGTCAGCGACCGGAACGGCGTACTTCTCCAACTCTTCACGAAGAGACGCATTCTCTTTTTCAAGAGACTTGATTCGCTTCTGTAGGTATTCGATTTGCGCATTAACGGCGTCCGTGATATCGACGACCGGTGGCACGAATGGCGCAACGTCTGCTTTGTTGGCCAATGCTTCGTTTTCCGTCTTCTTGAAGTCTTCAAGCCCACGCCCGTTGTGGCGTCCCGCCGCCGTGTGCTTGTCCAGATACTCCTCGTATACAGGCGGCGTCATCAACTCGACTTCAGATGCCTCTTGGACTTCGTCTTCGGTTGGCGGCACATAGGTGGGATTCTCTTGAAACCATATGGCGGCATTGTCAGTAGCACGGGACTTCTTCGCACGGCATAGAATCATCACGGCTTCGATGATTGCCAACAATTCGGGACGGTGCGTTGAGTCTTTCACTGCATCGGCAGATTTCTCAAGCATGTCAATCCGACTTAGGACGGACGTATCGCCGAGACCAACGTCTTCCATTGCGTAAATCTTGAGTTGTTTCCAAACGTGGAAGCCGTTTAGGTGGAGAAGCCGTATCCAAGCGATGGCGTCCGTTTCGTTTCCACGCCTTACGCACTTGTGCGCAGCCGAGAAGACGACATCTACTTTCGTGCCGTCAATTTTGCCCCAGGGCGGCGGGGGATGTACTTTGCCTTCCTTTTCTTTCTTCGCCTTTCCGCCGTTTAAGATGTAGTAAGCATTCCGCTTTCCGATGCCGTGCAACCCAAGCCATTCGTTGAACGACCGTGCGCCGTCTATCGTGAGATAAGTGCCGTCAACTTGCTTAGAACGGTCAAGGATAGAGAAGCGCCGCTTGACTTCTTTTAGAAGCGGCGTCTCAAGTTTGCCGTGGTGCACGATGAACGTCCGAGTAAAGACCGCCAATTCGGTGGCGTCCATCTCCGTGCGGCGCTTGAGTATCGCCGTGATTTTATTGGGGGGGGAAGTGGGGAGTTGTGCAATCTTGCACAACTCTTGATTCGGTTCGGCTATCTTCATCAGGTAGTCCCTGTCCCCGAGCGGGGCGAGGGCGGTGCTTTTCGTTGCCATATCGTTTCTCCTCTCCATTGCTTCAAGACATCCTGTCTTGAAGTTGATTGGCCAGCGTCTGCTGGCCTCTTATACCTAATTACCGTCGGAAAATAGGGCATTCCGGCCAGACCGACGGATTTCTCCGGGTGACTTGATTGGAGGTGGCGGCCGGGGCAAAACGCAGTACAATCAGCCAGCGATGCGCTCTCCCACGCCAAAGACGCCGATGACCAAGGTGTCCCGCAGAAGGGTCGAGGAAGCCCTGCTTGCGGACCGGCTGGGGCTGCATGAGGATTGGGTCGAGAGGTGGGAACAGGGCGGCAAATGGGTTGAGGAATCCGTTGCGCCCGCTGGAGTGCCGCCATCCATCCGTGCCACTCTCGGACAGGACAGAACCTACAAGGTGGAGGACCACGTCAGGAAGCTGGAGAAGGCCGGTTGCCGACGTGCTGTTCTGTACTTCTGCCTGGAACAATTAAGCCCCGAGGCAGCCGCCATGCGAGAGGGACGGCGGCGGAAACTGGTTCTCGGAAACGACGGCGAGTTCAACACCGCTTCTGGGTGGACGGAAGGAAGGAAGCTGGCCACCCGTGAGGACATGGAGGCGGTAAGGAACAAGGCGGAAGCAACTCGACGCCTAATCCACCGCCACCGAAGGGAGCTTCTGCTGGTCGCCGACACAAACGAGTTCCGCCTGCCGACCGGCATGGTGCCGGGGCCGGAGGACGCCGACGATGCACTATCTCTGCTGGAGGAATCCCTGTCCTGGGTAGCCAGCCTTGCCAGGGCATATGCCACGCCCTTCGAGAAGACGCTGCTGAAGTCCAAGGGCCTCCTCTTCCTGACCGCGTACGTGCTGAAGTACGCGGACGCAAGGAAGGTCAAGGAGCGGCGTTGGATGGGCGTGAAAGGGGAGCTTGCGGGCCTGGCAAGCCTCGTCACCGAGAAAAAGTGGTCGCCGTCCGACCTGCGCGGGAAGCTGCGCAGGTTCGAGAAGGACTACCCTCGCCTGCACAAGCTGCTGCTGCACAAGCTGGACGAGTTGCACCGTTTTCACGCAACAGGTAACGCCATCCCTCCCGCGAGAATCACTCCATTCAAGTCACCCTTGAAAATCCAGTTTTGAACCGTATTACCCTGTCCGTTTTTCAGTATTTCCCCTTATCGCACCTGGGCTAGTGATGGCCAAAGCCCGGAGAGCGGCGGCGATATTCCGCCCGGCGGTAATGGAGAACAACAATGTCGACAGACGAAGCAAGTGTGAAAGCACCGGGGGGAGCAAGGAAGTCAGGCACACACGAACTCCAGCACGACTACAGCTTCAACTTCTGGGTCGGGTGCCGCAAATTCAGCGAAGGCTGCAAATCTTGCTATATGCACCTGCGGCAGACGCAACGAACAATCGACCCAGAGTATATTCACCGTTGCACCTCGACATGGGGAGAGCCGGTCAAATGGCAGAAGCAAGCGGCGGCGGCAGGTGTGCTCAAGAGCGTGTTCGCCTGCTCCTACTCGGACTTCTTCATGGCGGAAGCCGACGAATGGCGGGAAGACGCCTGGGACCTGATTCGTCAGACTCCTAACCTCATTTGGCAACTAGCCAGCAAACGCACGCACTTGATTGCCGAGCGGCTCCCGGCAGACTGGGGCGACGGCTATCCCAACGTCTGGCTCGGGACGTCGGTCGAGTTAAAGAAGTATCTCGACAGGCTGGACGACTTGCGCAAGATACCGTGCAGGATGCGCTGGCTCGACTTCGCCCCTACTTTAGAAGACTTGATGCCTGACCTTACCGACCACATCGACGGCTTCGGCTGGGTAAATGTCAGCGGCGAGCATGGCTGCAAGCAGATAGAACCCCGCCCGTTCGACCCGCAATGGGCTAGGAACATCCGTGACCTCTGCAAGGAGCGGGGGATACCGTTCAGCCATCCTCAGGGGGGCGGGAAGCACGGCAAGTCCTACCCCCTGCTCGATGGAGTCAGGCACTTTGCGGTTCCGCCTCTACTCCAAGATGCGAAACATGACAGTTCAGCAGATTTTTGAAGAGCATCAGAAAGGTCGACTGCGTGGTTACGCAGTAGCGCAGCGGGTCAAGGAAAAAAAGTTGCGACACGACTCCAATCTTGCCCTAACAGGCAGTATTAACGAGCTAGCAGTACAACTTCAGGGTGGCGACCAACGCCAGACGCCGACGGAAAACGGCAAGGAGGGCGATATGGGTCTACGATTCTACCTGACGGCCAAGGGCGAGGACTTGGCATGCACGAGCCTGGCTCCCGGCTACGCGCTCCTGCGCGGAATGAAATGCTACAGGACTTCCTGCGGACTGGGTTGTCGCCCATCTACCTATTTCTATCCCGAGCCCGCCGAACTGCGCCAGCGCATCGCGGACCTGAAGGACCCGCTGACCCCGGCCGTCGTCGAACTGCGGGAGCGCATAGCGGTCCTGGAGGGTCCCCCGGCTCCGACTGTCGCCGAGGGTGGGGCGTGCGCCAGTTGGCAGGGATTGCTCGCCGAAATGGAGGATTTCGTCGACTGCTATGAGAAGGCTTTCGCCGAAAGGGCGGAGTGGATGCCGGTGTATCGCCGCTACGAGGAGGACGTGATTGATGATTACATCGAGGAGGATGCCTATATCGCCCTGCCGCTGAATGCTGGTGACCCCCCAGGCAGCGAGGGTGGCGGGAGCCTTGCCGGGCAGGTCGTGGAGTGGGGCGAACCTACCTTGATGGAATACGAGAAAATCCCAGGCGAGATGCACAGGGAACCATACATCATCCTCTGTTAGCAAGCCACGGCGCGAACGTGCCCAGTTCGAATCCAACTAGCTTTGACATCGCATCCTCGCTATGTGGCGTTGGCCGCCAACTTTCTCTCCTTCCTCTCCTTGTATTCCTTGCTCCAATCCATCAAGGGTAGGATGTCTGGGGCATGCTTCCGGTATTCCCTCTCCCGCATCTCCATGCGGATCTCCTCACGCCTCTTGGGGTCGATGCCGGCCCTGGAGTCAAGCTCCTGCCACAGTTCCTCGACGTAGCCATATTCGTCCTTGACCCCCTGGACCTTCCGGTCGAAGGAGGAGGAGTAGTAGGCGGCGTTCTTGCGCTCCTCCTTCTCCTGCTCGGGGGGGCACGCCTTCTTGGGCGGGGGCTCGGGAGGGCAGGGCGGCTCCTTCGGCTTCTCCACGGGCGATGGCCGGGGTGCTGGCTTGCCCTGCGGCGTCCCCTTCCCGACTTGGCGGATGCCTTCGCTTGTCCTGCAGGGCACGGGAGGCTTCCGGGACTCATGTGGAGTCATGCGGTAGGGGGGAGCGGCGGCGCTCGGGGGGGCGAGGGCACGAGCCTTTCCCCGGAGGCGCCCTTTCCTGGATGGGGCAGGGGCATGAACAGGAGTAGGACAGGAGACATGCCGGGCCTTTGCCCCGTCCTTGAGCAGAATCATCTCGCCGCAGGCGATGGGATTCCCGCAGGCAGGGCAGGTGCCGGCGAACTTGGCAGGCGTGACGGTCCCGGCATCCCCGCGTGCCGAAGGCACAGGGGGGACTGGGACGGGGGTGGGGACAGCAGGCTTGACAGGAATTGAAGCAGAAGGATCAACAGGAATCGAAACAGGAGTCTCAACAGCAACTTGAACTTGGAGATTCCCATCGGACATAGACTCAGGCTTGGACTTGGGTTTTGGGTTTGAGAGAACGAAAACAGCTGGCGAGGAGGTCGACGTCGACGTGTTCTTTTCACTCTCTTTTTCACTCTCGCTAGAAGCTCGGTTTGAAGCTCGGTTCAATCTCGGTTTGTCCGACATCTCCCCCGACAGGTCCTCCGACATGTCCCCCGACAGGTCTGTGGACTCCTGAGTGGATGGCCAGGTCTCCTCTTCCTCACAAGCCTTCTGCTTTCTGTTGATTGCGGACTTCTTCTGGGTGGACGACTGGGTGGATTTCACCATGCCCCTGCCGCTCTCCTTCCACCAGCTGGTCTCGTGCCGGTTGATGACCTCGCTGGTCCAGCGGCTCCTCACGTCCCCGTTGGGCAGCTCGTCCACTTCCTCTATGAGGGCGGGGTAGTTGTGCAGGGTGATGGGGTATGCCTGCTTGGAACCCGGGACCATCTCGCTCCTGTCGATGTATCCTTGGGCATCGGCCCGCTGGAGGGCACGCTGGTAGGTGTCCTCGCAGTACGCCTTCGCAGACCAGGTCTCAAGCCCCCCCGCCGACGCCTCCTCCACCCGGGCCGTCTCCCAGTCCGCCCAGTGGTGCAGGATGGAAAGCGCCACGAACATGGAGGGCGATATCTTCCCCGAGCGGAGGTCTTTGAAAAGGTAGTTGGGGATTCTCGTGTAGTATTCCTTGTCCTTCACTTATGCCCCCCATCTCGACGACACCCGGGAAAGGAGCTGGGCGGAGCATTGGCAGTGGCCGTCCCAGCCGCACCCGCCCACCTCCGGGTAATTCCCGGACCGCTTCCTTGACCCCCGCACACCGGCAAGGCGGCGGTTTTCCTTGAGCTTCTCGGCCCCGGCCAAATCCCATGGGGAGAACACTCCGGGGCGCCGTGTGCGACGTCTGAACCCCTGTCCCGTCATTCTGTCCTCCAGATTCTCACGGCAGCCACGCCGTCGACCTCGACGGTGCGTGCCGTGAACTTCCTGCCGGGGTGGCGGGCCTTTGTCCTCCCCGCCGCGTTGGCCACCGCGGTGACGGTGACGTCCTTGAAGACCACGCTCTGGCCGGGCTTCAGGAGATTGAGGACATGGAAGCTCCTCTTCTTCGGTGGCGCAGGCATTCCACTTTCGATGTGTATTTGTGTATCCATTCTAGGCAAATCCTCCTATACCTAAATACTCGGTAGTTCAGAAACTCCGGTCGATCAGCATGCATTTGTTCGCTTGTTCGGCTGTGTTGCACCTGAGGCAGCATTGGACCGAGCGGAACGGGACCAGCCCGGTGCGTGGCGCCCACGACGCACGACCCAGATCTTTTGCCGGGGCAATGAGGGTCGACATTTGACCAAGCTTTCCCAATTTCCGTGACTACTGGAGTGACAACAGGCTGACAACACAAAGTCCGGGGACTGGGGCTGGATCAGCGCGCAGTCCTGATCTCCCTCGAAGCCTGCCTCTGCCAGGCCCGTGCGAGCGTCGTCGGAGGCGCACATCAGGCTCAAGGAAAGGCGTGCCGTGCCGGCGGAATACGTCAGCCTCTCGCACCGTGGTCCAGCCGCCCCCCGCCGCGCCCTCCATCCCGAGGCGGTTCCCCTACACCCTCGCGCTTGCCCTGGACCTCATCCTGGCAAGGACTTGACCTGGCGACCGCCCGCAACGCGGAAGAATTCTCGTGCTGCGGAAGGAACCTCGTCGAATCCTTGCCCATGCCTGGTACTGATGACCTTGGACCGGATGACCGCCCGCTGCCCGATCGCCGCCGGCCCCAACGGCCTGCCCTAGATCGCCAGGATCATCGCCTGTGAACGAAAATATTTGATACGGATCCCATTCAATAGGAGGGTGCAAATATGGACCTAAACGAAACGTACGCTCGAATCGGCGAATACATCACGTCGCACCAGTCGGAGACCTACGCCCAGATAGGCAGCACCCTGGGCCTCAGCCGCAGCCAAGTGACCCGCATCGCCAAACTGCAGGGCATCAAGCGGCGGCCGGGCAAGAGGTCTTCCGCCCTGGAGGCGGCGGTCGCCGCAATCGAGGCGGCCAGCCCGAAGCCGGACTGTGCACCGGCGGGCGAGGCGGCTACTCCGCCGATGGAGGCGACTCTCTCGAGCACGCCTGCCACGCCGTCGGCGGAAATTGCGGCCGTGTAGATAGGCATCGGGGGGTGAGTCAAGCCCGAAGGGTCCGGTCCGGGGCAATCAGATCGAGAAGGCAGTCTTGGATCTCCGCCCCGTCCCCGCCCGCCCGTGAGCCGCCTGCAGCCCGGCCGGACGTCCGGGCAGGTCGCTTGCATTGCCGATGCGGGCAGCGGAAATGTGTTGTAGCCAGGAGCAGAGGAAATGTTGGTCAGAAACCCACAACCAAGAAAGCCGGTGGAATGCGCCGTGGAAATGGCCATTGCCGCCGTGGAGGACAGCCCCCGCCCCAGCCCGCTGGACCAGGACATGTCGGCAATCGACCCCCACCCCACGAGCCTTGACCTGGTGCTGCCGGGCAAGCCGGACAACCGGCACGCCACCGAGACGGGTCCGGCTAGCGGCAAGCCCAAAGAGCGATAGTCGAACCGAGTAAGCGCCCCCACCGCTGAGTCCCCGGACGTTGCGCATGACGGCGATTACAGCCCGATCCGACCGTAGTTCGCTGGTTCTGGTGCGGCGGGCTGGTGCAGAAGTTCCCAGGGCTTTTTGGACCACCTTGGCGGGCCCATCTGGACGAGAGTCCGCTTCTGCGGCCGAGCCCGGCGCCGCACCAGCCCGGAATTTCCAATGGGCGGGGCATTGC
>JBEKUR010000034.1:0-40514 GCA_049514855.1 Terriglobia bacterium
TTTACTTCTCTCGCTACCCCATTCCTTACGACCGTGATGGTCAAGGCGGGATTCAGTACTACAAGCACCTGGGCATTTACGCTTACACGCGGGCGGCGCTGTCCCTGTTTCACTCCTTACCGCAATCTTCGCTGGAGTTAGCTGAGAAGCTGGACCAACTGCGCTTCTTGCAGAATGGCGTGCCCATCATGGTGGCCGAGACGCCGCATGACACGATCGGGGTAGACACCGAGGCTGACCTGCAGCGGGTGAGTGCCTTGTTCGCCGCCGGCGCAATCGAGTAGCTGGCCTACAAGCGAACAGCGAGATCGGCCAGTCCGCCGTGTCACCCCCGCGAAAGCGGGGGTACATCTGCCCCGGCGTGGATTCCCGCTTGCGCGGGAATGACGTGTAGATGTGCAGTAGAAGCTTCGATCTGCTTTCCCAGGCGAGAGATGGACATGAAGCGAACATATTCTGCGGAAGAGCTAGGCATCCGTCTGTCCTCGAAAAAGGAGGGAGAGCTATTTAAATGGTTTCTGGTTTGTCTACTCTTCGGCAAGCCGATTCAGCGGCAAGTTGCCGAGCGAGCTTTTATGGCGTTGGCCGCAGCTCGACTACTGAGTCCCGACGCCATCCTCCGCGCCGGGTGGGATGAACTAGTGCGGCTCTTGGATGAGGCGCACTATGTCCGCTACGATTTCTCCACGGCCACCAAACTCCTCCACGTCTGCAAGGAGCTCAAGGAGCGCTATGGCTCGCTCACCAGTCTTTTCGCTCAGTCAAAAACGCCCGCAGAACTTTCCGCCGGCTTGCAGGAGTTCAAGTTTATTGGTCCAGTAACCGTCCGGATTTTTTTGCGAGAAGTGGGTCCCGTATGGTACCCGTCGGCCGCGTCGGCGAAAGGAGAGTAGTGTCGCGTCACACTCAATTCTTTGTGGGCTAGACTGCATCCGGTCCGGAACCAGCGTATGAAGAAACCCCGCACTGCGCGCGAGATCGAGACCGAGGCAGCGGCCGACCGGCGGTCGAGGACTCGAGGAGCGCGGCTGCCCGGTGGAGAAGCGATGGCCATGCTGGCTCGCCGGGGCTTTCGACCGAGCGAGGCTCGGCTCGACATACCGTTCCCGTGTGATCTGGAAGAAGAAACAGCCGAGCGGCTTTCGGAACAGCTTGGCCATTATGCTTTCCGCCTCTTTCTGCGCGGGGCTATCCGGAAGGCGGAAGGATTCGCCCCCGAGGAAGCCACGCAATACCTCGAGCGGGCTCAGTCGAAGGCGTGTGCAGAGTCCCTTGTCAGCCTGGGCCTGGCCCAGCGGTTATCTCGAGGCCGCTATCGGCTGGTCTGGGCCGCAAAGAGCTTTGGTGGAACGCTCGAGTGGTACGTGGCGCGTGAGCTCCAGCACCGCTTCGGATTCGACGTAGCGGCGGGCGTGAGGTTTCATGCACGGGGCGTGGGGGGCGACCTCGACGTGGTAGCGGCAGCGGAAGGCAAGCTGGCCTATCTCGAGCTGAAGTCCTCTCCGCCCAAGAACCTCCCGGTCAGGGGGGTGGTCGCCTTTTTCGACCGGGTGCACCTGCTCCGGCCCGACCTGACACTCTTTGTGGTGGACACAGCGCTGCGCCTCAGCGATAAGGTTCTGCCCATGCTTGTGGCGGAACTGGAGCGTCGCCGGGGTGAGGCCAAGCTCGCCCCGCGCCGAATTGAGCGGGAACTTTGGGCGCTCACACCCCATCTCTACGCGGTGAATGGAAGACCGGATCTCATGGCCAACATCGGGCGCGCCATCGCCCAAGGGCTGCTCGCGCTTTCTCCTTCGCTCTGACCGCGCCGCGCGCGCAGGGGGCGCAGACCCCCTGCGGCGGGTTTGCGCCGCCCGGCGACCCAAGCTTCAGGATCGTTCCCTCTTACCTCCGGGCCAGTATCATTTTGATGTTTCTCTTGCCGTGAAGTACTGCGACGACCTGAAGCGGCTGGGAGTGAGGTCGATAGATGATTTGGTAAGAACGCACGGGCCAAAAAAGGACCGGCTGCGCTGTGAGGTCCTCTCGACGGTGACCCTTGCCGGGCATTGCCACCAAGCCGAGAATGGCATCGTAAATCTCAGTTCGAACGCGCTCGGCAGCCTCGAGGTTGTCTTGGGCGATGTACTCGTATATGTCGATAAGGTCCTGGACGGCCTCGGGGGAAAGGCGGAAGCGTGTCATCGGCGCTGACGCTGTAGCTCTTCCCCGCGAACGCGAAGGTTTTCGAAGACCTCGTCGCCGTCAAGGCCTTCGCCTCGGTCGAGCTGGGAGAGGCCGCGGGCGATTTTCTCCTCAATTTCCTGCCGTGTGTATTCCTCGCCAAGCTCACGCGCGATCAGGAAGTGCTTCACTGCCGCGCCAACCAAGGCGGTGGCATCTTGAAACTTGCCCGATCGTACCTCCTCCTCAACCAGTTTTTCCGTCTCGGAATCTAACCGCACATTCATGGCTATTCGCCCCTCTCAGCAAGCTCCGCTTCCGGCTCAATGCTCTGAGCCAAGTATAACGCTTTCTGTTCCGAACCGCGCGCCGAAAACCCTGGCGGCCACCTGTGCCGGTTGGCCTGCCGCGCGTAAGTGTTGTAGCCGCGGCAAAAGCATTCCTTGCTGTAGGGCTGGGCGGCGGAGACATGCCGGCGCTTGGCATGTCTGCGGCCGACAAAGGCGTACGGTTCTCCACAGTACCGCCCTGCGGGACCACTCTTGGGGACAGAATCATCCGCAGACGTCAAGAAGCGGTGTCTGTGCGACGGGAGAGCCTCCTGACCTCCCCTGTGCACTCGCGCAAGATGTTCCGACCCTTTTTCAACTTCGACATCACTTTAGCCGTTTGGCGCTCATCGAGCTTCAGTCGCCTGATGGTGCTGTGGTGAGGGCCACCAACGGAACGGTCGAGAATATATGCATCGTCAAAGGAGACAAGCTTGGTGGCTCCCTGGACGCTCCTCCACGTCCTGCCGTGTCCCTTAAAGAAAAATGCAGTTCGCTTCTTAATGTAACCGACGATAAATCTCCTGTTGTAGAATTGTGCGTTGCGACCTGTCGTAAAGAGGAACAGGTATTTCTCCTCACTCTTCAGAAATCCCCAGATGCTCATCTGGTCACATGGCCAGCAATAATTCTCTGCGCATTTCTCGATGTGGGGTTCCGTCGCATACCCTTCGTGCTCGATACCTAGAACGTCTCTGATAGGCAGTTCTGACTTTGGACAGTGGTAAAAGAAGTGGAGTCGCCCTGTTCCCTTCGTGCCAGGGATTTGGAACTCGGGATCGTCCGGCCTGCCCCAAGAACGATGACAAACATCGGGACACGAATCAACAGGCACTGGTTTGCAACTCATACGATCACCCTCGCATAAAGTGTCTCAAAAAACGTCGGTGGGAACCAGTCATCCTAATTGCGCCCGCCTATGGAGCTCCTTCGCTATCTTCTCCGCAGCTTTCCCATCGTAAATCTTGCAGAGCGTCGGAAGGGATGGGTAGTTGTACCCCCACTTGCTTACCTCGGCTGGCGTAATTGCTTTGTCTACCTTTACCACCGTTTCCCATAGCACCTTCCGGTTATGCTCCTTGTTCTTAAGCTCGTTGAAGATCGCACCCGATGGATAAGCGGGCGCGTCGCCCATCCGTCCCACGGCTATAATTCCCTTTCCGTTCAGATAGGCAAGAATTCGATCGCCTGTCCTAGGACCATTCAATTTCTCCTCCGTGTTCGAGTAGCCGGAAACGGCTATCACCCCGTCTTTCAACATTTTTCTATAGGAACCTGGGCAGAACCTCTCATTCGTGTTGAAGGACCAGTCGTGTTTCCATCTGCGCTCAGGTCCTATTGGATCGACATCGATCTTCTCAATTTCCAAGAAGTGCTGCGTTCCTTGTTAATAGAATTGAAATGGAACAAAATCGATAGGGACATCATAGTTGTCGCGCAGCCATCCAATTATTCGCTTCACGCTTTCGTCACCTGCCGAAGCAAGGATGAAGAATCGGCGGCTCTTAAGAAACTCATCCTTCTCGAATCCTGGATTCTCCGCGAACTCCTTAAACGCTTCGAACAAATGTCTCCCCTTGGCCTCAATATTCCGTTGCCACCGTCGGTTGAAATCATCGTAGGTCCAATTGGACAGTGCCGCGGCATAGTCCAGAAGCTGGCCAACGGTACTACGATCGGACCACTCCCTCTTGACTTCGATGACAACAAGCGCGCCCTGACTATCGACCGCCAGGAGGTCAGCCATGGGTTCTCCTGACACCTCTTGCCCAATTACAAGTACGGCCTCAGGGTTCGTGAACAGGAGGCTCGGGTTCTCGGCGATCCAGTTCTCGATATTTTTCTCTTTTAGTTTGAGATCACGCGCCGACCGTGGAAGCAGTGGATCGAAAGTCTTCTTGGCCAAATCCACTGAGAATACTGACCGTATGCCGTTCATGGCTTTGTCTCCCTGCGGTTTGCCATGTCAATATCCGCGACCGCGATTTCCGTTTACACTTCCCAGCCAAACGCAAATTTACACCTGACCTCCTCCGCATGCAACGCTCAAGCCCAGTTTTCGGTGCAACGCGTCTCGAGAGACCGCAGGGGGCCGCGTCGAGGACAGTGAAGAGTGACAAGTGGCGTGAAGGAAGGATCGAGCGAGCGCGGACCGCGGTTCGTTCCAGAATCCCCACCAAAGGGCCGCAGACGTAAGAAACACGTCTGCGCCACCCCGCGGGCCTAATGAGGTATCCCTTGCTGGTGCCAGCGGCGGTGCAGCGTGGCGCGTGCATCGGTGAAGATTTTGCGAATCTTGGCGAAAGTTTCCGGGTCCGGCCGAGTGGCGAGCGTTTCGACATACATTTGTGCCCCATCGATGAGCTGCAGGAAGTACGTTGCGGCCTCAGGGGAGAACAGGTCCTTTCCCGGGACTCGCACGTTGACGGGCGACGTGTGCGCTGCAATCTTGAAATCCCACGATGTAGTAGGTCCCAATTGAGAAGCAGCGCGCGCGGCAAGCCAGCCCGGCCCGGGAACCTTTACTTTCTCTGTCAAGTGCATGGTCCGCGCTCCCGCCGGCTCCTCCCGCGAGGCGACCACGTTGCCGTTATAGATAACCTCCAGGCGATGGAAAGGCACGAAACATTGCGCCTCGGCAGAGACTTCAATCGTCCCCCCGCCGGCGCCCAAAGTGATCTCCTCACCGGGTGGGTGGCCATCCGCATGAAACATTAGCAGCGGGCCCGAGGTTGCGAAGGTGTTCCCACCCCGCACGGCCTTTGCCCAGTTTGGGAAATTGAACTCTTCATGGCCAAGATAGGCATAGACGCGGTTGGCGCCCGCGGGCATGTAGGCCCCCATCTTGTCGGTCCCTGCCACCGCTGGCAGGCGGTACCCGCAATTCAAGTAGTGATACCAATCCAGGTAACGCAAGCTGTTGAATTGCTCGAGGGGGGTGAAATGGGTCGCGAAGTCATCTTGCGGCCAAAGCTCCACCGCGTCGATCTTGCCGAGGACAATGTCTGCGGCGATTTCACCCGTGGGATAGGGAAAATGTACGCTCACGGCCAAGCCTTGGCGCTGGCGGCAGGTGTCGGCCCACTCCGCCAAGCTGCTGCAGAGCGGATCACCCAAATAAGCCTCGTCGGGGCCTTCCGCCGACATCGGGTAAACCGCCGACCCGTGAACGCCCTCCAGCCCAATGTGGCCGAGAATGTGCTGCCGATTCTCGGTGCCCACCCAAACCATCGATTCGCGATCCTGCGAGATCACCGGTCCGTGCGAAAGATCACCCACGTTCGTAAAAAGATCTCCCCACTGGGCCGCCAACAGGTTGATCAGGTTTAATCCCTCGGCTTGCGCTTCGAGCAGAGCCGTGGTGGGAGAAAGGAAGTGAGTGTGCGTGTCCGCCGTCACCCAGCCTTTGGAGCGCAGGTTGGTGAGGCGGGGAATCTCCACCGTCAGTTCGCGCTGCCCCGGCTGGATTTCAAGCTTCCGCCGCACCGCCTGGTATTCGAATCCCTTGGTCATTTCCAGGTACACTTCACCGGGAGGAAGTTCCACCTGAAAGGTGCCATCGACGTAGGCAAAGGAGGTGTCCATCAGTTTGACGTCGGCGCCATAGTCCTGAAACCAACCGTCATTGATCTCCGTGCGGTGTCCGTAAGGAGGGATGTAGCGTCCCTCTTTGGACCGGAAGGCCAGGCGCACTGCGGTGGGCCGCTTCGTGTCCGGGTCGAGCACTCGCCCGTGAATCCAGCGGCGGTCGCGTTCAACGACCTCGATGCGTCCGCCCCCCTCGTTCGCCTCGACTTCGCCGCCCGGGACCACCCTAGCGAGTTCGAACTCGTATTGCCGCCCGGTCTTTGAATCATGCAGGGTCAACGTGGCGCCAGCATTGGCGGTGACCTCCACATAAAGGCAGCGCCCGCCGGGGGCTGGCTTGGCTCTTTCGCCAAGCCCCGAGGCGGGGGATGAGAGCCAGGCGTCGGGCTGGAAATCCGGCAAAGCAAACGTCCGGCCAACCCAGCCGAGGTCTACATCCACCTGCCACCGCTCCGCGTCTTCAGCCGCAGCTTCGGGCAAGGTAATCCGATACAAAGCGCGCGGCTCGAACCGAAATGGGTATCCGGGCCGGTGATAAATCGTCAGGCCGCAAAGCACCCAGGAATCTTCTCCCGCCGCTTCAAAGCGCAGAGATCGAATGCTCCGGTCCGGCTCCGGGTTCTCAAGCGCACACACCCAGAGGGTCCCTAATCCGGGTCCTCCCGGACCGCCACCAGCGATTACTGTTTGGAGGCCTCCCCAGCCGACTGCGGAGGAGAGAGGATCGGTGATTTTTCCGACCCGCATTTTCCCCGGTGGCAAGGATGCGAAACTGATGTGCCCCCAAGCCTCGGTCACAGAGTTGGTCTCAAAGCGGCGGCGAATGGGAAGGACCCGCGTTCCGTTGTCCTCGTAAATTAATGTGACGTCCCCCAGATGTTGACCCACTTTCTGGAACACATCCTTCCCGGGCTCTGGCATCTCGTTTTCATCGAAGTCGCAAAATGAAGCCAGGCAAAGATAATGAGCTTTCTGCTGGAGAGGGATCTCCACTCGCTGCGCGGCCGAGGGACGAGACTGCGTACTCAAAATGAGCCAAGACTTACTATCCAGGTCCTCGAGCCCCAGTGTGAACGGAACTCCCTGCAAGGCGCGCTTTCCTCCCGGAACGCGGATCAGGTTGTCGTGGACCGAATCCCCGCCTATTTCCACGGCGCGCGCGCGGATCCCGAACTCGCGGGACGAGGCGTTGAAGTACGGTTTCAGGTCGATGGGGCTGAACTTCCCGCTGGCATTCCCCGTTTCAGGCTCCGTAGCCGGGTGTGCCTTTCCACTCCCTTCCCCGGCCATCATGCTGATCGTCGGCACCCCGGCGCCAACCGTCAGGAGAAAATCCCGCCGCGAAAATTCGGGGGTAGTCGTTTTCGATTTTTTGGGATCCATGCTGAATGACCTTCCTTTCGGCCTACCATTAGCTCAATGGCCACTCCGAAGGCGAGGGGATAACGGTTAGGAAGCGAGTAAACCAAGAGTTCTGTTTTCATTTCCCGACCGAGCGGTAATATACATCTGCCCGCCTCCACATGCAATGCTCCAGCCTGGTTCGGGCCTGGGGGCTCGGGATTCGGGGCTGGGAACTAGGGGCCCGTAGGATTGCCGATGGATGATTGATGATTGCACATTGGAGGTGGGAGGCGTTAGTCGCTGGGGGGTTCCTGGTACTCGCGCAGGCGGCCGGGCTGGACGATCCAGAGTTTTCCGCTGATTTCGCCTTTGGCCAGTGCGCCGAGGAGGGTTCGCACCGCGGCGAGCAAATCGGCGTGAGAAGGTTTGGGCGGGAGACGCAAGACGGCGATGCCCGTGTACTCCGACGGCCTGAAGAGCAGAGGGTTGCCAAAATCCAGGTCGAGCGTAACCAGGGCCCGGCCTTCCCGCCGGCAGGCTTCGATCAAGGTTCCGTCCGAGGCGGAGGATAGTCGCTCATCGGCGACGGTGACGGTGTCGTGACCGTGGTCGCGGAACGGTTGCTGCACGCGGCGGCCGAGGTTCTCGTCCAGCTTGAGCTTCATCGAGGGGCTTCGATGGGAATGGTGACGTAGCGCTCGCGCGCCATTTCGGCGCCGTATGCGATACAGGCGAGGACGTCGTCGGGCGTGAGGTCGGGATAGTCGCGCAGGATCTCCTCAGTGCTCATGCCGCTGGCCAGGAAATCCAGAATCAGCGATACCCAGATGCGATGCCCGCGAATGCAGGGCTTGCCGAAACAAACGTTCGGATTGATGCTGATTCGCGAAAGCAGCTCTTCACGCGTCATCGCAAACACGCTCCCCAAGCACGTACTTCCTAACTCCCAATATAGCACGATGGCAAAGCAGGGAGTACGAAATAGGAAGCGAGCGAGTAGCGTTGTGTCCCCTTAATTCGTTGGAAAATTCACGGACTGTCATTCTGAGCGACCGGAGGGAGCAAAGAATCTATGTATTTGATCGAAATGCATAGATCCTTCGCTTCGCTCAGGATGACATTCCTTAGACTTACGCAATGAAACTCTGGGACGCGACAGTAGCGCAGGTCCACTTTGGGTCTGCGGCTTGTGGTCGGGTGTTGTAATGCGTAGGCTGAGCCCGTGTCGCGCCTCCGCCGCCCGCCGGGGCAGGACAAATGACCGGTGATGACGAGACAAAGAGCAGGGTCAGGAACTTGCAGAGGAAACAACCAGCTTCGCGCCCGTGAGCCCCAAGTGGCGATCGGTCGACCAGCAAGTGGAGATTCGGCGCTCGTTAATCATGACCAGCCCGTGAGCATCGGCTAGCGTCAGCGCCTGGTCGCCGAACTTCTTGATTAGCCGGCTGGTCTTCGTCAACTCCTCGCGATCGAAACTCTGAATGGCAAGGACCGAGAGATCGTCAATGAAGTTGAGAAACTGGATGGCCCGATTCCGGTCGTACCGCCGCAGAAACCAGCCGTGCCCTTCGGCTACGACCAGCGCTGACGTGACGAGATGGGGCGGGCTGGAAAACAGTCTACGAAATAGAGGATGGTGGCTGTCAGACCGGTCCAAGAAGGCAATCAGGGCGGAAGTGTCGACATAAGCCTCAGTCTTTGTCGCCATATACGATGTCGTCGATCGACTGGCTGGACCGTGGGTCTCCCGATTCGACCAGTCCTGCGTATCGCATCCAGACCGGTCGACCGCCAGGTGGGAGCACGCGGCGAATCGCCCGACGGACATACTCTGCCACTGGGATTCCCAGCGCTTCCGCTTCCTTCTTGGCCAACTTGTAGTCCTGCTCGTCGAGGCTGACCTGGGTACGAATCATGTTATCACTCTCCCTGGATATGATAACACAACGGGAAGATGGTGAGAGATAGCGTTTTTGATGACGGCGGCTTCGGATGCGCGGGAAGGAACCGCGTCAGCCGCGATTCCCTTTTTCGATTCCCGGCTGGCCGGCATTATCCATCAGACCGCCTCCACAGGCAATGCTCCAGCCCGGAGTTCGGGGCTGGGGGCTGGGACTCGGGGCTGGGGAAAAGCAGATCACACCGTCATGGTGGTCAGCCTCCGGCGTTTGACAAACCATACGCTCTCAGGCACTATAAGAAATATGAGGAAAGCTACGAGGTTCTCAAAGAGCTTTACTATTGATCGTTCCATCCTCGACTATCTTCAACGCACTCGTTCGAGCCGTTCACGGAGCGAACGGGTCAATGAATTGCTCCGCCGGGCAATCCTCGAGGAGCAGTACGAAGCTCTGGAGAGGGAGGCAGCGGAGTTCTTTGCCGCCGCCGGAGAGACGGAACGCGCCGAGCGCAAGGCCTTTGCCGCGGCGAGCCAACGGGCGATCACGCGGGAGGGTGAATGATGGCTCGCACTCCACCCAGCGGCTGGTTTCCCCGGCGCGGTGAAGTTTACCTGGTCCGGCTGGACAAGGACCGTCCGGCGCTGGTGATTTCCGCCGACGCCCTCAACCGCTACGCCCTTGACGTCTGCGTGGTACCGATGACGACCGTCGAGCGTGCGAAATTTTCGCTGCGAGTTCAAGTCGAAGCCGGCGAAGCTGGCCTCAGCCGCGCTTCCTGGGCAAAGTGCGACCAAGTGACGACGCTTGAAAAGAACCTTCTGCTTTACCCACCGTTGGGCCGGCTGAGGGACGCGACACTCAAGACCATCGAACAAGGCATCAAGCTGGCGCTCCAACTCCCGTAGCGTGGGTCTGCGTCTGTCTAGTCGAGATTTCCATTTTCAATTCCCGGCCGACCGGTGACATACTACTGACCGCCTCCGCAGGCAATGCTCCAGCCGAGTTTTCGGCGCCGGGTGTTTCCAGCGACCGCAGGAGGGCCAGTTCTACGGAGAATCCCCAGACCCGAAACTCCCGGTTCCTTCAACTGGGACGGAAGGGATTGACCACCTTCAGCCGGCGGAAGCGGCGAAACGCCTCGTCGGCGGTGATGATCTCGTAGGCGCCGTGCTCGATCAACAAGGCTGCGATGTGCGCGTCATGCAACACGTTGCCCTCCGGTGCGGAGGTACGGAGAAGCTCAGCCAGAATCTCCCGGTGGCGCTCTCCCTCCGCAAGCCGGACGCGGGAAGGCGAGTCGAGCAACGATTCCACGGCTCGCCAAGCCTCATCGAGGGGAGTCGGCGGGTGGAACACCCGGGGATGGGTCACGACCCGCAGGAATTCGTAAATACAGGGCCAGGGTAACACCCACGGTTCGGAGCCCGTGGCGAGCTCGCGGAGAACCTGGAGCGCCTTGCGGTGCTGCGGCGTTTCGTCACGATGGGCATAGATCAGAATGTTGGTGTCCACGCCCCGCATCAGCGGCCATCCATGAGGTCGAACAGTGAGTTGCGATCGTCCAGGCGGACTCCGGGCTGGATCCGCCCGCCACGATGGGGTTTCCAGTTGAAGCGATACTTGGCTTTCGGCTCGGGAGCGGCCGTTGCCTGGCGCAGGAGGTCGTTCACCAATTCGCGCAAGGTGCTGCCGCGGTGCGCTGCCTCCTGTTTCAGTTCACCAAGTAGAAGGTCGTCCAGATCGATTGTGGTGCGCATACACAAAAGCATAAGCCTGAAGCACATTGATGTCAAGCCTCGTTGCACCTCGTTCGATCCCGTGAGGCGGGATGGCATCCCGCCAGGCGGGACGGGTCTTCCCCACAGGGCTGGGACAGGTGCCGACAAATCCGCGACAAGCCCCATCCCCGAATTAGTCACATGTCAAAGCGGCAAGGGCGCGCCACCTGCGGTACAATCAACAGGCGGCGATCTGAATCTGAATAGGAGTTTTTATGGCAACGAATCCCTCGAATGTTCCCAGTTCGCGCTTGAAGCTGGATGTCCACACCACGGAAGATGCCACGGTAGTGCGATTGAGCGGCAATTTGACGCGCGACGCGGCGGCGATTTTCAAGGAAGAAGTCAAGGCCCTGATTCCGCAAAGCAAGCGGCTCGTCCTGGACCTTAGCGAGGTCGCTTACATGGATAGTTCCGGACTGGGCGCGGTGGTGAGCGTGTACATCACCGCCAAGAAAGCAGGTTGCGACCTTCACTTGATCAACTTGTCCAAGCGTGTCAAAGAACTGCTCGGATTAACAAACTTGCTCGCCGTCTTCGAAACCACGGGCCAGTATTTTGTCAAGATGGGCTAAGGGAGAGCAGGAAGCAGTAGGCAGAAAACCAGGGACAACTATTCTTCCCGCGCCGAAGAGGAGACAGGGATGTCGAACGAGAAAAGCTACCACATGACCACTGAGGAGTTTCGCCGGAATGGCCGGGCGGTCATTGACTGGATCGCTGATTATTATGAGCGCATCGAGTCATTCCCGGTGCTGGCTCAATTACAGCCGGGTGAAATCCGTGCCTCGCTCCCGCAGGAGCCTCCAGCGAGCGGCGAGTCTTTCGCAGCCCTACTGGGAGATGTTGAAAAGTTGATCCTGCCGGGCATAACGCACTGGCAGTCGCCCAATTTTTTTGCCTTCTTTCCCTGCAACGCTTCAGCTCCCGCGATCCTCGGCGACTTGCTGTCGTCCGGGCTTGGAATTCAGGGGATGCTGTGGGCCACCAGTCCGGCCTGCACCGAGCTCGAAACACACGTGCTCGACTGGCTCGTCCAGATGCTGGGCTTGCCGGAGGAATTCCTTTCCACATCAACAGGCGGAGGCGTTATTCAGGACAGCGCTTCCAGCGCCTCACTCTGCGCGATTTTAGCAGCCCGCGAGCGCTCCACAGGCTACGCCAGCAATAAACAAGGGTGCAAGGGCGAACTGGTCGCCTATGCCTCTCCCCAGGCTCACTCTTCCATCGAAAAAGCCGTGAGGATCGCCGGGCTGGGCGACGAAAACCTGCGCCTCATTGATGTTGACGCTCGATGGGCCATGCGCCCGGATGCTCTAGCGCGGCAAATCGCCGAAGACCGGCGAGCGGGGAAGATTCCCTGCATCGTCTGCGCCACCGTGGGAACCACCTCCTCGAACGCCCTCGACCCTTTGCCGGAAATCGGGCGCATCTCGAAGGAACAAGGCATCTGGCTTCACGTTGATTCCGCCATGTCCGGCACCGCCGCGCTCTGCCCTGAATTCCGCTACATCAACGAGGGCCTGGAGCTGGCGGATAGTTACTGCTTCAATCCTCACAAGTGGATGTTCACGAATTTCGATTGCGACTGTTTCTACGTGGCCAACCGGAAAGCGCTGATCGATGCCTTATCCATTCTGCCGGATTACCTCCGCAACAAGGCTACAGAGTCGGGCGCGGTCATCGACTATCGAGACTGGCAGGTGCCGCTGGGGAGACGCTTTCGGTCGTTGAAGCTCTGGTTCGTGATTCGGCACTACGGCGTGGAGGGTTTGCGTCACCACGTTCGCCGCCACGTGGCCTTGGCCCAGGAGTTTGCCTCCTGGGTGCAGCGGGACGGGCGATTTGAGCTGGCCGCCCCCGCTCCACTAAACTTGGTGTGCGTTCGCCACCGCGCGGGGGACGCCTTCAACGAAGCGTTGCTGGATTCCCTCAATCGAAGCGGCGATCTCTATTTGACCCACACCAAGCTGAATGGGCGTTATATCATCCGCTTCTGCGTCGGCCAGACCTACACCGAATTTCGTCACGTGGAACGAGCCTGGGAACGGATTCGGGAAGAAACCGCGAAGCTGGAATCGCGCGGGGGATGGTAGCGGCCCTTCCAACGCAGAAGGCAGAAAGTAGAAGGCAGAAAGCAGAAGGCAGAAGGCGGAAGGAAGGCGGAAGGCAGTTGGTCAAGCAAGAGGCCTGTTGCGCTCCACGATACCCGTGGTTGACAAGCATTCATCCGGCTGTACAATGAAACCAGTCCGTTGTTCGCGGAACATCATGCGAACCGACGAAGAGCTTTTTGGCTCAGCGCCAAAAGAACGGAGGGCATAGGATGAGATCGTACGTCTTCCCTGTAGTTATCGAACCCGATGAGGATGTTTGGCGTGCCTATGTACCAGACCTCGAATCGAGGGGCGCCGCAACGTGGGGTCACACCAAAGAGGAGGCACTCAAGAATATCCAAGAAGTGGCCCAGATGGTGATCGAGGCACTGCTGGAGGACGGCGAGTCTCTTCCTGCGAGCGTAACCCCCTCTGACCAACCCCTTGTTGCCGTTACCGTATGAGTGTGGATTTTTCCCGCCTCCGGTCTATTACGCTCGCCAACTTGACTTCGCCCTCCAGGCCGATGGCTTCACCCTCGACCGCCAGAAAGGAAGCCACCGTCATTACCTCCATCCTGACGGACGACGAGTCACGCTCTCCTTCCACCATGCCTCGGATACCTTCCGGCCAGGCACGCTCCGGAGCATCATCCACCTACAAGCGCGCTGGACTGAGGAGGATCTCGACTACCACACACGGCACATCTTTGCACGCACCATCGGCTGGCCGGCCTTGCAGCCGAATGCCTGCTGGAACTGGGGCAGGTCGGAAACGATGCCGTTGACGCGGTACTTGCCGGGTGAGTGTGGATTGGTGATGGCGTTCACCCGCAGATTTTCCGGCCGCTCGTTCTCGCAGGCCCACTGCCCGTAGCCGATGAAGAACCGCTGATCGGGAGTGAAGCCGTCGATGGGCTTCAGTTCCTGTCCCTTGGTCGCGGCCTTCCAGGCGATGTAGGCGAGCAAGGTTCCGCCCAGGTCCGCCACGTCTTCGCCACTGGTCAGCTTACTGTTGATGTGGATATCGTCCACTACGATGTATTGCGCGTACTGTTGCCGCACACAGGCGATGCGCGTATCGAATTGGGCGGCGTCTTCCTTCGTCCACCAATCGTGCAGATTCCCCTTGGCATCGAACTGGCGTCCCTCGTCATCGAAGCCGTGGGTCAACTCGTGCCCAATCGTCCCCCCGGTATTGCCATAGTTGGGAGCGTCATCCTCCTTGGGATCGAACAAAGGCGGTTGCAGAACGCCGGCCGGGAAATTGATATCGTTCATCTGCGGATCGTAATAAGCGTTGACGGTGGGTGGAGTCATTTCCCACTCGCCGCGATCCACGGGTTTCCCGATCTTCGCCAATTGCCGTTTGGATTCAAAGATGGTGCTGCGGCGCACGTTGCCGGCGAAATCGCCGCGCACGATCTCAAGCGAGCTGTAATCGCGCCACTTGTCGGGATAGCCGATTTTGTTGACGATGCTGTGAAGCTTTTCCAGGGCTTGCTGTTTGCTTGCCGGGCCCATCCACGGCGAGTCTCTCAGGTCGTCCTCCATGGCCGCCTCGATCTCGCGGGTCATCTTCACGGTGCGGGCCTTGACGTCGGGGCCAAACGTTTTAGCCACGAACACCTGTCCCAGCGCCTCCCCCAAATCGCGATCGACCCACTGTACGCAGCGCTTCCATCGCGGCTGCATGACGTCGACGCCCCGCAGTGTGTGGCTGTAGAAATCAAAGTTTTCCTGTTGAAACTTCAGCGAGAGATAAGGAGCCCCGGCGTGCGCCAGATGCCAGCGCAGATAAGTCTTCCAGTCGTCGAGGCTTATACTCTGGATCAGCCGGTCCATCTCCCGATAGAACTCCGGTTCAGTGACGTTGAAGGTCGCGACGTCCGGCAAGCCTTGTGCTGCCAAGTACGTGTCCCAGTCGAAGTCCGGCGTGAGGGCTTTCAAGCGCCCACGATCCATTTTGTGGAACAGGTTATAGGGGTCGCGCTTCTGCACCCGCGTCAGGGACTTCTCGGCCAGCGCCGTCTCGATGGCCATTACCGTTTTGGCTTCCCCGGCAGCCGCGCCCGCCGTGTCGCCCATCAATTCGAACATTTTCTGCACGTGGCCCAAGTACTGGCCGCGAATCTCCTGTGACTTGGGATCGGTCTTGGTGTAGTAATCGCGGTCCGGGAGGCCGAGTCCGCCTGCCTCGGCAAAGGCGATCACCTGCGATGAGTCCGCGTAGTCCTGATTGGAGCCGAAGCCGAAGAGCATCCCGCTGCCCCAGACGGCCATATGTTCCTGGCCGAGGTACCTCCCCAGCTCTGACTTCGACTTCAGCGCGGCAATCTCTCCCAGGCCGGTTTGGAGGGGAGTCGCGCCGAGCCTCTCGATGGCAGGCTCATCCATGCACGCCTGGAAAAAGTCGCCGATCTTCTGCTCGGAGGCATTGCGGGCGCGGCCCGGGTCGGACGCCTCGTCCAGAATGCCCCACAGGAACTGATCGTTCTCGTCGGCGAGTTTAGCGTACACGCTCCAGCTCGCCTGGTCGGACGGGATGGGGTTGTTCTTCACCCAACCGCCGCAGACGTACTGGTAGAAGTCGTTGCAAGGGTCGGCGGTCCTGTCCATTGAGTCGAGATCGAGGCTGGGCGTGTAGGGAATGGATTGGAGCGGATGCTTCTCGACCTTTGCCGTCGCACCCTTCGGCGGCGAAGTCTGGGGGCTTTCACCGCCAGGGGTGGACTGGGGTTGAGTCTGTGCAAGAAGCAACGTAGCGAACACGAGCAGGCCAAGCCGCAATGAGTATCGAGCCATGAACCCTCCTTAAAGTAAGACGCATTCGGCCCGGACGCGCCGGGCTAATTTTCTCACTCTTGTTTTTCCCCCTACCCGCTGCCCCATTCACTCGTGGCATGAAGCAAGGGGCGTGGTATGAGGCGGAGCAGGGCGACAATGAACTTATAGCGCCAGCCGGGCACCACGAACAGCTTGCCGCGCTTGAGGCCCTCGAGGGAAGCGTCCACGACCTGCTCGACGGGAGTCCACCAGCTTGCGGGAACACGTTTGCGGTCGAACCCGATGACGTCGTGAAACTCCGTCACCGTATATCCGGGGCAGAGCGCCTGCACGCGCACCGGCGAGCGGGCCTGCTTCAATTCCAGGTAGAGCCCCTCGGTGAAGCAGTTGATCCACGCCTTGGTTGCGTAGTAGCTGAGGCTGCCAGGCCGGCAGACGAACGCCGCCACCGAGGAGACGTTCACCACCGCGCCCTTGCCGCGCGCCGTCATCTTGCGGAGCGCCGCATGGGAGAGGCGCAGGGTGGCCAACACGTGCAGGCGGTGCATGGCGTCCTGAACTTCTACCGGGGATTCGTAGAATCGTCCGCTGGCGCCAAACCCGGCGTTGTTGAGCAGGAACTCGAGATGCTCCTCGCGCGCGATGCGGTCTTCGACCGCTTTCAGGTCGGCGTCGCTCGTGAGGTCGGCTGGTAAGGGCTCGGCCCGCACGCCGTGGCGGCTGGTGAGTTCTGTGGCCAATTCCTCCAGGCGACCCACGCGCCGTGCAACCAGGAGCAGGTCGTAGCCTTGTGCGGCCAGGCGGCGGGCATAAGCAGCTCCAATACCGGCCGAAGCCCCCGTCACCAGCGCTACAGGTCGTGCAGTTGTCATCGGTTCCTCCTCCTCGTGTCCAAATGCAAGATTATGCCATGCGAGGAAACACCGGAGATGTGCACCCTCCCGAAAATTGGCGGCCCCGACCACCCCCTGACCCCCTCCTTAACGAAGGAGGGGGATTTCGGACCACCCCCTGACCCCCTCCTTAACGAAGGAGGGGGATTTCGGACCACCCCCTGACCCCCTCCTTAACCAAGGAGGGGAATTACGGGTTTTTCTTCTTCTTAAAGGGCCCGGTTACGCCTTGCACAGCGTTCGCAGGTTGCTGTTGCTGACCCGTAGCACCCTTTTGGCCCGCCGGCGCTCCCGTGGTCCTGCCCAACCGGCTGGCGGCGCCGCCTGACTTCAGTGTGAACTTGGGATTCTGTAATGTCCCAGCCAGATTGAAGGGGAAAGCCATCTTGCCGCCGGCAACAGTTGCGCCTGAAATGCCTCCTAGAATACTGGTGAGGGCGTTCTGGCTGGCGGCGACTTTCGCCACGCCTTGGTAATGGAGGCTGCCCTCCCCGGCCAGAGCAAGGCTCCCGGAGCCGTCCACGTCAACTCCGTTGCCAACGATAGTGGCTTTGGTGGTGTTAATCCGGTTGTTTGCGATGGTGAAATCCATGGCGATGGAGGAGAAGGAACCAGGATCTCCGGAGACCGGACCCATCTTCGCAACCCGGGCCAGTTCCAGCAGGTCCTTGTTGAACTGCAAACTGGGCAACTTCCCATTGCGGATGGTCATTTGCCCGGAGCCGCGAATTCCCTCCAGGGGGTCGCGAGAGTGGCTCAATTCGCCATCAAGTTTCACAGTTCCCTCGAGCGTGCCGGTCATCTTCCCGCTGGCATCCGGAAATGCATCCAGCAACTTCGCCACGTTCACGCCCTCCAGTTTCGTATCGGTGTTGTAGTGGGGGTTCTGGCCTGCTAACGAGAAGGAAAGGTCCCCGACGGCGTGGCCGTCATAACATTTAAAGTCCAGGCCGTCCAAGAAGACTTGTTTGGGGAAAAGACGGAGGTTGGTTTTAACATGGGTCAGGACCAGATTCATGACATGCAAAGAGTCCATCTTGAGCGTTCCCTCCGCCACGAGCTTGCCACTCTGGTCCGTGGCGTAGGCGACAGACGTGAGCCAACCAGCTTCAGAAACCGCTTGGGGTTCACTAGGGATAGCATCGGGGTGGACTGAGGCAGATTCAGTGAAGGCGTCGAGATCGACCTGCCGCAGTTGGCTCGAAACGCCCTCCGCTTCGATGAAAACCGGGCCTGACTGGCCGGAGGGCAAAAGGTTCGCGACACTTATCTTGCCCTTGGTGATCTTGACGTTGGAGATGACTCCCAGCGCAAACAAGGGCTTTTGCCCCGGCGGGTCAGGGTCGGCTTTGGCTGAAGAAGGCTTACTCTCGAAGTTCCAGTTGCCCTTGTCGTCGGAAAGCAGGCTGATTGCAGGAGTGTCCAGGTCCAGCGATTTGATGACCACCTGGTGGTCCCAAAGCCCACCGGCGTCAACCACAGCGTAAATCCGTTGAGCCTTCACGAAATAACCCTGGGGGAATCCCGAGGGGTTTCTTAGAGCGAAATCATCCACGCGGATGGAAAGGCTTGGAAAGACGGTGAGAGCGAGATGCCCAATCTCAGCGGGCTTGCCCGTCTGCTCTTCGATTAGCGATGCGACCTGCGGGCGATAGCGGTCCACATCGAAGAGCAGGGGAACTATGACCACGAAGGCAACAAGTGTGACGACCAGGAAGATCAGGATGCCAAGGATGACCTTCTTGCGTGTAGACATGGAACTCCCTCTTCAATTGCCAACGCGAATGTGCCACCTGGGCCCTCTTCAATCTCGATGAGAGGCCGAAATCACTCCTCGGCTGGCGTTGGAAATGGATACAGCGGCCTGTAATTTTACACCGAGCCTCTCTATTGGGGTGTGGCTGGGGATATCTTCGCCTTCTCCTCGACCGTTACGCGGCTCAACTTGGCGCTGTAATAATCAAAAAAGGATTTGTTCGGTGGTGCTGCCTGAACTGTCTCGACAAACGCCTGAGGGTCTGTGCGCTTGATGACCGTGCGAAAGAGCCATCCCGGCGGAGGCTGCTCGCCTCCCTCTGGATTGATGTGTGTTTCCGCCCCTTCAACAATCACCCGGTATCGCGTGATGAAACCGGTGCTGGAAAAGGTGCGCAGCAAAAAGCCGACTGCTCCCCGGTCCGAGGTGAGGACGCCCATCCACGATTCTTTCATGGCCGGCGAAGTCTTGGTCGCCTGGAAAGATGCTTCCCCGCGTAGGAGCATGACTTGGTGATCCAGTTCATAGCTGACGGACAACCGGATTTCACCTGGGGCTCTCCGGTCAGTGGTGCTTCCGGTCCATTCCCCCACCAGCCAGTCCACTTCGTAGAAGTCCGGCTTCGGCGGCAGGGGGATTTGGTAGGTAGTCGCCGGTTTCTCCTTGGCGACGAGGCATACGGCTCCAGCGAGGCAAGCGAGGGTAAGAATGAGGACTCTCATGGCGCTCTGGCAATTATACTGGAACATGATTTAATGCGCGGGGCAAGTTTGCCGGGCAACCGTACAGCCCCTGCGCCGCCCTCTGTCTTCTGCCCCCTTCCCCAGGAGAAAGGGAGGGAATTGGGAGTTTCCCCTCTCCCCAAGGGCTGAACACGTCCCACATCTTCTGCTGGACACGGTGGCCCGAGGTCGGAAATACAGCCCTCTCCCTTGGGGAGAGGGTGGCGATCCCGCAGTGGCGGGAGAGCCAGGTGAGGGGTTGCTTCGTCACGTTCGGCCATCTGATCGCTCCTCAGCGTGCAACCGACCCCTCACCCGTCCCGCGCCGGCAGGTGAAAACGCCGGACGCGGTCCACCCTCTCCCCTTGGGAGAGGGCTGGTCTCTGACTTCTGCCCGCCGTGTCCAGCCGAAGATATGGGTAAAGGTCAGCCCCGCGGCCGCACCGTCTTTTTTATCAACCTGCCCAGGGCGCCTTGCTTATTTGCTTCCCACCAAGCGAAGGCGTCCTGTGAAAGCTCTGCGCTGGCCCCCTGCGAAAGCGAAGGGACTGACAAGGGTGTTGACCACATTGGGATTGTCGTGGTTGGTGGCATTGATGGCGCTAGCGCGGAGAGCCCACGTCTTGCCGTGGAACCGGAACCGCTTTTCCAGGCCAACGTCCAGGTCAAAATAGTTGGGGAAGCGGAATTGGCCTGGCGTGAACTTGAGTTGCTGCTGTTCATTCACGTCATCGAACGGGAAACCCGACCGGTATTCAACCCGATAAGTCAGGAACAAGCCCCAAAGCGGAACAGGGGACCGCCCCCAGGAGATCAAGCGATTCGGGGCATCCCACAAGAGCGGGCCCGGGGCCTGGGGAACAAAATAGGGAGTTGTGAGAGAGTAATCCAGGGCTTCGTTGCTGCGGGCGCTGGAGCGGGTATAATCCCCATATATCTCGGCCTTGTTTTTAAAGACATGGCGAGCCCAAACCTCACCGGAACTATAGCGGTCGCGCCGGTGGTTCTGTAACAGAAACACCCCTCCCAGTCCCTGGGGACCGGGTTGGATGTCCTCATAAGCGAATCCATAGCCTTCCACACGGCGCAGGAGAGTAATGCCCGTGAAGGTATTGGACCCCAGCTTTTGTTCCCACTCGACACTGCTTGTGTTGAAGCGCGGCTGCCGAAGGCCGCTGGAGGGCAACAAGAACCGCGTAATCGCAGGGCCCAGGACCGGCGTCGTCCCGGTCTGGTCATAAAGGGTGTCATCCCGCTCTTGATCGAGCCCGGCGCCCCAAAGGGCCATGTTGATCGGCCGGTAGTAGATTCCCCAGCCTACTGAGATTTTGGTCCGATCATCACGAAAGGGTAGGAGATTGGCTGCCAGCCGCGGGCCGAGCACCGTCTTTCCCACTAAGGTATCCCAATCCGCTCTCCCTCCGATCGCTACGACCAGAGGGCGAAGGACTCGCCAGGTATCTTGCAGGTAAAAACCCAACTGCGTATTGGTGACGCGATAATAGGGCGTTCCGCTGAATGTGGTGCGAAGCAGCAAGGTGTTGTCGGCGCGGAGCGTCTTAATCGGATTGCGCACCGCCCCTTGAGAAAAAGCCAGTCCATCGGCGTTGAAGCCCCCTCTCACCTCGTGGGTGCCGTGCCAGCGAAGGGAGGAAAGATTCAGGTGACCGATAGACTGCAGGCGGTGGCTGCGCTGCTGCAATCCCTCGAAGTAATTACCTGAAGCTGTGAGAGGCTGGATGACGTACGGCTCGGAGCCGAGCGGGGCGAGATGGCCCGTGTTATCGTCTATGGCCGCACCCAGTTCAAACATGTTCCTGCCAAAGAAAACTTGGTCCTTGGCGGAGACAAAGGTGCGCTGGGCGTGCCAATCGGTGGTCGTGGAAAGGGGAGTAAACAGGCTGAGACCAAGATGGGAATCCGCCGTCACGTTGTACAGGAAGTTCCCTTGAAGAATGTTGGTTGGCGTCAAGTTCATCTGGACCCGGAAGAGATTGTCCCCTGACCACTGCTGTTGCGTGTTGGCGTTGCGGGGCAGTCCTTGAATCAGGGAGAAGGTGTGCTGAATGCTGATGCCGTCGGAGAACCAGGCCCGGCCCTTGTGCAACGGACCCGAGAAGTTGAATCGCGGGTACCAATTTCCAAGGTGCAGACCTTGCTGGAGATTGACGGCCGGGAAGAAGTCTGTGGTTCCGAATCTCCATCGGTCGTCGCCGACATACGTGTTGAGTTCCATCACTGCACCGGCGGCGTGGGCATACTGCGCGCCATAGCGCCCGCTCGCCACCTGCACTTCGCGCACGCTGTCTATATCTAACCTGCTGGTTAGTTGGCCCGTCACCGGATCACCGATTTCGAAACCGTCCAGCAAATACTCGGCATCCCCTGATCGTCCTCCGGCCACGTGGATTGCCCCGGAGTTGTCCTGCACTACCCCCGCAATCGCTGGTAAGTAAGCTGCCAGATCATGGGTGCTGTAGGCGGGAATATCCAGAATGTCTTGGGCATCGAAAGTCTCCCGGTGCTCGGCCTGCAAGGGTTCGATTTGCTTCGTCGAGGAACGGACTTCGACACTTTCGTGCACCTCAAATTCGTGGCTGAGGGTAAAGGAGACTTCGTTGGTTCCTTCCTGCAATGGCACAGGCTGGTCAGTAAGGCGGAAATAATCAGGCTTACTGAGGCTTACAAGGTACTCGCCCGGCGTGGGAACTAGAACCTCAAAATGGCCGGTGTCGTCCGAATAGGCGTATTGAGCACTTGCGCCCGGAGACTTCAACACAATCTTGACGCCACTTACTGGGACTCCATTTTCGTCGGTAATACTCCCCTTCACTTGAACAGCCGCTGTTGCTTTGGCCGCCGCGAGCGCCAACATTAATATAGCCAACCGTGAACTAGCGTTGCACAGAGACATTGCGAGTGTTCTTTACTATAGGATCTCCCCGCTTCGGAGTCGGTAGCAGCCTCGAGCGCCGCACCCTAACTTGGACCTGGCTAAGGACAACATCTCGCGGATTTTCGAATTGCCGCTTTAGCAATCAACAATCAAAAGCTGGTCTTCGGTTGCGACCGAAGGCCGCACTGCCCAGCCCATCCACTATTCTATTCGACACGCGGCTCAGAGTGAAGTGGAAGCGGATAGGCAGGGCCGGTCCCGCAAGGCAGGACCGGCTAGGCCGCCCCGTCCCGCCCCGCCATGGCGGGGGAGAGGCGGCCCTAAAGTCGAAATAGGACAGTACCCACTTCCTTGACCGTTGGCCATCTACAAGGGCGAATGATAGGATAGGCTGGTTCTTAAAACTGAATCGGCGGAGTTGCAAAACGAATGTTTGTACTCAAAAAGATTTTCTCCCGCCTTCTTTTCCCCATCCCCTTGTGCATTGAAGTTCTCTTGGTCGGTTTGCTGCTGCTTTGGTTCACGAGAAAACAGAAGGCCGGGAGAATAGTGGTTACACTCGCCGGAGTGCTGCTCTTCCTTTTCAGCAGCCACTTTTTTTCCATCATGCTTCTAACACCGTTGGAGAGCAGATATCCGGCGCTTTTCACGGCGCCGGAAGCGCGTGCCCCCGTGGGATTGAGCGAGGTGAAGTTCATTGTTGTCCTTGGGGGTGGTTTTTCCCATGAGGCCGGCCGCCCGGTTGCCATCCAACTCAATGAAAGTTCGATCGCCCGCCTTGTCGAAGGCGTCAGGGTGAGCAAAGTGTTGAACTGTTGCAAGCTCGTCCTTTCCGGGGGGCCGGAGCCCGACCGCGTCTCATCTGCTGCTCAAACCATGGCCCAACTCGCCCAGGACCTTGGTGTTGGTCGTCAGGATGTGATTTTGGAGACACAATCGCGAGACACGGAAGATGAGGCGAGGCTTGTCGCGCCCATCGTAGGGCAACAGCCCTTCATCCTGGTGACGGAAGCTTCGCACATGCCTCGCGCCATGGCCCTGTTCAGAAAACATGGAACACGCCCGATTGCAGATCCCGTGGACTTTCGAACCAGCCATAGCCAGGCAATAGCGCCGGACCAGGTTTTCCCTGGCGCCGGGGATCTCAGCGGCTCGGAAAGAGCGGTTTACGAGTATTTGGGCCTGGCGTGGGCAAAAATCCTGGGGAAGATATAGAACACATCCTCGCTCATCCGGCGTCTCTCGACGATGTCTACGAAGGAGTGGACCTTTTCGAGCAAGCCCAGAGCCTCCTCGAGTTCAACAAAATCGAGCGCAAGTTGGAGCTTAGCACCCATGCATCTCTCCTCTCGCCGCACTCTTGCCTCGGCGGGCTTTGGAGTGCGGCAGCTTGCTGCCGCTTTCCTTCGTCGGAAGCTTGCTTCCGGCAGTACCTCGAGCAAGCTCGAGACGCAAAAGCGACAGCCCGCCGCGGCGGGCCGCACTCCAAAACGCTTCAGCAAAATGAGCGCGGCAAGAGGTTCAGTACTTATCCCAGTGCAGAACGTCTGAAAGGGGCCGCTTGGGTTTTTCCGAGCTTTCCGCCGGATAGCCCATGGGAATCAGGCTGACCAACTTGTAGCCTCGGGGCGCTCCCACCAGGTGGCAGATATCCGAAGCATAGGGCTTCTTATCCCCAGCCACCCAGCACGAGCCCAGGCCGTGGGCGCGGGCAGCCAGCAGGATATTCTCTGTGGCAGCGCTGCCGTCTTCGAGGTAATACTTCGTGTCTTCGCACAGAACGACCACGCACACCGGAGCGTCGGAAATGAACTTCCCGTGGTCGGTGGTCTGAGCAATGCTGCGCAGCATCTCGCGGCCTGTCACAACCACGAATTCCCAAGGCTGTATGTTGACGGCTGTGGCTGCCAAGCGCCCGCAATCAATTACGTCCTCGATGATCTCTCTGGGCACCGGTACGCCGATGTACGCGCGGACCGAGCGCCGTGTCTTCAACACCTCAATCGCGTCCATGGCTGTTTGTCCTCCGACCAGGTGCTGGCTTCAAGTAGCGGCACACCCCAGGGGGGAGAGGAATCAGCACCTAGGCAATAGCCATTTTAACAGTGTGAAAGGACTTACGCTCTATAAAACCGGGCCCCTCGGAATTATTGCACAGCCTCTCAGCACTGGGTCCGGAGTGGCTTTTTTCCCCTCAGCCCGCCGCGGCCGACTGCGGGAAGGACCCTACCCTTGACTCCTCCGGCTTTCACTAGCCTGTCGCGCGCGCGGTACTGGTGTCATTTGCAAGACACGGGCGCTCCCAGGTGCAGTCATTCCCGCGAAAGCGGGAATCTACTCCGCAAGCCATTGGAAATGCGCCGACGACGATGTGGATTCCCGCTTTCGCGGGAATGACCTGTGTTTCGACGTGGATTCCATTCCAAATGACACCAGTACCGCGCACGCGCGAAGGTTGATTTTTTGTCGCATATCAGCCATGCTGGCGGTTCTGTTCATAAAGGTTGCTAGAATCGACAATTCCAACGGGTCAAGTGAAAATATGAAAAAGATCCTGATTTACGACACCACGTTGCGAGACGGTTCGCAAGGCGAGGACATCTCATTCTCTTTGGAAGACAAGCTTCACATTGTGAAGAAGCTGGACGAGCTGGGGGTGGACTACGTAGAAGGAGGTTGGCCCGGGTCGAACAGCAAGGACGTTGCTTTCTTCCGCCGAGCCCAGGAACTGAAGTTGAAGCATGCCAAGCTGGCGGCGTTTGGCAGCACTCGCCACCCGCGTCACAGCGTGGCCCACGACCGAAACCTTCACGCGCTTCTGGAAGCCAACACCCCGGTTGTGACCATCTTTGGGAAGACTTGGGACTTGCACGTGAAAGTGGCTTTGGGCATCTCTCTGGAGGAAAACCTCGAGCTGATTCGCGAGTCTGTCGCGTTCCTGAAATCCAAAGGGAAGGAAGTGATCTACGACTCCGAACATTTCTTTGACGGATTCAAAGCCAACTCGATTTATGCGTTGGCTACCCTCAAGGTTGCCGAGGAGGCAGGCGCCGACACCATCGTGTTATGCGACACCAACGGCGGCACTCTGACCGCCGACATTGGCGCGCGCTTCCAGATGGCTTCGAAACATGTCAAGACGCCCCTGGGGATTCACACCCACAACGATTGCGAAATGGCGGTCGCCAACTCCATTGCCGCCGTGCAGCAGGGGGCGGTGCAGGTGCAGGGGACGATCAACGGGTATGGAGAACGCTGCGGCAATGCCAACCTTTGTTCTGTGATCCCCAACGTCGAGCTGAAGTTGGGCATGCGCTGCATCGGCCGGGAAAGCCTCAAGCGCCTCACGGAGGTGTCCCACTACGTAAGCGAGTTGGCCAACTTGCACCATCGCCAGGATCTGCCCTTCGTCGGAGAGAGCGCGTTTACGCACAAAGCTGGCATTCATGTGAGCGCGGTGGTGAAAGAGGCATCTTCCTATGAGCACGTGGATCCGGCCGTGGTGGGCAACGAACGCCGGGTCTTGGTCTCGGAACTTTCCGGAAAGAGCAACGTGATCTACAAGGCGGCGGAGCTGGGTCTGGAGATCGACAAGTCCTCTCCCGACGCCAAGCTGGTGGTGGACAAACTCAAAGAGATGGAGCACTACGGCTATCAGTTTGAAGGCGCTGAAGGCTCTTTTGAGATCCTGTTTGACAAACTGGTGCACCACGCCAAGGAGTTTTTCGAGTTGGATGGCTTCCGCGTCATCACCGAGAAGAAAGGAGCCAACCAGCCTTACTCGGAGGCGGTCATCAAGTTGCGCGTGGACGGCACGGAAGAACACACCGCCGCGGAAGGGGTTGGCCCGGTGAGCGCCTTGGACAGGGCGCTGAGAAAATCGCTCACCACTTTTTTCCCGTGCATCCGCAACATTCGCTTGACCGACTATAAGGTCCGCGTGCTGGACGCCAAAGCGGCCACGGACGCCAAGGTTCGGGTGCTGATCGAAACCACCGACGGACACGAGACCTGGGGAACCGTGGGGGTTTCCGAAAACCTCATCGAGGCGAGCTGGCGGGCCCTTGTGGACAGCATCACTTACAAGCTGAAAAAGGAATACGGCTACAAGCGGCAGGCGAGCGAGGCCCGCCCGACCTAGTGTGGAGTCCCGATTGAGCATTTTCAGGGTACGTACGCTCACCACCCCCTAGCCCCCTCCTCAAAGAGGAGGGGAAGCGGTGCGCTGGCTCCCCTCCTTTGTAAGGAGGGGGTAGGGGGTGGTTGTTGTGGAGAATTAGCCGGGGCGCCGCACTAGCAGGTTAAGCCTGAGGACCAGAGATACATTCGTCACCCGCAGGCGCACTTCCAGAAGAGTCCTAGCGGCTAGGGCTTCGTCGCCAGGATCAGAGGCGAAGGGCCGGGGGCTTCGAGGGTGCGCGGGTTTACAAAGCCCGCCTCGGCCAGCCAAGCGCTGATTTCGCGAAACGAGTAGGTATCTCCGCAATCGGTATTCACCAACATGTTCACCGCGAAGAGCAGGCCAACAAGCGGTTCCGTTCTTTCGTCATTCACCAGGAACTCGGCGACGGCGATGGTGCCGCCGGAGGCCAGCGCAGCGAAGGTCTTGCGGAGCAAGGCGCGGCTGCGCTCCTCGCCTTCGCTGTGAAGAATGTGGCCCAGCGTGGCGACGGCGTGGTTGCGCCCGAAGTCGGCGGCGAGCAGGTCGCCGGCGACGAACTGAAAGCGCTTCATCAGTCCGAAGCGGGCCACGGTTTTGCGGGTGACCGGGAGCACCTCGGGCCAGTCTACGGCCATGACGCGGACGAGCTGCGAGCTTTGCGCCAAGGCGATGCCCCACACCCCGGAACCCGCCGCCAGGTCGAGCACGCTGAGCGGTTGCCCGGAGCCGTCCAGGTGGAGCGCCGCGGCCAGCTTTTGCGCCGAGGGGTAGCTCATGGGGAAGATGTCCTCGACGAACTTGTGAAAGAAATCGCCTCCCTGCCGCTCCTGATTGACCGCCTCCGCCGGCCTGCCGGTGGCGACAATTTCGTTGAGGCGCAGCCACTTCGGAATCAGTTGCTCGCTGCAGTGGAGAATCATGCCGCCCTTGAAATCTGGCTTGGTGCTGACCAGAAATGCGGCGCTTTCCGGAGTGAGTGCGTAACGGCCCTGCGGGTCTTTGGTGAGGAAGTTCAGTCCCACCAGCGCGTTCATGACCGCGCTCAATCCGCGGGCTGAGGCTCCGGTCACGTCCTCGACTTCATCGGCGGTTTTCGGGCCGCCGTCCAACACGTCGAAAACGCGGTGGCGAATCGCAGCCTCCAGAATGAGCGGCGGCGCGTAGCCCCACACTAACTGCATGATCCGCTCGGGCGTAACCTGCGGTTGACCGGAAGCACTCATATTTCCCCCCACGGAGCTGAAATTCCCATATTGTTGCCCTGATTAAGCTCAGTATACATCCAACCCATTCCCTTCGGCAAGCCAGCCTTCCCGTGGCTACTGGTGTCATTTGCGAGACCTAGTCATTCCCGCGAAAGCGGGAATCTACTCCGCAGACCTTGGGAAATGTGCTGTCGTTGGGCTGGATTCCCGCTTTCGCGGGAATGACCGGCGGATCGGGTGGATCCCCATTCCAAATGACACCAGCACCGCTTCCATCTGCGCTTCCCGTCTCGGCGCCCCATACGGCCTCCGAAAGGGCCGACCGGTGGAGAAGAGAAAAGTCTTGCAATTCATCGTGCAGAGGAGTAAGAAGAAAGCATGCTGACGGGAGGAGATAAGACTCCACCGGGCACGCATATGAAAGTCGAATGATCACACCGCTCTTGCGGTGCGTACCGCTGGCGACGTTCCGCGGACGCTGCCACGGCTGAGAAAAAAGTGAAACAACGAAGCGGGGGGCCAGAATTGGCTCCCCGTCTTCATTTTGGGGTCACAACATCCTGACCCCAGCCCAGGCTCCCCACTTCCACTGCCAACAGGTGGCGCACACAGTGCTTCCTAGGAGATTCTTTGAGGTTAGGAACCGGCGTATTGGTTCATGTACAACCGAGAGCGAAGGCTAGTGCCCCGCAGATCTCCCTTAGTCGCTCGGAACTGAACACCGCCACCCGGTGCCCTAGATGCGCCTTGGACACCGTGACGACGTTGTGGAGATTGACGGCGCGGGTACCTTTCATTCCGTCCGCCTCGGTCAGCAGGACCTCGGACGGCACACCACGGATGGTGGAAGTTATGGGCGCCACGGTGACGGCGGATAAGTAGCCGATGGCGCTCTCCCTGGTAAGCACACCACAGTTGGGTCAACAGTCAATCGGAGTTGAAACTGTAGGACCGGTCGTGTCCCACATCTCTCGCTGGACACAGCGGTCCCACCTCTGTCTCCTGCCCCTTTCCCGAGGAGAACGGGACGGAATTGGGTCTTTGCCCTCTCCCAAGGGGAGAGGGTGGACCGCGACCGGCGCTTTTACCAGCCGGCGCGGGCCGGGTGAGGGGTCACTTGCACGGCGGGGAGGGACCGGATGGGCCGACATAAGCAAGTAACCCCTCACCTGGCTCTCCCGCCACTGCGGGATCGCCACCCTCTCCCCAAGGGACAGGGCTAACTTTCTGACTTCTGCCCCCTGTGTCCAGCCCAAGATATAGGTAAAGACCAGCTCCACCGAGGAGGGGATGAGCACCACTCTACTCGACCACCAAGACACGATGGATGTCCACTCGCGGCACGTTGACCGTTACCAACCCATCGTGGTAGGACCAGTCAATGTTCACGTCCGATGGCACAATCGTCACGGACTTGGGCGGGCGATCCCTGCGCAGGCGAACGACCACGTGCTGGATGGGCGGGAGTTCCTCCACGATCACCCGGTTCGGCGAGAGCGTCTCCCCCGCACCGCGATTGAGCAGATTGACCAGAAGCCTCCCGTTCTTCTGCCTTAGCACCATCTCCAGGTGAGGCGGTCCATCAACGCCGGCCATCCAAGGAATTCCCAGACCGTCCAAAAGATTGCCGATTAATTCCCGCAGGGCCGGACTATGACCGAGGTAGTAATTGCGGAAGATAGGCCCGTACACCGCGACGACGGCTCCTTTGCCCAGTACACGTTTTGTGACCACGGCCTGGTCAGTCATATCTTTAGCGGGCTCCTGCTGATTGAGGAGACGGAGCAACACTTCGGTGCCCGATGCCGGCACGACCGGTTGCCACACGGGACCTACTGGCACAGCGCGCCTTCCCAGTGGGAGGTAAATGCGATCCGCCACAGCCTCTGGGCCAGGCGTGGCGCCAACCAGGGCGGGATAATCCCGCGCCAACTGTTCACCACTCATCAGCACATAGCCCCCGGAACGAGCGAACTTATCGAGCGCAAGGAGCACTTGGTCGCTCAAACGTGTCTCTTCCGGCACCACCACCAGTTTGTAGTCGTTCATTCGCTTCAGTGCGGCATCCTCGGTCAAGACATCGGTGGAGTGATGAGTTTCGAGCAGCGCCTGGAGTGCGCCTTGCACCGGCTCGACGGCGTCAGCGAAGTTGAACAAGGGTTCGTTGTGCGCGTAGAAGTGTTCCGGCAGATGAAGCACCGCCGCTTGCGGGACGGTCTTGGAGTGAAAGCATGCCTCTTGGCGCGCGCGGCAGAACTCCCCCACCTCGGCCATGATTTCATTATGCCATCCGGTAAGCCAGCCGCTGCGCTGGGGGTTCTCATAGATCATCACCGCGCCGCCCAGCGCCACCACCTCGGAAACCTCCTGTTCCAGGTGTAAGGCCGGCTTGAACACCCAGGGTGAACCTTCGTTGCCGGCTCGCGTGAAGCCCCAGGCCATCAGGTCCCAGCTCATTTCACGCGAGTCCATCACACGGCCTTCGAATGCGGCGACGTCGCCGCCCCACCTGGGCGAGAAGTCACCGCTCAAGTAATCCACCGGGGCCTTCACGGCATCAGGCTCACGGACCGTATACATCCAGTTGCTCACCACCAAACAGCCTGGCTTGCGGGCGTGCACGGCTTGGGTGTATTTCACCACGTGCTCGAGGAAGAGATCACGGTGAAATGCCAGCCACTCTTCCCAGTGGGTTTGCCCTTTCTGGGTGGGAATCTCATTGATGCCAGTTCGCCTCGTGAACTCCGCCCGGCAACGCTCGCACCAACAAGGAAGGGCAGCCCAGTTTTCGCCATCGACCCAGAAACCATCCACATCGTACTTGTCGATAATCTCCATCATCTGGGGAATCATCAGTTGCTCGTCGTAGCCGTGCAAACGGCAAGTAATCCTGGTGTCACGTTGGCCCTTGGCATCGACTCGCGCCCATTCCGGGTGGAGTTCGACGGCTCGCGAGTCCCAAACCCCCGAGTAGTGAACGCCCAATTTGATCCCCAGCTCCCGGGTGACATCGCGATAGATGCGCAACGAGTCCTTCACCACTCCGGGCGATGTGGAGCCGACGCTGGTCGGCCAACTCGTGTAACCGGGATGGCCCTTGCAGTCAGTCTGCACCCAGTCCGGCCGAGTCCTCAGCAAGCGCTCGCGCAAGTGCGCCGGGGTCAGCTCGCGGCCTAACTCGGTATCCTGGGCGTTGGCGTGGAGATCGTAATGAATGCCGAAGAACACGTTCTCGTGCCAATTGGTGCTGGGGCCCGAGGCTTGGCTCTTCGCGCGGGGCAGAGTGAGAAAACCCACCAAGAGTCCCGTGAAAACAATGATAAGGGTGTTTTTTGACACGCTCTCGCCTCCTGGATTAGATCATGTACAAATTGTCACTGCTGCCATTCTCTCTCGATCTGGCGAGGATTAAAAGCCTTTATTTTCAACAACATTACGGCTTTTAGGGATTAAGTACCTGTGTTTTCATAAACATTCCGGCTTCTGCCCCAAGTTCTCCACAGCGGCCCTTTGTTTTCAATGACATTCCTGCCTTGTTCGTTCAAAAAAAGAATTCTTTTCCAATTGCAGCCCACTGCCAAAAGTTGATGGTTGACAGAATACCCCCTGCCAACAAATCATTTTCCCCGAGCGCGAGGGCTTCTCGCCGCCAGGACGGGGCAAGGGGTTGACGCGGGTCTGGCTCTTGCGGGCGTTCCACGCCGTAATCATACGCTAGTACTGTAGCTCACAAACGGGAAATTGTCAAGCGTTAAATGTTGAGGGCCGGTCGGTAATGGGGTATCTTGGCTTGAAAGTGGTTAAGGAATGAACAGCGAGCAAAAAATCGTCACGAATAGAAAAACGGACTGGTTCGCGGTATACTCCGACTGGAAGAACATTCCGCTCGGTGTTTGGGAGTACACCATCGGCGGCTAGCAGGTCATCAAGAAATGGCTCTCCTACCGCGAGGAAAAGTTGCTGGCCCGCCCGATGACCAAAGACGAGGTCCGCTGGGTGCAGGAGATGGCCCGCCGCATCGCCGCCATCCTGCTGCTGGAACCAGCCCTGGACGAGAATTACCGCGCGGTCAAGGCTCATACCTACGAATGGCCGAAGAACGGATAGGAGCAAGAAAGCCAAGTCCTACGCCGCCCGCCGATACCTTCAAGATGGAATTTTCCAGCTTGGCCGGGCGAATGGCTTCACAGTGCCCTACTCTAAAGGGGGATGTTTGTGGCCGGTCAGAACCGTAAGGGTGCTCCCACGGTGGCGTTCGTGGGTTTCGATTCTGCATGGACGGACAACCCGAGAGCTCCGGGAGCCGTTTGCGCCGCTTCGCTCGGGCAGGGTGAACGCTTCCGTTTCGAGGCGCCAACCCTGGTCTGCTTCGGTCAGGCAGCCGACTTCATCGAGTCGGTGAAAAACGATCATTGCGTAACCATCGTGGCGATCGATCAGCCGACGATCGTTCCTAACTGCACAGGTATGCGGCGGGTCGACCGTGTCGCGGGGTCTATCGTCGGGTGGATCGGCGGCGGCGTGCAGCCGGCTAATCGAAGTAGGGTAAGAATGTTTGACAATGATGCGCCCATTTGGCGTTTCCTGAGTAGGCTCGACTGCATTCAAGACCCCGAATGCGCGCAAACCGCACAATCTGGTCTCTTCTTGATCGAAGTCTTCCCTGCGCTTGCACTGCCATCGATAGATAGCGCGTTCTTTGGTCGGCTTAAGGGCCCGCGCTACAACCCCAACCGACGGAAGACCTTTCGCATCGATGACTGGTGCAGGGTCGTGGATGCGGTGGCGGCCGAGGCTTGCCGGTTCGGCTGTAATGAACTAGCAGAATGGTGCGGTGCGAGAGCAATCGATCAACTACGCAAGCCCGACCAGGACTTATTGGACTCGACCATTTGCCTGCTCGTGGCCATCCGCTGGCGTCTCGGACCGCGCCAGTCTTCGGCGATGATAGGCGATCTATCGAACGGCTACATGGTAACACCGGTGAGCGAGGCCGTTCGAGCGCGGCTCACGGCGGCAGCGAGGCAGCGAGGTGTGCAGATCGACGGTGACATACCGACGGAGAAGCCAGCGTAGCGCATCAGACCTGCTTCTCAAAGTCCGCGGGCTTTGACGGTGATTTCTCCTCGGACCGCGGACCTTCAGGTCCCCGCCACCTCGCTCGTGTCAAGGTAATGGAAGGAGGCATCTACATTTGGGGTGTGCTCACCACCGTCGATCGCAGTTGGTGGGTCCCACTGAAGAAGGAGGCTCGCGGTGAAGCCGATTCGTTTTTCCGGCCACGCTCGTGAGAGAATCGAGGGACGGGGCGCAACGCAGCAGGAAGTAAACGAGACCATTCGCACTGCTCCTTGGGGACCGGCCGAAGGAGGCCGCCGGGAATGCCGGAAGGATTTCTCCTACGGGCGGGAGTGGAACGGCAAGGTCTACGCCACAAAACAGGTTCGTCCCATCTTCGTGGAGGAGCCGAATGAGATTCTGGTGGTGACTGTTTACGTGTATTATTCTTGAAGCAGGAGGGTTCGGGCTATGAGGATCAGTTATGACAGCGAAGTGGACGCCCTCTATATCCGCTTCATCGAAACCACTGTGACCACCGAGCACGTTGCCGAAGGTATAGCGGTGGACTATGCGGCGGACGGCCGCATGGCGGGCATCGAGATCCTGGACGCCCGCAAACGCTTTGGCGACGCCGAAGTGTTTCGCCGGGTGGTGCTCGAAGACGTCGCCTTAGGAAGACCGGCTCCGACGCGGGGCTAGCCGCCCGTTCGCTGGCGTCCTCAAGGTCACGCCGGACATGGAGAAGTTCTGGACCTAGCCCCCGACTTGGGGCATTTGCCGGACAGACTTCAGGCGAGCGGGTAGCGGGTAATGGGCTCTTCTCTTTGAGGTGTAGGTCCGAGGTGCTATGCTGACGCCATGTCGAACGTTCACCGGTTGCGCCTGACGGACCGCATTTTCTTTGTCAATGTCAATCTTCGGCCGAGGATCGGACGATTCCGCGATAACGAATATCCCCTGATTCTCAACGTCATGCATGCCTCGCGACAACGGTTGGGGTTTCTGCTGTGTGGGTAGGTTTTGATGCCCGATCACTGGCAGGCTCTGATCTGGGCGCAGTATCCGCTGCTGATCTGGCAAGTGCTCCATGACGTGAAGAAGATCACGACTTTGAGGTTTCATGCTCTGCGCGGCAGCAAGGGAGCGTTTTGGCAGCACCAGTTTTGGGACCGGTTTGTGAGGCACGAGGGGGAGTTTAAACAGCGCCTGGAATATATGCACATGAATCCGGTCCGCCGGGGGTTGGTCAAGAGGCCGGAGGATTGGCGGTGGTCGAGCTACAACAATTTTGCCTTGGACAAGGCCACGGTGGCGGCGTGCCCCATTCAGATTGACTACGTATCCTCGCCAGTCGGATATCGGGCATGAGAAAAGCCCACGGTCAGAAAAGCACTGACCGTGGCTACCCGCTTGACTTTGGTGGTTGCCTGGCATACCTTTCAGGTGGTAGCCAGAAGTCGATTTAGCTGCGAGATTGGGCGATTGTGTCGCACTCGGTGAAACCATGGAAAACCCGATGAGTAAGAAATGGTACAACTACTTTCTTTCGGTGGACCAACCCGGGGAAAGCAGGGGCGAGCCGCAAGCGCCCTCGGATGCCCAGCAGGCGTCTGCGGCGCCGCGCCGCGCGGCTCAAACCGTCGCCGAAATCGCTTCCGGTGTCGCATCCGAGCCCAAGTTCAGTGGTCCTGTGGCCAATCCTATGTCCTTCGATGAGATCTATGGCGCGGCGGAGATCAACCCTCCGCAACACGGATATACCATTCTGAAGATCATCGAGCTACTCCACAGCGAGCACATCCGCAACCTTTCACGGGAGGTGAAAAGGAGCTCACTCCTGCTGGCCCTGGAAGCTTCAGGAGTGAAGGCCGAGGAGGTCGTCCAGGACGCGGTGCGGCGCGACAAAGCCCTGGACACTTACGAGCGCCTGGAACAGAAAGCTCTCGAGGAGTTGGAGGCTGGCAAGACTAAAGAAAGCCAGGAACTGCAGGCGGAGATCGAGCGACGGATCAACGAGTTACAATCCCGCGTCCAGGCCAACAACGACGAAGTGGCGAAAGGGAAAGAACAATTCTACGGTTGGCAACTCAAGAAGCAGCAGGAAGAGCAGAAGATCGGCGACGCAGTCTCGTATTTCACCTCTGAAAAGCCCATCAGCACCGCCGGCGAAGCCGGTGCGTCGCCGGCTCCGGCAGCCAAGAAACCCTAGCCGGCGACAAAGAAGGAGGAGGTATGTTTAGACGCTTACAACGCATGGTGCGCTCGTTCATCGGTTTTTTTATTTCCGTGGCCGAGGATCCGGAGCTGATCCTGGAGCAAAACATTCGCGACATGAATGACCAGGTGCCGCGCATGAACGAAAGCATTGCCATGGTCAAAGCGAACGTGACGCTGCTGGAAAAAGAAGAAGCGAAATATAAGTACGACCTTAACGATTTGACCGCCAAGGTGAAAGCCGCCATCCAGGCCGGACGCGACGACTTGGCCGGCAGCTTTGCGGTGCAGTTGGAGCAACTCCGCGGGGCGCTGGCCCGTACTCAGGGTCAGTTGACGACGGCGCGCGCCGCCTTTGACAAGGCCCTGCTCGTCAAGCAGGCCTTCCTGCGCGAGAAGGATCGCAAGACCCAGGAGGCCCTCGGTGCCATCCGCGACTACCGACGCGCCCAATGGCAGAAGAAGGTGGCCGACGCCATGGAACAGTTCGAGGTGGCGGGCATCAGTCAGACCCACGACGAGATGGTGCGCAAGATCGAAGAGATGACCGCAGTCAACGAGGCGCGGATGGAGATGGCCTTAGGCAACGTGGACGAGCAGAAGGTGAAGATTGATGAAGAAGCAGAAAAGCTGCGTGCCAACGAATTAGTAAAGCAATTCAAAGTGGAGATGGGGTTACTAGCTCCGGAACCCTCAACGGGGGTGGCGGAAAAAACCATTGGCGTAAAAGAGGGGCAGAAGATTCCATGAAAGGAAAGACCGGGAGGGACTTATGGCGGTCAAAGTCGAAAAGGGTGGCTGGTTGCTGATCTTCCTGATCGGGCTCGCCCTGGTCGGTTACAGTCTGAACAGGTACGGCATGCTGGATTTCAGCAAGTGGTTCGGTTCGCGCGCTGGACAGCCTGCGGGTGGCGCGGTGGATACCTCTAAACCCCTGGTGCTGCCGACCTTGAGCATTACGCAGTCGAAGGAGGTTCGACTTCGCGTCAACATCTGGGTAGGATGTGCGGCGGGGCTGGTAGCCAACGGCGGGTTGGATACTGCACCCGACTCCATTTACGACAAGAAGGGGATCAAGGTCTCCTTCAAGATCATCGATGACTGGACGGAGGGTGCGGCAGCGCTGGCAACCAACAACGTTGATGTGATGCTGACCACCACGGATGTATGGGCGAAGGATTTCGGCCAGTTTCAAGAGAAGGGCTTTGGGGCGCACGCCTTTTACATGGTGGACTGGTCCCGCGGCGCGGACGGGCTGATCGGGCGGCAGGGCATCAACAGCCTTGAAGACCTGACCGGGCAGGTCGTGGCCTTTGCTCCTTATACTCCCTCGCACTTCCTGCTGTGGAACGGGCTGAAAGGGTCAGGCCTAAGCACCGAGCAGCGGAACGAGATCTTTGCCAAAGCCGTGCACACCAAGGATGGCATCGAGCCGGCCACGCTGTTTGCGCAGCAGAAAGTCGATGCGGCCGTGGCGTGGGACCCCGACATGAGCGATGCGGTGAGCAAGCGTCCAGGCGCCAAGAAGGTTTATGACACCCGCGTGGCCAACCGGTTGATTGCGGACATCCTGGTGGTCAGCGACCGCTTCGCAGCACAGAATCCGCAGACCGTCATCAATTTTGCCGACGGCTGGTTGGAGGGCGTGGAGTTTATCAAGGCGCAGCCCACGCGCGCTTACACGTTGATCGGCACCATCAAGGATTTCAACATTCCCACCGACTTGGCGAAGACCATGCTGGGCGGGGTGAAGTTGGCCGACTACGCCGACAATGTGGCTTTCTTTGGCACCCCGAGCTCCGAGTCCGACTACGCCAACATCTTCAAGATGGCGCAGGAGATGTACCGGGAGGAGCGGTTGATCAAGCACATTGCGGAGCCCGAGGCTTCCGTGGACCGGCGTTACATTGCGGCCTTGAGCGGGAAATTCCCCACCGCTTCGACCGAAACGCCCATCGAGTACAAGGCGCCGGCGAAGGGCGCTATACCCATTGCCACCCAGCACCGCTCCATTTATTTCGATACCAACTCGGCCAACATGAGCCTGGATTCCCGCGCCGTGGTGGATGAGGTCGCGGGCTTCATGCGTGCCTACGAGAACACCGTTGTAGACATCGAAGGAAACACCGATGCCAGCGGCGCGAGGGAGCACAACATGCAGCTCTCCAGGGCGCGTGCCGAAGCCGTGAAGCGCTATCTGATGGAGAAGTACGGCTATCCCTCGAGCCGCATGCGCACGGCCGGGAACGGCCCCGACCACCCCGTGGATAGCAACGCTACCCCCGAAGGCCGGGAGAAGAATCGCCGCACGGACATCAAGGTTTATCCCAACCCTGGGGAGTGACGCGACCCCTGGTGTCGGCAGGGGAACAGCTCGTGGCGGCACTGCCGCTGTGACTTGCACCGATTCGCGTGAATGCTGGCCTTCGGAAGTACAGTGGGCGGCGGCTCTGCCGCTCTGACGTGCACCGATTCGCGTGAATGCTGGCCTTCGGGAGTACAGTGGGTGGCGGCTCTGCCGCGCTGAGGTGCATTGATTTGCGTGAATGCTGGCCTTCGGGAGTGGGTGGCGGCTCTGCCGCTCTGACTTGCGGAAAGGCTTTGCCTTTCCGTGAGGCAGCAACATGAGTACTATATTCTCTGAGCCGAGGCTACGCCTCGGCGCAACTGCCATGGCCACCATCAGCAAGGATACGCCATGCCTCTTCATCACTACGGTAGCCCGCGACCGGATTCCTGTCTTTCGGACCGACCCCCTGAAGGGCGTTGCTTGCGGGGCGTTGGACGAAGCGCGCCGTTCCGGCGGCTTCGCTCTCTTTGCCTACGTCATCATGACCGAACACCTTCATGTCCTTGCGGACGGGACACTCAAAGCCTCAGAGACTTTGCGCTACATCAACGGCATTCTGAGCCACCGTGTCATCGGCTACCTGAAAGAAGGCGGCTTCACCGTGTCGCTGGAGAAACTGCGGAGCGCCCCGAAGGGCCGGGGCCACGAGTACTCGCTCGTGGATCATCATTCCAACGCGTTGCCGGTGTTCAGCGAAAGCTTCTTCATGCAGAAGGTGAATTATATTCACCTGAACCCGGTCCGGGCAGGGCTGGTGGAGCGGGCGGAAGACTACCGCTGGTCGAGCGCGCGGTGTTGGTTGAGGCGGATGGCGGAAGACGAACCGCTCCGTATGGACCTGGAAAAGATTGCTTGGCGGAGGCCGGGGTAGCATGAAAAGGCAGCAAGGCGCAGCCTCGCTGCCAAAACATTAGAGGGAGGCTGCGCCCGGAAAGGCAGAGCCTTTCCGCAAGTCAGGGCGGCAAAGCCGCCAGGTGGCAGGTCAGAGCTGGAGAGCCGCTCACTGACAACTGAGGGGGGCAAAGCCGCTAGGCCGGAGGTCAGGGGCAAGGCCGCCAGTCTGTAAGTCGGGGCAGCAGGGCCGCTGGCTGGCAAGCTGCTCCAGCCCTTCAGGGCCTGGGAGAGCAGTAATCAGGATGACCAAACTTTTTCAAATACGCCGTGAGGTCTCTCCCCGCATGCGGCTGGCGCTGGCTTTTCTGGCCTGGGGCCTGATCGTTGCCGCCTGGTTCGTGCTGACCCACTGGGACCTTCTCCCGCCTTTCGCTCTTCCGCGGCCCGCAGGAGTCATCCAGGCCTTCGGGCGCCTGTGGGTGGATTATAACCTGCTGGGTAATGTCATCCAGAGCTGGTGGCGCATCGCCCAGGCTTTCTTCTGGTGTGCGTGCATCGCGATCCCGCTGGGGGTGTTGATGGCCAGCTTCCGCTGGCTGCATGATCTGGTCAACCCGGTGGCGGCGCCCATGCGCTCTATGCCCATCACCGCTTTCTTGCCGGCCTTTATTGCACTGTTCGGCATGGAAGAAACCATGAAGATCGCCTTCCTCTGGTTTGGAATGTTTTTCTACCTCCTGGCTGTAGTGGTAGAGGAAGCGGACCGGGTGGATGACAGCCTTGTGGAGACGGCTTATACGCTGGGCGCCAAGCGTCACCAGGTACTCTGGCTGATTTTTCGGGCCTCCTTTCCTGGCATCTTCGGGTCGTTCAGGATCCTCTACGATATCGGCTGGACGTATGTCATTCTGGCCGAAATGGTCAACGCCCGCCGAGGCGTCGGCTACATGGTCGAGGCAGCGCGCAAAGTGCTGGACTTCGAGAGGGTCTATGCCGGTATCATTGCCATTGGATTTGCTGCCTTTCTTTTTCGCTGGTTGTTGACGTTTCTGGAGGGCCGCCTGTTTCCGTGGCGCCGGGTCTCGCGGCCAGCCACGGAGCATCTCGCTGCGGTGGGCGCGGGCGCCACTGTGAAGGGCAGTAGGCAGTAAGCAGTAGGCAGTAGGCAGCAAGCAGAAGGCAATAGGCAGTCGGCAGTAGGCAGTCGGCAGTCGGCAGCAGGGAGTGGAGGAAAAATGCCGGCACTCGGCGGCTTTAGGGACTTGAGGGTCTATCAATTGGCTTACAGGCTTGCGATGCAGATTTTCAACGAGACGAAGACTTTCCCCCACGATGAACGATACTCGCTGACCAGTCAAATCCGGCGATCCTGGCGCAGCGTCGCCGCGAACCTGGCAGAGGGATACCGCAAGCGGCAATATCCGAACATGTTCGTGAGTAAACTGGCTGACTGTGATGCCGAAGCAACCGAAACGCAGGTCTGGCTGGACTTTGCGCGGGACTGTGGTTATCTCTCAGAAGAGCGGCATAAGGAAGTGGCGGCTGGTTATGACGAACTCGGCAGAATGTTAAGCAGCATGATTAGGGATCCGGAAAAATTCACGCTTGCCTAAATGCTTACTGCCTACTGCCGACTGCCTACTAGGGGTCTCCGACGATGCCTAAGGTCAAGGTCAACCTGGAGAGAGTCTGTCGAACTTTCCTGGGCCCCGCAGGCGAGCGAATCGAGGCCTTGCGGGATGTGAGCTTTGAGGTGGAAGAGGCATATTCTGCCGAGGGACGGGACGTGGGGGAATTCCGCGTGCTGCTGGGCCCGTCCGGTTGCGGCAAATCCACCATTCTGCGATTGATTGCCGGGCTGGATTTTCCTGACAGCGGGAAGGTGGTGGTGAACGGCAAGCCGGTGGAAGGGCCTGGTCGCGACCGGGGCATGGTGTTTCAGAAATACACCTCTTTTCCGTGGCTAAGCGTTGCCGACAACATTGCCTACGGTCTGAAGATCCAAGGCGCCCCACCCACCGAAAGACGGGAGACTGTGGCGCGGCTAGTGGAGGCGGTCGGCCTTTCGGGCTTCGAGAAATCCTATCCCGACCGACTTTCCGGTGGAATGCAGCAGCGGGTAGCCATCGCGCGCACCCTGGCCGTTCGGCCCGAGGTGATTTTGATGGACGAGCCCTTCGGCGCGCTGGATGCCCAAACCCGCGGTGACATGCAACACCTGTTGTTAGGAATTTGGGACGAGACGGCTTGTACCGTCCTTTTTGTGACCCATGACGTAGAAGAAGCGGTTTACCTCGCCGACCGGATCTTCATACTCAGCGCCCGCCCTGGAACCATCACGGAGGACGTCCCGGTTCCTCTCGGGCGTCCACGCGATCCAGCCATGAAGCAGAAGAAGGAATTTCACGATCTTCAGGACTACGTGCTGGCCTG
>JBEKUR010000035.1:0-40058 GCA_049514855.1 Terriglobia bacterium
AAGAAAAGCGCCAAGCCGGCTACAAGGCCCAGGGCCACCCAGGCCCAGGCAACTACGGCGCCAAAGGCCAAGGGCGCGCCGAGCAAGGCAGCGACGAGCAGGATGCGAGCGATGTGTAAAGGGTAAGCTTCGCTTCTTGTTTCTTGATGGGTTTGTGCCTTCATCACTTGTTTTTGCTGCTTCAACCTCTACCCTTTACAACTCTTGCTTCTGCCTTCATCATGACTTGCCCATCTTCGTTTACCCTTTACCCTTCACCCTTTTCCCTTACCCTTTATAATTTGTGCTCCCGACTTCTGACTCCTCAGCGCTGTCCGTCCGGAGTATTCGGCACGACCGCGGAATCCGTGCCGTGGAGGGAAACCGCGTCCAACCAGGAAGTCCCGGAGATTTCCGTAGGGAAAACCCGACTGCGAGGTCGCCAGAACGATAGCCGCACCGCCCGGGTTTGCGGTCCGGTCGAAAAAGACAGGCGCAGGGGATGCCAGGGCGTCGTTCCCACCGTGGTGTCGCTGATCACATCCGGAAAGCCTGCTTGTTGGGTATCACTCGCGCGCAAGCAGGGGCCGGTGTCGGAGGTGATGCCTTCTGAGCGGACGTAAGCCTTGAGCGTATACGCATGATGGGGAAGGACCGGCACGATTTGATAGGCGGGCTCATACTCATCGTTGCGGCTGACCGTAAAGTCTACACGAAGGCAATGGGCGCCATGGTAAGCTCCAGGAGCGGAAAAATCGACCGCAAGATAAGTTAGGGGGCCGGCCCGCCAGTCAAACCCCGCGTTCAAAGGAGACTGTTCGAAATCGCCATTGAAAATCAAATTGTCTTTTTCATCCGCCTCATACCTTTTGACAATTCCCAGGCGTTCAAGATCCTGCCAGACATTGGCGGCCTCTTCGATTCTGCCCAGACCGATCAGACGTTCGAGGTAAGGCGTTGCGGAAGAAAGGGGAAAGGGACGAGAGTCCGCTACCACCAGTCTCCAAATTCGATAGGCGGTGTCGTTATCCCCTTGGTCGCTCAAGAAATCCACGTAGCCAACTTTGAGCTGGACATCCGCACTATCAGCCAACACTTTTTGGAAGACAGGGTCGGGCTTCTGCACAGTTTGAAGAGAAGACCAAGTGGCCGCGGCATACGTGGGGTCAAGTTCCAACAAGCGCCGAAATTCCGCTAGAGCCCTGTCAAGTTGATTGGTGCGCAGAGAGGATTTGGCAGCAAGCCAATGGTAAAAAGGCACCATGGGACAAAGCTTCAGCAGGCGCTCCCCAGCTTGGTCGATACACTCCGTATCAGCCATGGATTCACAGCCTGACTCAAGGTCTGACCAGTAGAGTCGGCTACCGGGGCTTAACTGAGTGGCTCGGCGCAGGTGCCGGACGCTTTCGGCGGGATCGATGTCTTCATAAGCTTTGCCAAGCTGGCGCTGAAGCCGAGGATCGTCTGCGTCCAACGCCAATAGCCAGCGACCCACCGAAGGCGTCTCGAACGAGGAAATGATCCCCACCAGCGAAGTTTCGGCTGCCACAAACAGGCTTGCGCAGCCAACCGCGAGCAGGAAGATAAGTGCTCGAGAGTGCGCGCGCAGTGAGATTTCGGTTCGGGCGACCCCCAACTGCGGCCGAATCATGTGACCCCGCGGCCCATCCGGGTTCTGCTTTCTGCAACCAGGACAAGCCTCCCCATGCGGCGCGGATTAACTACACTGAGTACAAGGATTGCTTGCGGACGGGCCCTTTCTGCAGCACTGCAATTTACCCTTATTATTGCAGCAATATCGGCCCGGCTCGCAGCAGCGTTTGCCGCAGCAGGTCTCTCTCTTATCGCAGCAGTGGTCCGGGTTCGTGCAGCACTGCTCGTTCCTGCCACAGCACCCGTGGGCGCAGCAGGTCTGCCTTTTTTCGCAGCAGTGGTCACTGTTGCAGCACTGGTCGTCCTTGTCGCAGCACTTCCCATTGCAGGGGACCGGTCTGTTCTTGGGGCACCCCACCGTAGGCGCCGGCGCCCCCAGGCCACGGGAAGCCCTCCCTACGCCCAAGTAAGCTAATAGGGCGCCGCCCACGGCTCCGCCGACCAGCTTGAATGCTTCTCGTCTCGAGATCGGGCTGGCAGTAATTCTCGCTACGTCGTCTAATAGTGCGCTCATTTCACTCCTCCGTTTGTCCGTCCCGCCCGTCCGAAGCTGTCAAATAGTTCGGACGGAACCGCTTATGGACAGCGTAAGTTATCGAATAATCGTCAGCGATATATGACCGCCGCCCATTGTTTCACAGCTTCTCACGGGCGAGAGCCAATATTGGGTCTTTCCCGACTGCCGCGTCCCTGGCAATCATACCGTCTTCCCCAATCAGAAAAGCTGCCGGCGTGGCAAGAGTCCCGTACTCTTTTGAAACCTTCCACTTCCTATCCTGAAGCAGCACCGGAAACTGAAAACCGTGCTGCTCTGCCTTGCGGTGGTTCTCCTCCGCATTGCCCCGTCCGACGAGTATCACGCCCAAGCCGTCATTCGCGTATTCTCGATGCAGGCGGACCAAATGGGGGGCGAGCTCATCGCAAGGTCCGCATTGAGGATCACTGAAGACCAGGAGTACGCGCCGGCCCCGGTACTCCTCGAGCGAAACCATGCGACCTTGAAGGTCGGGCAAGAGAAAAACAGGCGCGCGAGTGCCGGCTTTGAGTCCACTTCCCCTGCTACTGGAAAAAACCATCCATCGGTTAAGCACGCCAGCCCGCCGCTCGCATCCCACGCAGGGCTTGATTCCCATGGCGGAGGTCACACGCTTGATCACGTCCCCAAGCCCGATCTCTTGTTTGACAAGAAATCCGGGGAGGTTCACTCGGTGAGGCGCGGGCGTTTCGGTGACTGGCCGCTCGCTGGGAAGCCCGCTGCGCTGAGGCGTGCTTTCGCCGGCCCCGGAAGCGCCAGGCTCAGAGCCAGCCACCTCCCGGGCTAGCGCGAAGACCCGATCTGCTCCCCGCGCCATGGGCGCAGCCACTCGCCCTTCCTCATCCAGCAGATAGGCTACCGGTGTGCCCTCGTGCTCGAAAGGCGCTGCTTTCTCCTCATCCTTCATCAGCAGGATGGGGCACTTCAGGCCGTGTTCGGCCGCCTGTTCCTGGTTGGATCGGGCATCACCGTAAGCCAGGAGCACCAACTGAACGTTTTGCTTTTCGAAACTGGTTTCAAGACGCCCTAACTCTGCTGCGATCGAATCGCAAAACCCGCACTCGAAATTCCAATTGACCAGCAAGAGCCGCTTGCCGCGAAAGTCTTCAAGTGCGACCATTTTCTCCGAGAGGTTGGGGAATTTAAAGGCGGGGAAATCGCTTCGGAGCGCAAGCCCTGCCGGTTCAGCTTCCTCAGCAGGCTTCTCCAGCCCAACTCCCGCCGCTTGCGCATTCTGCTCGAGCTGATCCAGACGCAGCAGTATTCGACCTTGCTGCTTGACGATCTGGTAAAAGCCTATCCAAAGGCTGATCAGGATCAGCAAGAGGAGCATTATGGTAATCATGTGAAGAAGAGCCCCCCGCCTTCCATTACACCGTTATGGGTGAAAAAACGGAAATTCTTATTGGTCGTGTTGTTAAGTTCCCTGAAACCTCGGGATTCAGGGAGATGTCAAGGGCTAAGACCTTGGTTGGTCAGCACTGGTTCATGGGCAACAACACACCATCGACCGGCGTCTTCCCTGCCAATCATCCAGGTCTGCTTACCTAATCGGTCACGGCACCCTTTGCGAAGTCGGATAAGCTCCTTTACGCGGTCAAATTAGTCTGCCCATACCCACTCCTGAACAACCCGGCTTGTATCAGTGGCTAGGATAATCCGCGCATCCGATTTCAAGCATCTAAACAACACCATTTTCTCACTCCTGTCAAGTACTTTCTCTCCGTTCTCAGGTACCCGGCGGAAATGTCTGTATGGTTCTGCTACTGACCTTTCTACTGTCCTAAGCGGGAACAAGTGACGAGCGGAAAGACAGAAATCATAGGTCTGACGGGAAAAGGTTGGTGGGAAAGGGAAGTTGACGTTTTTCCCCACCTACCGTCTACCACATACCACCTACCGTCTACTAACTACCTTTATTTTCAATAACATTCCAGCTTTTAAGGGCTAAGTACATGTGTTTTCATTGAGATTCCCGCTTCGTTCCCACTTTTTCCACAACGATACTTTTTTTCAACAACATTCCCGCTTCGTTCCGTCAATTTTTAAAGTTACTACGGTCGTCGTGGCAAAGGGTAGGGAATGACATACTGTCGATTTGGGAAGAAGGATGGGGGAGTCATCGGTGAGGTCTCTACGGTCGTGGCGGGGGCAGCCGCGCATCATTCGCTAGGCTATCGTATTAAGCGTAGCTTGTCAAGAGTGTTCTTCCGGGCCTGGTAGGGCCGAATCTTTCAGCAAAGAATTGGAAAAGGCTGTGACTTCTGGCATAGGCGTGGTTGGTAGAAAAACTCCTACCAGCGAACGAGCACCGGGTTTTGCCTACAGGGTGTAAGCAAGAATCTCGTGAATTTCATCGCGCTGGGCAGCGGCAAGTACGGGCGCGGTTTGATGGTGGAGAAACCACCACGGACGCCCGGGGTTTGCTGTTGCGGGAGGTGCAGAAGCGCGCGGGGGTTGAAGAGCGGCTGCTCGGCACGCTGCCGCTTTATTCTCCGCCCTGGCGACTGTCCTCGAGGAGGCAAATACACGCGAGGAGTGCCACGAGGGCCACGGCGAATTGAAGTGCACCGGTTCTGAAGCCGGGGATCGTCTGCGTCCAACGCCAGGAGCCAGCCACTCACCGTAGGCGTCTCAAATGAGAAAGTGATCCACACCAGCGAAGTTCCGGCTGCCACAAACAGGCTTGCGCAACCGACCGCGAGCAGGAAGAGGAGCGCTCGAGAGTGCGCGCGCAGTGAGATTTCGGTTGGGGCCACCCCCAACTGCGGCCGAATCATGTGACCCCGCCGCCCATCTGCGTTCTGCTTTCAGCAACCAGGACAAGCCTCCCCATGCGGCGCGGATTAAGCAGTATCTTCACGACAAGGATTGCTTGTGGACGGGCGCCGCCTGACGCACCTGTTATTGCAGCACACTCGGCCCGGCGCGCAGCAGCGGTTGCGGCAGCAGGTCTCTCCCTTATCGCAGCAGTGGTCCCCGCAGCAGGTCTCTCCCTTATCGCAGCAATGGTCCCCGCAGCAGTGGCCTGCGGGACAGCAGTTCCGATTGCAGCACGTCTGGCCTGAGGGACAGCAGTTCCCATTGCAGCACGTCCGGTCGTTGTCACAGCATGTCCCGCCGCAGAGGAATTGATGGGGGCCACACCTAAAGGGGCGAGGTGGCCCCTGCTCGCCCCCGGCAGGCGCCCCCAGGCCACGGGAACCCCGTCCCAAGTAAGCCAATACGCCGCCACCCACGACTCCGCCGAGCAGCCTCAAAGCCTGGCGACGTGGGATCGGGCTGGCAATAATCCGCGATATGTCGTCCAAAAGCGCGCTCATTTCACTCCTCCTTTTGACCACCCCGGCCATCACGGACAAGAGCCAACATAGCGGCCCTCCCGACTGCCGCGTGCCTGGCAATCACACCGTTTGCGAGGCCGGACAAGCTCCTTTGCGGAGTCAAATTAGTTTGGCCGTAGCAGCGAGCGACTGCTGAACAGCCAAGCTTGCTTGAGAAGCTAATAATCCGTGAATTCAGTTCCACGAGATACATGATACGTCTCTCTCATTATCTGTCAAGTACTTTTTCTCAGTTCTCAGGTACCCGGCGGACATGTCTCCATGGTTCTGGTACTGACCTTTTTTCTGGGCTAATCCGATTGACCAGACCCCGTTTTTTGGACCCATCAGAATGTGAGCATTGAGCTCGCGGCCTAATTCGCCGAAAGCTCTTGTCCGGCAGCAAGCACCTGCCCATGGAGCCATGGGCGCTCTGTGGCACCAAGCCAAGCTTGACGGGATTAGGGCCGCAGCGGACGGCTAGCTGCGGCGACGTAGTCGACGTCGCGCCATAGGATTCCGCGACGATTGCGGCATAAGCGAATGCCGGCGCCTGGGATTCCACCGTTCATCATCAGTAAATAGGATCAAGAAAAAACTGAGTTTGGGGCAGAGTTGCAGTAGCATGTGGCTTCTGTTGTTAGCTAAGCCCGGTGTCTCCCTTGACTGTTCTTGACAAGTTAAGATGTCCGTTTGGACCGGTACCCCCTTGGGGCTGGCTTGCCTCGCGACGATCTAACAGCCCATCGTACCCGTACTTCTCGTGCCACCTCTCCCAGCGCCGGATCTGCCGGTCACTGATCCCGACAACCTCTGCCGCCTCGCACCACCTGGACTTCTTCGTCGAGGCCCGCAAAATCACTTCACGAATGTTCATCGTCCGCTCCCTGCGAGCGGCACGGTAAAAGGTCATGCCCACCCCCATCACGACCCTTACCCTACCCCGCCGGAAAAGCGGACATTTCATTTGTTAATTGTACCGACTAATTCATATCAATTCAATAAATGACTTCCAAATAAACTTGACAAGCCATCACGATAGTGGTAGATTCGCTGGCTGTTGGCCAGAGTGCCGTAGGCGAAGCGCCGGAAAAGGACCCCCGCTTACCTGCGGGCGGCAGCTATTCACCGAACTTGAGGCTCAGGTTGGCGTCCCTCGCTGAGGATTGAGTTGGCCGGCCCGGTTCTGGCAAGGTGTGTGTGTGAAGGCGGCTTCCTGGCAGGTGACAGGCGGGTGGAAGTGTCGATGCTTTCGCAAATGTGGATCAATTGCTGCGTTTTGCCAGTTCGAGGAATACGCCGCGCAAACGATACTCCTTCTGGTCCTTGGATCATTCGGGTGCCTGCACTAGAACATCGACAAGATCCTCTCCATCTTGCGCACCCTGTTTCACGCCTTCTGTTTGTACCGGCAAGCGCCACTTTTTGAAGGCGAAGTCTCGGAACAGGCGTGGACTCTTGCGGCTGGAATGTTCAGCACATCGACATCCTCCAGAAAACCTGGTCTGGCCAGCTCGATTGCACTCCCGGCGTAGTAGTATTGCCTAGGTGGCCTTGCGCGGCGGGGTCGGAAGAGTTTCGGACGCAGGATGGCTATGATACTTTGATGCCCATTCCCCCTCTGCGAAGTGCAGTCAGCGTGTGGCGGGCGGTCGAAGGTCTGATCCTCTCGCGGCGCATGTGCCTGTTAAGGATCCAACCTTGACGGGCTCGAACAGTGTGAAGAACAAGCGATGCGTGTTCGCTGATAAGGGCGGCGATCGTTGGCACTTATGGGATTGCAAGGTGTTCTCCTGTAAGTCACAGGGCGGAGCTGTAAGTCAGAGGCTCCGCGCTTGACATCCCGGCGGTGAGAAATGAGGAGTCAGCAATGAGGTCGCCAGCCGTCACTCTTTACTTGTCGGCAAGAAGACCCCAATGTTTTAACTGAAAGCTGACGGCTTCCTCGCCATTCTACAAGATGGCACATCGAGCCCAAGACTCTTGTTTCGCCAAGAATAGGGGACTAATGAATTCAGGAACCGGAGGGGGCGAGTTAGATATCAGCGGGGCGTGGTACGCAGTTTACACACGACATCAGCACGAGAAAGCCATCGCCCAGATTCTCTCCGCTAAGGGGCTGGAGGTCTTTCTTCCGCTTTACAACGCAACTCGGCGATGGAAGGACCGGACCATGCACCTCTCGCTTCCCTTGTTCCCCTGCTATCTATTCCTGCGCGGAATGGAGGAGCGGCGGCTCGAGGTGGTGACGACGCCGGGGATAGTTTCTATCCTGGGTATCAATGGTGAACCGGCGGCCATTCCTGAATCCGAGATCGAGTCTGTGCGCAAGGTGATCGAGTGGGGAAATCGAGTTGAGCCTCACCCCTTTCTCCGATGTGGCGACAGGGTGCGCGTCATATCCGGAGCTTTGCAAGGCCTGGAGGGAATTCTAGTTCGCAAGAAAAACTTGTGCCGGCTGGTGCTTTCGGTAGAAATGCTGGAGCGATCGGCCGCCGTGGAAGTCGACGTATCTGCGGTGGAGCGAGTGGGGCGCAGCCCTCATTCATCGCCCTGGGGGCGGGAAGCTGGAATCAATGTGGGGAGCGTAGCACGGGCGTGGCGCCCGTGAGCATGGACCTGGAATCAATGCCGCCACAGCGGCGCGCAGGAAGCACTGAAATGAGGTTGAGGATTGGAGTCCTTATCTGGTACCCTAACCAAGCCGAGGTGTGCACTATGTCCGTGGTAGGTCGTTCTGCTGGGAACGACATGGGGGGTTCTGGATGGGTTAAGTACACGTTAAAATGATAGTCGTTAACACAAGTGCATTGAATTCAAACCCGGAGTGGAAGTTGTCTTAAGGAGTGATGAGCATGACAAGGGGAGTAAGAGGTTCGTGGTCGAGCGTCATGTGGCTGGGGCGCGCCGGCGGCAGGGCGCGTAGCCGTCTCCATTTTACGATGGTGGGGTTGCTGTTGATGGGCTTGGCCGGTCTCCTTTGTGCTCCCGGTGTTTCGCCCGCAGCATCGGAAAAGGCGAACGGTCCCGACAATAAGGCCGACACCAAAGGCGGGGTTGACCAGGGGGCTCTGAAGGCAGAGGAGACGCTCATCTATCCCAATGATCTTCTCTTCATTCAGGTGTTCGATGTGGAACAGATGACGCGCGAATACCGGGTGAGTGCAACAGGAACACTGCTCTTCCCGCTTCTCACGGAGCCGGTTCGGGTTATGGGTTTGACGCCCCAGCAGTCGGCTGACGTCATTTCGCAGAAGTGCATAGAAGCCGGGGTGCTCACTCATCCCCAGATTAGCGTCACCATTCGCGAGTCACGAGTTCACGCCGTGGCCATCGCGGGGGCCGTCAAGAACCCGCAAATTTACCCAGTCTTTGGCCGGATCACGCTGCTGGACATTCTCTCCCAAGCCGGGGGAGTAGCTGATGATGCGGGGTCCTCGGTAACCATAACTCGCGGTGAGGTCTCCCGCCGGGTGTTAGCGTCGAAGGGTGGAGGCGCGGTGGAAGCAGGGAAATCACCGCCCGTTCCGCCCACAGTGAGCATCGACCTTCGGGGTCTCCTGGAGACTGGCGATCCGACTTTGAACATCGACGTTTACCCGGGCGACCGCGTGACGGTGCAGCGCGCCGGTGTCGTTTACGTCCTGGGGGCGGTCAACAAGGCGGGCGGCTTCGTGTTGACCGAGGACCGGCAGGATATGACGGTCCTGAGAGCTCTTGCCCTGGCGGAGGATCTTAAGTCCAGCGCGAAGTCGAAGAAAGCCATGATACTCCGTTCCAACTCCTCGGCTCCTGGCGGCCGGGAAGAGATTCCCGTTGACCTTCGCGCCATGCTCAAGGGCCGTGTTCCGGACAAGCCCTTACAAAGCAAGGACATTCTGTTTGTGCCCGACAGCATTGCCATGAAGGCGCTTAAGAGGGCCGGCGACGTTGCGGTGACAGCCGCTGGATTTGCAGCGATTTATAGGTGACCCTCTTTTTGGTCAAGCGCATGATGGGCTACTTCCGGAAGGCTTGCGCCAATGCTGTTCACTTAAGCTTTTTCAACGAGGCTGTTCACTGTTCGACCCTAGAACCCCTCACCCCTGCCCCTCTCCCCAAGGGGGAGAGGGGAGCGTTAATTTGAATTTACTCCCCTCGTCCCCTTGGGGGAGAGGGTGGCGCGAAGCGCCGGGTGAGGGGGTCACCCCGGAACGAATTGGAAGGAGTTTCCTGAACACCTCTTATGCGAACAGTATTGAGGCTTGCGTGGTGTCCAGTAATTGGGTGGTCACTGTGGCGGCACCGTCCCGGTAGCATTTACCGGTCGCGCCGGGCGGGACCGGCGCTACGGCGAGCACATTGTCGAGATGTTTCGCGGACACTACGGTAGTTTTCTTGATTTTGGCAAAGGCGGTTCTACGACATGGCTGAACACGAAGAGTTAGCTCCTCCTGAACGCAGGTCCCCGGAACGGGTCAACCATCGGCTGGATTCGGTTATCGACTTAGGGGCAGATGCCTCCGACAGCTATTCCTATATACGGACCTACTGGCTGATTCTATTGAAGCGCCGGTGGACGATCCTGACGGTTGCCTTGGTGCTGGCAACCTTGGTGGCGATTGTTTCCTTCAAGATGCAGCCGGTTTATGAGGCTACAGCTCGCGTCGAGGTTGAGGCCGAAACGCAACAAATCCAATCCCTCAACGATCTCTACCGGAGCGTGCCCACCGATGATGCTTTCCTGCAAACCCAGGTGAACGTGCTCAAAAGTGAAAACTTAGCCTGGCGAACCGTTCAGCAGCTCGGTATGGGGGAAAACGCGGGATTTGCTCCTGTTGGGGGAGGCGGCGAGCGCCCCGCGGCGGATTCTCAGACTTCGGCGCAGAACCGGCTCATCACGGCATTCAAGAAACATCTGCGCGTTCAGTTGATGAGAGATAGCCGCATGGTAGAAGTCACTTTTGAGAGCACCGACCCCCAGCTCGCCGCACGGGCAGCCAACGCCCTGGTCAACAACTACAGCGAATACAATTTTCATCAGAAATATGACGCGACCCGGCAAGCTTCAGGATGGATGGAGCAGCAACTCGACGAGTTGAAAGCCAAGGTGGAGAAGTCGCAGCAAGCCATGGTCGATTACGAGCGCCAGAATGTGATCGTCAATATCGGCGATAAGGAAAGTGTGGTGGAACAGAGGCTGGGGGCTTTGAGCCAGGATTTGACCAACGCGCAAAGCGAGCGCATGCAAAAGCAATCGCTCTACGACTTGGTGCGCTCGAACGAATCCCAGGTGGCCGTCATTGCGCAGAATGATTCGTTGGGACGCTTGGACGAAAAGTACGCCGATTTAAGAGAACAGTACGTGGACGCCTTAGGGCAGTACGGGCCCAACTTTCCCAAAGTAGTAAGACTCCGGGACCAATTGAACGAAGTCCAGTCCATCATCGAGCGCGAGCGCAAGCGTGTTTTAGCGCGAATTCGCAACGACTACATGGCGGCCCTGGGCCGGGAAAGGCTTTTGTCCACCGCGGTAGCCCAAGAAAAGGCAGAGGTGGGAAAGCTCAGTCAACTCTTGATCGAGCACAACATGCTGAAACGTGAATTTGAGACCAACCAACAGCTCTACGAGAGCCTGCTCCAGCACCTGAAAGACGCCACCGTGTCAGCGGGTTTGAGGGCGACCAACATCCATCTAGTGGATCCGGCGTTAATCCCTACGGTTCCGGTGCGGCCGAGAAAAATGTATAACATTGCGATCGGATTGCTGGTGGGCCTGGTCCTTGGGGTTACGCTCGCCTTCCTCCAGGAGAGTCTGGATACTTCCGTCAAGAGCGCCGAGGAAGTGGAACGGCTCATCGCCGCCCCAGCCCTGGCCGTAATCCCGCTGGCGCGCTCGTCCTGGCGGAGGATGGGCGGGGACAGGAGCCAGCCACAGAATGGGGCGGTGGAATCGATCGTTTTGAGACACCCCACCTCATCCCTGGCAGAGTCTTACCGCACCCTGCGCACTTCGATTCTGCTCTCGACTGCTCCGCGCCCTCCACAGGCTTTGCTGGTGACCAGCGCTCAGCCGCGCGAGGGCAAGACTTCCACCTCGCTCAACCTGGCCTTGGGGCTTGCCCAGCGCGGCGTGTCCGTGGTGGTGGTTGACGCCGACCTGCGCCGGCCGGGGGTCTCGAGGGCGCTGGCTCTCTCTGAAAATGGCGTGGGGCTCACCAGTCTTCTTTCCGGCGCGCACAGCCTGGATGAGGTCCTGCGCCAATTTGAAGCGGTACCTAACCTCTGGGTGCTTCCGGCCGGCCCCCAGGCTCCCAACCCTGCGGACTTGCTCGCCTCACCCACTATGGAAAAAGTCTTGCAGGAGTTACGCGGGCGCTTCGAGCACGTGGTGTTGGACTCTGCCCCTTTACTGCTGGTGACGGACGCGACGATTCTCTCCAGGCTTGTCGACGGAGTGGTGCTGGTGGTGGAAAGCGGAGTCACGGCGCGCCGCGCCCTGGTCCGCGCCCACAAGATTCTGGAAAGCGCCGGGGGAAGAATTCTGGGCACGGTCGTGAATAAGTGGGATGCGCGGCACGAGGGCTACTACGGCCACTATGGCTCATACTATCGCGGTTACTACCGTTCTGATTATAGCAGCAAAGATTGATAACGGGGCAATCCCAAGCGTTGACGGAGAAGGCAGAAAGCAGAAATTAGAAACTGGAAACTGAAAGCCTTCTTTTTTAGTTTCTTTCTCACTGTCTCGGTGCCTCAGTGGTGAAATGGTGAAACGAAGTCAAAAGTCGAAAGTCGAAGGTCGAAAGTCAAGACTCTTGCAGTTGATAGTCTGCCTCTTGACTTTCAACTGCGGACTTGCGACTGCTCTTCCTGGCCAGCAGCCCCAGGCCCAGCAAGGCCAGCCGCTCCATGCGGTTGACGCCAAGTACGTGAACGGCCTCGCCCCAGGCTACTGGCCCAGCGCTGGCACAGGGCTGACGTTGAAGCTAAGCACGGGCACGGCCCTGTGCGGCAATCCGCCTGCGCCCGTGGCCTACACAGGTGGCACATTGACCATGGCCGCGGGTTCCACAAACTACGTCTACCTCGATCCCTTGGGCTCCTGCGTGCCGGCATCGAACACTTCAGGCTTCAATGTCGGGCAGATTCGGATCGCGGTTGTGGTAACGAACGCTTCGACGATTACGGCGGTGAATGATGTCCGGAGTTTTTTCTCACCACCAACCACTCTGGATTCGGCCGGGGGGTCGATTTTCAAGGGGCTGAACGGCGCCTACTTTGCCGACCAGTTCGGAAACAAGAGGACCACAGGAATTGCCTCCGCGATTGCGGCCTGTGGTACTTCAACTCCCTGCCAGGTTGTCGTGCCGGGCTCTTACCCGGCGACCGAGCAGGTGCCGGGGAGCCAAATTGGTGGAGGCAGCTTTAATCGAGGGACAACCAGCTCGAACGTCCAAGTCCTGGACTTTCGCAGCGGCGATGTGCAAACTGCAATCAACGCACGAGGCAACGGAAGTGCTGGAGCGTGGCACCAGTGGGTTGATAACGTCTATAATCCGTACTCAACCAGTGTTCAGGCCCGTACAGTCTTCAGCCTGGTTATGAACAACCTTGATGGTGGGTTTTGCCTTGACAATGGCGGTGTTGTCCCACCGTACTACAAGAAATCGGGAGCCGAAGCGATTTGGGCAATCGTAAATAACTACACTCCCGGTGACCCGGGAAACAGATTTATCACCAACCAGTATTCGGTCGGCGATTCCTTCCCCGTGTATGCCATTGACAACTTCTACGGCGGGTGGGCCACGCAAGGTGAAGAGGGGGCGGAGGGCGTCGATATTTGGGTCTTGCAGGGCAACGCGGCGTATCAGGGCACTATCACGTCGGGAGGTTTAGCGGGAGCTATGAGCCTCACGTTCAATCCGACAGCCGGAGCAGGCACACAGGGCGCGGGGCGCTACCTGATTGACGTAACAAAGGCTTATTCTACGGGGACGATCACCGCCATAAACGGTCCCGGAAGGACTCCGGTCACCTTCACAGGATCGGGAACCTCCTGGCCGGTCTCGACGGTCAATACTACCACCACGGCGGCAATCGCAGCGCCTGGCTCACGGACGGTCACGGTCGCCAGCACTTCGGGAATCACGACCTCCACGGTCTTAGTCATTTGCGACGGCAGCGCTTATGAAACCGTCATTCCCAGTGCGGTGGGGAGTGGTTCTTGTCCGGGCGCAAGTTGCACGATTACGGCAACCTTCGCCGCTCCGCATTCGACCGGGGCCATAGTTGCGTCTGGCGGTTTGTCGGGCTATTTCTTGGAACTGACCGCAGACACCGTGCCAGCGGCAACGACGAAGGGAACGGCGCTTCGCCAAGCGTTTCCCGTCCTTTACTCCAGCAGCAGTACATCACTGGCCGCTTCGATTGTCGGGCAGGGGTTCTGGCAGCCCCTTACATCGACCATCGGTACGGCTTGTATCCCTTCGTCTGGTTGCGCTTATGTGCTCTATCCTGGAGCGCAAGTAACTTCTGTCCAATCGGCTGGTGGCATAGCCGCGAACGTCTTTACGTTGATGCCCAATTCAGTGAACTGGGCGAACGGAGACGCGGTTGAACTGCCGCAACATCCAGCCAGTCATTCGTCAACAGGCTCTTGGCTTAACCGTTCGTGGTGGCCGGGGGGAAACCCGAACGGCCCCCACGTAATGTTTTACGGCGTCCCTGGTGCTGGAACCACAGGCATGTGGATTCAAAACCTTGCGCCCACGACACTCTATCGAGGTAATGGCGGGAACCTATATCCGCCATATAACGCCGTGTCTGTTTGGGGGCCCTGGACAAGCCTAGTTGAGGGTTACGGTTACGGGCCGAGTGTTTATGGCCTCACCTTTGATGGCCAGACGTGGGGATCAACAGGAGTAGTCTACCCCGTGAGCGTCCGTCCGGCGTCAGGTGGCTCAGACTATCTCGAATACGATGAGGGCAAGAAGAATTGGACGCTGACCGTAAACAGTGTGGGCGGAGCGTACAATCTGGGAGACAACGTTTCTGTCGCCACTGGGGGTTTCATAACTCCCGGTCACATTGGAAGCAAATCATCCGACGTTCAGGGGACGGTTGCCGTCTCGTCCAATACCAGTGCCACAGTCGGCTTTTCCGTGGCGTTTCAGCACGCGCCAATCTGCACTCTGACCCCAACCAGCGATCCGGCTTCGGTGGGGGCCTACTGGGTTACGAGCACGACTGCCGGCGTCACCGCCAACGTGCACACGTCGGGCACCATCACGTTCAACTACACCTGCATGGCGAACCCGAACTAGGAAGAAGAGGCGATCCACCCCCCAGTTGCGGACAGATCAGAGCCATGAGAATAAGAACGATCGGATACCTTTCGAAGACCAGGGATGAAATCGGGGCCGCATTCGAGAAAAATCGCCTCGAGGACTTGCTCCACTTGGAGGGCGAATACATCATTGTCATCGAGGGCGAAAACCGGACAGTTATCGTATCTTCATATTATGGGGTCTGTCAATACTTCTATGCCCATATCGGGTCAAACTTCTATCACGGGGAAACGGTTTTCGAGGTCCTCGAGAAGTCGGGCTTGAAATGGAAGTACAACTTCTCCGCTTTGGCCGATTTGGCTTGCCTCCAGCATGTTCTCGAGGACGACACGCTGCACCCTGAGATCCGGCGGGTGCCCCCGGCAACAGTTCTTGTCCACTCTAATGGAACTCTTACGCGCAAGTCTCTGTCCTGGGCCGAAATTCATACCCGGGGGAAATCAACCCCCGAAGAAGCTTTGGAGAGGTTTAACTCGAGCTGCGGGCGCTGGCTTGGCAATGTGAATGTGTTATCGATGTCAGGTGGATTCGACTCCAGGGTCATATTGAGCGCGCTGCTTCGTCTAGGAGTTAAACCCCTGTTGCTCTCCATGGGCTTTGAGGACACGACGGATGTCGTCATTTCCAGGAAGATTGCCCGGTTTTTTGGCCTGTCCCTGGAAACTGTTTCTTTAGAATTGGACGATTACTTCGCAAGTGGTTTGGAAATCGTCAAGCTTACAGGTGGAACAAAAACCGCCGAGAATTGGCACACTTACATCTACCCCCGCAAGTCCCATTTCCCCCTTGGCAGCAATTTCTTTGTGGGGTCAAACGGTGAGTTCGCCCGTTCCATCCACACGGACTACGGCGCCATCGCCAGGGTCGCCAACCTATTCCCATCTCTGGCAGTTCCCTGGTGTTGGAGACTCAAGCTCAAAACGATCGTCCGAAAAGAGCAGCGCCCGTTTCGAGATGCTGAGCTGGCGGGCACGTGTGAAGAGCTGAGAAACGAACTGGGTCCTTCGGGCTATCAAAGGCGCGTCGCCAGGCTAACAGCGCTTTGCCATAACGCCTTCCTGGAAGGTTTTAGCAGGTTCTTCCTCGAGCAGACAGTCCGTACCTTCATATCCAATGGCCTAAAACTGTACTCAGGCCGCTTTAGTTGGCGCGCGCCGTTTATTGACCGGGATTGGGTCGAGAGTGTAACGAATTTGCCGCAGAAGTTCAAATCCGGCTCGAGCTGGCATCGTTTTGCGATAGCGCAGAACGAGCCAGGGTTACTGGGTTTTCCTTTTGAAAAGGACCTCCGGAAAGGCGTGCACTACGCACGTTACCCCGAGTGGTTTGCGAATAAGCAGACCGTTGACTTCATAGACTCGAATGCCGGCATGCTCGAGGATCTGCTCGCTGCCAAAGTGGTTCGATCAATTCTCGAAGAGCATGTGAAGCTTCGAAGTCGAAGTCGAACTCTATCATTCCTGTTCAGTCAGATTTTTTGGCGACTGGCAGTCAATGCTCTTAGCTGCCTTCCGGCGCAGAGATGATCTGCGGCGGATCTTTACCGCGGCAATATTCGCAGTGGCCGACAAGCCATGAGCTGCACTGGGTACTTCACAGGATGTGGCGAGGGTTTTGAGCGGCAGCTATGATTGAGACGAATCTGACGCAAGCGGCTGCTTCGAATGGGAAAAGTCAGGCTGATTTTTCTTCCACCTACTCGCGCAATTTCATCTCAACACTCCTCGCGCAAGTCGGCATGCTTGGGCTGAACGTTTTGAGTGGCGTGGCGTCGGCACGGCTACTGGGCCCGCGAGGGCGGGGCGAACTTGCGGCCCTGACCTTATGGCCTTCTGTGCTTATTTTCCTGGGCTCCCTGGGGATCAACCAATCAATTGTTTTTTATACCGGTAGAAGGCGTTACGACGCCTCGGAGATTTGCACGGCAATGACAGTCACCGGGTTGCTGCAATCACTCTGTGTGATCCTGGTAGGGCTCATCGCTGTTCCACTTGCCCTCAGAGGGTACTCGCCTGGTGTAGTCCACCTTGGCTTGGTATTTCTGCTCTTCGCTCCAGCGCTCATGTTGGGTGGGTATCCCGCTAACCTTTTGCAGGGAAAGCTCGATCTTCTTTCCTTTAACTTCATTAGGGTGATTCCATCTTTGACCTACGCGCTGGGCTTGGGTGGACTGTTTCTCTTCAAAAGGCCCAGCCTCAAGAATGTTGTGGGCGTTCAGATTCTGGGTGTGGTGCTCGCTTTTCTTGGTGGCTACGCATTGCTGTTTGCGAAACAGCCTGTGCACTTCGCCATCACCGGGCAGGCGTTCAAGGACCTCCTGAGTTATGGATGGAAATCGCAGCTTTCCAACGTCACTTACTACGTCAATCAGCGGCTCGATCAGCTTCTTTTGTCCATCTTCGTCGCTCCCCGCGATCTCGGTTTATACGCGGTGGCGGTCACGGTCTCCACGGCCCTGAGTTTTTTTCCTGAGGCCTCTGCCATGGTCACGTTGGCCACAGGGTCGAATGTGGGGCCGGCTCGTGCCAGGATCGTGATTGCGAACTCATTCCGGTCCTCGCTAGTCTGGCTGCTCCTGGGCTGCTCCGCGCTTTTCGTGTTGGTCCCCTGGCTTATTCCTTTTGCGTTTGGCGCGAACTTCAAGGGCTCCGTCCTTGCCTGCAGGATACTCCTGCCAGGAGCTGTGGTGATGGGGCTTAGCCGGGTTCTCTATGACGGAGCCCGCTCTCTCAACGAGCCCGCCCTGCCTTCGTACTCGGAAGGACTGGGTGTCGTTTTAACCTGCTTGGGCTTATATGTGTTGCTCCCCCGACTTGGATTTCTTGGCGCCGCCGTCGCCTCTACGCTGGCCTACACCACCAGCCTCATCTTTACGCTTGTGCTGTATCGCGTGCGGCTCCGCTTCGCCTTGCACGAGCTCTTGCGCGGCTCCACGGGGCGGCTTCCGGTAACTGGCACTGCGGCAGGAACTTGATCTTGTCGGGCTGAGGATCTCATACCTTGATGTCATCGACAATTGCTCCGGGCATGTCGAACGGCGAACGGATGCGCCGAGCCGTTCGCTCCCTTTTGCCCAGTCGCGCTTACCATCCCCTTGCCAAGATGCTTGACGCCGGCTTCTGTCTATCGATACTCGGTTTTACAGAATTCCGCCGCTTGCGTGCCTTATCTCGAAGTGGACCCTGGGTCGCCGATAGGCTCGAGAGACTCACTATACCAACGCTGCAGCATCCCCTCTACGTCCGGCCAGGATCAACCGACCTCGAAGAGGTGGTTTATTCGACGGTTCGCCAAGCCTACGGGCATTGCCTCCCGAGTTCCCCCGTCCGCGTCATCGTTGATGCCGGGGCGAATATAGGGGACAGCACGGCTTGGTACTTGAGCAAGTTTCCTGAAGCTCGTGTGATTGCCCTTGAACCTGACCTGGAGAACTTCCGCGTGTTGGAGATCAATTGCCGGCCTTATGGCGATCGCGTGTGCTTGCTGTGTGCGGCATTGTGGTCGGAAACTGGGCGCCTGAGCCTAAAACACCCGGGGGCACGCGACGCCGTTTCCGTTCATGAGTGGGACGGAAACAACGATTGCCAGGGTATTTCGATGCCGGACCTCATGCAAACTCAAGGCATTTCCCAGGTAGACATTCTGAAGATCGACATCGAGGATGCCGAACGTGCCTTGTTCTCAACAGCGCAGGATAGCTGGCTCGAGCACGTTCGAACGATCGCCATTGAAATACACAGTGCCCCAAGCCTTGAGGCGGTGCAAGCGGCTACTCGCCGGAACAACTTTTCACACCGACTCTATCGCAACTTGCACTTCTTTTCCGGGTGATTCTGGAAGCGACTTCAGTACCCCATGATCAGGCGGCTGGTTTTGGTAGTGCTTCAAAAACCTACCTAACGGATGCTGGAAGGGTTTGAATGCCGCACAATCTGAAAACGCGCATGCCGAACCCGTCCGGGGAGATGAGAAGAGCCGGAGCGGCTGAGTCCAGAAAGGGGAGCTGATGCGAATTCTTGTTGCCGGTAGTTTCTATGGCGATTCCTTTGCGAGGAACATCGCCGAGACGCTGAAAAGAATGGGCCACGCGGTTCTTCCGGTCAAAGACACTCACAGGTACCGTTGGTTGAACGTGGGTTGGACAAGGACTTGGAGCATTTTGGAAAGAGCCTTTCCTTGGATCGAAAGGAGAGATCAAAGGGGGGTGGTTCGAGCCATCGAGGCCTTCCAGCCAAACCTGGTGGTTATCACCACTGGCAACATTACGCCACAGATCATCCATGAGATGAGGCATGCCTCCGAGGCAAAGCTCGTGGTGTGGTTTCCGGACCACCTAGCGAATCTGTGGCGACAGTATCTCCTGGCGAGCGATCTGGACGCATGGTTCTTCAAAGACCGCTATATGGTGGAGACATTTCGAGCCAAATTGGGATTGAATGCCCACTATCTGCCCGAAGCCTGCCAGCCGGTATGGCATCGCCGGGTGCAGCTCAGCGAAGCTGATCGGCGCAAATACGGCTGCGACTTGTGCACCGCCTCAAATATGTACTATTACCGCGCTCGAGTTCTTGAGATATTTAATGAGTATGACTTGAAGATATGGGGCCTCGATTACCCGCGCTACCTGGATTCACCGCTTCGGGCGCACTATCCGGGCATATATGTGGCCGAGGGCGAGAAGGCGAAAGCCTTCAGTGCCGCCAAGATCGTTCTGAACACCATGTTCTACGCGGAAATCCAGGCTGTGAACCAGCGCCTCTTTGAGGCAACGGGTTGCGGGGCTTTCGTGATCACGGACTGGAATCCCGCCCTCCCGGAGCTCTTTGAGCCCGAGCGCGAAGTGGTCACCTTCCGCACCCGCCAGGAGCTAAAGGAGAAGGTGGACTACTACCTGGCGCAGCCCGAAGAGCGGCAGGGGATCGCCGATCGTGGGTACGCCCGTGCCCATAGGGAGCACACTTACGAAAAGCGGCTGGGCCGCATGCTGGAGATTGTGTTTCCCCATAGCGAAGCGCGTTTTTCTCCGGAAGAGACTGGAGCCTCCGTGTGTGGCACGGATCTCGAGGTCTCGCGAGGCGACGGCTCCCCCTTGAAACCCGGTCCGCGAAGGTGGTTAAACACCAACTGAGGTTGAACAGAGGGGTGCAGCTAGAGACCACCGCCCGGGGGGGGGGCCGTCCAGCGCCACACCCTGAGGGTGAGTGCTGTCATGCTGAGAGTTTGTGACTTTTTTGATTTGTAGGCCTTTTTGAGGCACTTAAGTCTTTTGCTTTCAGTCCCGGTTTGCAAGCACATTCAAAAAAGTCACAAGCTCTGAGCGGAGCGAAGCATCCCTGCAGTTCGTCGCTGGCTGCTGAGCGCGATAGACAACTGCAGAGATCCTTCGCCCGCCGAAAAGCACGGCGGGCTCAGGATGACAGACCAATCTAACTTCGGAATTCCGGTTTAAGTAGGGGTAAGTTGGGGGATTTGTGCGGGGAAGCCTGCCCGTAAAGGCGGGCACTCAGAAGGAGGCAATGGGTCGTGGCGAGGGCAGCCGCCCCTTCCGCTTGGCGATCGTTCTTTGCCACCCCGTGCAGTATTTCTCGCCGCTTTTCCGCCAGCTCGCCCAGCAAGCCGAGATCGATCTCACGGTGCTCTACTCCAGTCTGGCGGGAAGCTTGCCGGCGAAAGATCGGGAGTTTGGGATCACGGTCGCGTGGGACACGCCTGTTTTAGACGGGTACAAGTTCAAGACTCTGATGAACCTTTGGCGGGGTGCGCCGGGCGGGTTCTGGTCTTCGGCCAGTCCCGGAATCGTGGCCGAATTGAGGCGTGGGCGCTACGATGCTGTGCTTGTCTATGGCTGGGGGGAGGTCTCCGCTTGGCTAGCTATCATGGCCGCGCGATCGAGAAACATGCCCTGCATGATTACGAGCGACTCAAATTACATCTACGAGAAGGACCTGCGTTGGCTTAAAGCGCATGTAAAGAAAGCGGTTTTGAGAACGCTCTTTCGGAACATACAGGCTTTCCTGGTCACGGGCCCGTTCAACCGGATGTTTTACGAGAGCTACGGGGTAGGTAACGACAAGTTCTTTCTTGCGCCCTTGGCGGTCGATAATGAGTACTTTATGCAGAGGGCGGAATTGGCGCGCCGTCGCAAGGGTGAGCTTAGGGGCCGCTATGGGATCCCTGCTGACGTCGTCCTACTGCTCTTCGTAGGCAAGCTCATTCCCCGGAAAAGGCCCTTCGACATTCTTTGTGCGCTGAAGGAGCTCCAGCCTGCCTTCCCCAATTTGGGTGCTGCCTGGGTGGGCGATGGTGAACTCCGGCCACACCTTGAAACGGAAATTGCCAGCGGGGGTGTAAAGCATGCGTTCTTGCTCGGGTTCAAGAACCAAACCGAACTGCCGGATCTCTACGCCGTGTCGGATATCTTTGTCCTTCCTTCCTGGCACGACCCCATGCCGCTCGTGACGAACGAAGCCATGGCCTCGGGCTTGCCTGTAATCGCAAGCAACAGGACGGGTGTCTGGGGGCCCGGGGGCCTGGTAAGGGAAGGGGAGACGGGAATTGTTTACGCCGCCGGCGACACTGAGGCGCTTTCCGAGGCAGTCCGTAGATTGGTAGGTGACCCTGGGATTCGCCGGGCAATGGCCAAGCGGGCGACGGAGGTAGTTCAAGAGTTCGGATTGGGCCGGTGCGTGAACGGAGTCTTGGAGGCCTTGAGGTTCGTTGTGCGACGCTAGCTACAGCAGTCAGTTTTCCTGGGCCCCGGGCTGCGGAGCCTTTCAACTCGCGCACGGCAAGCACGCTCTGCTCGAACACCTCGAAGCAGAGCGCGAGATTGTAACCTACCGAACAGGCCAGGAGCTTAATGAAAGAGTTGGCCATTACCTCGGCCGTCGTGAGGAACGGGCGGGGATTTGCGACCGCTCCTATGCGCGTGCCAAGCAGGGGCACACCTATGAACCTGGGCTCAAAAGAATGTTTGACATCTTGCGATTTACAGGGGGAGCTTGCCGACCGACGGAGAGGCTCGGCGCCTCGAGGAGGGAGCAGTGAGCGTAATGCCTGGCCAGCCGTATAGTGCCACGATTAAGCGGCCCATTGACCCTGGCGCCAAAATCTGGTTCTTGCATGTCTTGTTGCTCGTTGCGCTGGCCCTTACGGCCACGGTTTGGGGAGCGACCCTCGTAGCGGGCGGAACGGGTTATGAGTTGGAAAAGTTTGCGAGTTTGGCAGGGTTCTTTGGGGTTGCCTGCGCTTTCTTTGTGGTCTCAAGGGTGAGCGCAGGTTTTCAAAGTCTGTTCGAAATCCCCGTGTTCATGACGGTTGTTGCGTTTTTGATGTTCGGAGCAGCGCCCCTCGTCTGCTTTCTCGACCCCGCCGCGTTGCCCCCACAACTTCGCGGCGACACCTCCCTCTTTCATCCGGCGCTTGAGATTGTGATTGTGGGGATGGTTGGTTTTTGGCTGGGCTCGGGAATCGCGCGCTCGAGAAAACAGGCGCCGGCGGCCCTGGATCTTGGATCGCTGCCGGGGTCGGCCCCCCGCTACGTCACTTTGGCCTTTGGCGGCTGCCTTTACCTCGCCGGGTTTGCGGCCAAGGTTTACATGCTTGGGTCGGGCTGGTTCTCGTACGTACAGTCACCGGTTGCTACCCGTGCTCACCTTGCAGAGGTGCAAGTTTGGATCGTCATCGCCGACCTTGGGTTCTACGCGCTCATCGTCTTCATCATCGAGATGTACTATCACCCCGCGGACAAGGTGAGAGCTGCGCTGTTTTGGACCGTGCTCGGCTCAGAGTGCTTTTGGGGGCTGATCTCCGGTATGAAGCGTCCGGTGGTCGAAAACCTCTTGGCAGTCGCCCTGGTTTCCTCTATGGCAGGAAGGAAACTGAAAATACGCTGGTTCGCTCTTGCAATCCTGGGCCTCATGGCCATTTACCCCCTGATGAACCAATACCGCTTCATTGTGCGCCCGAAAGCGACCGACTCTGTCACCAGCTTGAACGTTGCCACCGAGGCGATGCAGGGGGCAGCCAGCCAAGCCGCTGGCCAGGGGGGGACTGCGGGCGAGTGGGTGAAGTCTGGATGGTCCTCCTCGGTGAACCGGGCCAATATGCTCCAGCAGGTCGCGTTACTGAAGGCCTATGAGAGCCGTTCTTACCTGCTCGAGGGGGACGAGCGCCTGTGGATGATCCCTTTCTATCCTTTCGTTCCCCGATTGCTGTGGCCTGGCAAGCCCGTCGATGACAAGGGTTTGCGTCTGACGAAGCTTCTGGGCGGAGGAAGGTTCGGTTCCTCCGCCGTCACGATTCCAGGCGATCTTTACACTCTCGAGTATGGCATCCCAGGAGTCCTGGTGGGAATGTTCCTTGTAGGACTTGTGGTGCAATGGCTGACGAATCCCGTCAAATCGTGCCCGTCGAAGCGTAACTTGTTCATTTATTGCTGCATATTCTTTGCGGCGGCGAATTGGGAGCCCGACTTCTTCGGTTATTCGACCGTAGTGATTCGGACTTTCGTTATTATCCAGATCGTTGCCCTGATAATCTATGGCCCGCCTCGGGCGGCATCGCGCGCAGCAACGATCCTAGACCGGGCCGCGCCTAGAGGGTGAAGAAGAACCACAGAGACACGGAGGCACAAAGAAGGCAGAAAGCAGAAAGTAGAAATTAGAAACTGGAAATTGGAAACTGGAGACTTGTTTTGTAGTTTTTTTCTCAGTGTCTCGGTGCCTCAGTGGTGAAGAAGAAGCACAGAGACACGGAGGCACAGAGAAGGCAGAGAGGAGAAACTGGAAATCGGAAACTGGAACGTAAGCCTGAGACGTCCCAGTTTCTGTTTTCCATTTTCTAGTTTCTGCTTAGGCGCGGTGATGGCGGTCGTTCGATGAAGGCGCTGATCCTTGCCACGGATATATACACGCGGGGTGGAATTGCCCGTTACACCTACACCTTCGCGTCAGCATTGGCAGACCTGCTTGGGCCGGAAAACGTCCATGTTCTGGCTCTATTGGGCGGCGGTGACCCTTCTGATTTCCACCCGCGCTTTCGGTTGCTGGGGCCCGTGAGCGACCGATTGACGGCTGGTGCAAAGGTCGAGTTTGCCAGGAAGGCACTGGCTCTTGCCCGCAACAAATACGACCTGATTGTGTGCAACCATGTGAGCTTGGCTCTGGTCGCCGCAGTGATGCGCTTTGTCTATAGAACCCCTTTCTGGGTGGTGTGTCACGGCAGGGAGGTTTGGGGCCGAGTGCCTCTCCTCAAGCGAATTGCCTTGAGGCAAGCGAACCTGGTGCTTCCCATCAGTCGGTTCACAGCCGAGAAGCTTTCGGAGGTGCAGGGAATTCCTCGAGGGAGAGTGTCTATCCTTCATAATGCGGTACCGAGTGACTTCGAGAGATTGCTGACCGCCGCCCCGCGCACTGGAGCGTCGGAAGCGAGCCTTGGTAACAAAGGAAGCATTCTGCTTTCCGTGGGCAATTTGGCAACGGCCCATGCGTATAAGGGTTTCGACACGGTCATCCGCGCCCTGTCTGTGGTTCTAAGGCGCGTGCCGAACGTAACGTACGTGATCGTCGGCGACGGTGACGACCGACCGCGCTTGGAGAAGCTCACGGCTGAACAGCAACTGGAGAGCCATGTAACTTTTGCGGGCTGCGTTTCCGATGGGCAGCTGGCCAGATACTATCGCTCCTGTGATGTATTTGTTCTGCCAAGCAAGGCCGCGGTGAGAAACGGGAATTGGGAAGGGGAAGGGTTTGGAAGAGTCTACGTCGAGGCTGCCTTGGCGGGCAAACCTGTAGTCGGAAGCATTGGAGGGGGGGCTGCCGAGGCACTTCTGGACGGAAAGACCGGGCTCCTGGTGGATCCACTCTCGGTGGACGAGGTCGCGCATGGCGTCATTACGCTCCTCGGCGACGCGGGGCTGGCGGGCGGCATGGGGGCGGCAGGGCGCAAGTGGGCGATGGAGAACTTCACGGAGGAAGCCCTGCGCAGGAGACTGGCGGAACTGCTACAACTCGATTCCGGGGCTGAGGCATGTCGTTCCTGAGTCGCGTCTGCGAAGCAAGCTGCGAGCAGAACAACCACAGAGACACGGAGGCGCAGAGAATTCAAAAGCAGGATCGAGGAGCCAGGATCCCCGAGTCAATAAAGGCTCTTCCTGAATCCTGAATCCTGCTTTTCAGTGTCTCGGTGCCTCAGTGGTGAAGAGGAACCACAGAGACACGCAGGCAAGGGGAAGCCGGAGGGCAGAAATTAGAAATTGGAAGCGGGCCATGAAGATTTGCTACTGCACCTTGGGGTTCCCGCCTGCGACGGGGCTTGGTGGCCCCACACTCAACGCCTATTACCTTACAAAGGCTTTAATCGCCAGAGGTCATGCGGTCACCGTGGTCTGCACCAACCTTGCCAGCAAGCACGAGAAACTGTTTCCCCAGACCCGGCGAGTTTTGTACGAAGGCGCTGACGTTATCTACTTCAATACGTACTGGTTGATGTCGTTGGGACTCCATTCCCTTGGTCTATTTGTTTCTCCGGGCATGGTCGGTTTCTTTAAGCAGGAGCTGAAGAACTACGACGTTGTCCACTTGGAGGGTCTGCGCGCGTTTGATGTTATCGCGGCGAGCTACTTCTGTCGTAAATATAACGTTCCCTATGTCATCCAAGGGCGGGGGGCGATGAGGCCGATCTCTTCCAGCTTGCTCGCCAAGCATACTTATGACCTGTTATTTGGCGAGCGGATTCTGTGGGGGTGTGCCTTGTTCATCGCCTCATCGGCCCGAGAAGTCTCGGATTATAAGGGCTTTATTAAACCCGGCCTGGAGGTTGTGGTCATCCCAAACGGGATCAATGTCGCTGAGTACGCGAAGCTGCCGGAGAAGGGTGGCTTCAGACGGCGACATGGGATCGCTGAGCCCAAGGTCGTCACGTACCTTGGCCGCGTGCATGCCCAGAAGGGAATCGAGCACTTGGTGCGGGCCTTTGCGTGCAGCCGCTTTCGCGGGGAGAGCCGGCTGGTGATTATTGGGCCGGACGATGGCTACAGGGCGAAACTTCTGGCCTTGGTGAAGCAGTTGAACCTGGCGGACTTGGTAATGTTTACTGGCGCCCTGGAGGGGGAGCAGAAGCTCCAGGCCTACGTGGACAGTGACGTCGTGGTCTGTGCGGGAAGCTCAGAGTCGTTTGGGATGGTCCCTTTTGAAGCAGCCATGTGCGGCGTGCCGACGATCACCTCGGAGGGCAGCGCGTGTGCCCAGCTTCTCACCAGCTTCGGGGCGGCGTTCGTTGTTCCTTACGGCGATGCGCCGAAGCTGGCGCAGGCCATCGATGGGATCCTGGAGAACGGGCAGGAAGCCGCCCAAAGGGTAATAGGCGCCCGTGAAAGAATCATAGAGCAACTATCCTGGGAACAGATCGCGCGACAATATGAAGAAGCATATCATTCCGTGTTGCGCGCGCCGGGAGGAGGGGCTAGAGCCTCCGTTCATAATTGACGCTAGAGTTGGGACATGGGATAGTAAGGCAATCAAGATGACGAACGTCTACGGCCATCCACTGTCTCTGCGCAACAAGATGGCGCGGGCCTTCTGGAACACCGTGTGGCTCCTATTGTATCGCCCCTCCCCCGTCCTGCTCCACTCTTGGCGGCGCTTTCTACTCCGCTGCTTCGGGGCGCGCATCGGTGTGGGCGCCAGGCCCTACCCGCGTTGTCGAATCTGGGCCCCCTGGAATTTGACCATGGGGAGCCACAGTTGTATGGGCAATGACGTGGACTGCTACAGCGTCGCGCCGGTCAAACTCGGCGCCCGGGTGATCGTGTCGCAGTACGCGTTCCTGTGCACTGCCTCGCACGACTACACAGATCCTGACCTCAGGCTGATTATGAAAGCGATCGAGGTCGGCGACAACGCTTGGGTCGGAGCCCGAGCGTTCATCGGCCCTGGCGTCAGGATCGGCGAAGGGGCGGTGATTGGGGCGACGGCCTCCGTTTACCGTGACGTCCCCGAGTGGACTGTAGTCGGCGGCAATCCGGCAAGGTTAATCAAGCGGCGGGTCGTGGCGAGCTCGGAAACAGGAAGTGAGTAAGCGCGAACGAGGCAGAACTGACATGCGGGTGCGGATTCTGGATTGGGGGTTCAGGTTGACAGGAGATTTATGAGTGCGCTATAAGAGATGTGGTGGAGCTTGGGGCGAGGTTCGGCACAGGGGGCTTGTTCAACCAAGCCGGTCTGGATTGAGAAGGAATCCTCGCGCTGGATTACTCACGGACGTTTTTTATCCCTCCGAGCAAGTCAGGAAGCCCGCCGTCAGATTTTGTAATACAGCCCCCGGTTTCCAGACCGGAGGAGTACTTGCCTCCGGGCGATGAGGAATGTCTTGGAGCGGACATCAGTAAGCCCATACATGGGGGTGCTCAAAGGATGGACAAAATAAATTCTCATCACGACAGGGCTTCTGCGTTTTGCAAGCGCAATGGAGCCCACTCCACTGGATTTCAGTGTAAGACGCTCCGCATAATGCGGCGGATAATCGGTGTCCTGGTGTTTGCACTAACGGTGCTCATAGCTTGTGAGAAACCCGCTTACGCCTACACTGATCCGGGGTCAGCCCTCCTGATTTGGCAAATCGCCGTTTCCTTGTTAATCGGCGCAGCCTATTATTTCAGGAAATTCATAACACGTTTAGTTGGAAAAGGCGATAAGGCAAAGAAGGAAGACGGGGTGGGCGGTGATTGATGAAAGCGTCTCCGGGCTGCCGCAAGATTTCAATCCGTCCTTTCGAGATCCTGCTGGAACCTTGATCCTGCACGATTTCGGGATTTTCCGTGTCATCAGCAAAGTCGCAATCCACGACTTGCTAACGTTTCTGGCCTCAAAACAAGGGAAGAAACTCCTATCTTCCGGCAAGCTGGTTCGAACCCGATTGCTTTCAGATTCTGAGAAGGTGGAAATACTTCAGGACCCGGAGGTATCCAGGCAAGCCCGAGGTATTGACGTGGGGGGCATCGCAGAGCACGAACGAATCCCCTTTCCCAGCTATCCCTATGAGTGGCCTCCCGAAATGCTGCAAGCCGCGGGGCAGCTAACTCTCGATCTGGCCACAGGCCTGCTTCCGGAATGTCTTGGCGTCAAAGACGCAACTCCCTACAATATTCTCTTTCGGGGAAGCTCACCTGTCTTCGTCGATGTGCTGTCTGTGGAAGGTCGCGAACCTCGGGACCCAATCTGGCTGGCCTATGCACAGTTTGTGCGAACCTTCCTGCTACCCCTCCTCGTAAACAAGGAATTTGGAGTTCCGTTGGAGCAATCGCTGCTCAGCCGGCGCGACGGACTCGAGCCAGAAGAGGTTTACCGCCTTTGCAGTGCTTTACAGAGACTGCGTCCGCCTTTCCTCTCCTTAGTAAGCCTTCCGTCTTGGCTCGCAGGACGTCACAAAGCCGAGGACCAATCCATTTACCGTCCGCATCTTGTGAAAGACCCCGAGCAAGCACGCTACGTCTTGGGCTCGTTGCTCAATCGCCTGAGAAGACGATTGAGCCGACTCGTCCCAGCGAATAACCGGGAATCCCATTGGGCGAACTATATGGAATCCCACTGCAGCTACCCCCCGGAAGACTTCATGGCGAAGCAGGCTTTTGTGGAGAAAGCTGTTAGCGAATGCAAGCCCCGAAGTGTTCTGGATATTGGCTGTAACACCGGCCATTTCAGTGCGCTCGCAGCGCGCCGCGGAGCCAGCGTGGTTGCGATCGACTCAGACCCCGTAGTGGTTGGGCAAGTATGGCGAATGGCAACTCGCGAAAAACTCGATATCCTGCCGCTCGTCATCAATATTGCTCGGCCAAGTCCCTCCGTGGGTTGGCGTAATCGCGAGTGCCTATCCTTTCTTGATCGCGCCTCGGGCAGGTTCGACGCCGTGTTCATGCTGGCTCTAGTTCACCATCTCCTGGTCAGCGAACGGATACCTCTAGCCGAAATAGCGGAACTGGCATCAATGCTTACTTCGCAGCTTTTGATCATTGAGTATGTTGGTCCAGAAGATGCTATGTTCCGATGCATCACGCGTGGGCGCGACAGTCTGTTTCAAGGGCTGAATCGGCAGGTTTTCGAAGCTGCTTTCTCAGGTCGTTTTGAATGTCTCGAGTCGCGGCGTTTAGGGCAGAGCAAGCGCTGGATATACCTCCTTCGAAAGCGAGCAGGCAATGATACGGCCTAAGCATTTGGCTATATCACTCTCTCTGGCAAACCTATGTTTTGTATTCTACTGGCATGGTTATCGTGAGGATCCGTTCTATCGACAGCAGCCAGACACTGCTGACAACCTTGCCGTAATCGCCGATGTACTTCTACTGGGGTTGGCTTTCTGGGGCTTTTACACCTTGGCCAGACTATCGCAGCGGCGGTTCGTATTGGAAGTGTCAAGGTGGGCTTTCGTCCTCCTTCTCGTTGTTCCTTTGAACATAGTAAGACTACAGTTCTCAAGTCTCGACTCGAATCAACTGCTAACTCACCTGACCAAAACCGAGCTGATAATCGTGTGCGGAATCATCGTGACAGTATGCGCCTGTGTTGTGGTCCGTTGGCGCCGCCGCATCATCCCAGCCCTCGCTCTCCTCGTGCTGCTCCTGTTCCCTTTCACCTTTTTCACTTTCGGAGGAGTTCTCACGCGGTGGTTCGCCGAAAGATCGGCAATCTGGTCAGGGACCGACCCGCCAACGCCCTCTCCCAGCACCCCCCCCCCGTCGCGCCGACGCGTTCTGTGGATCATCTTTGACGAGATGGATGAACGGCTGACGTTTATTGACCGTCCTACGGGGCTTAGGCTTCCGGAGATTGACCGCCTGCGCGACGAGTCCTTATGGGCTTCGAACGCATTCCCGCCCGCAGGAGAAACGCTTTTGTCGATGCCTTCCTTAATAAACGGAAGAATCGTGACCAGTGCGAAGCCACAAGGCACTAGAGACTTATTGCTCACCTATGAAGGGGATGAGCAGACCGTGAACTGGAGGAATACGGCGAACGTGTTCTCTCGAGCGCGAGACCTTGGTTACAAGACAGCGGTCGTTGGTTGGTCCAACCCCTACGACAGGATAATCGGCAGCAGCCTTGACTTCTGCCGATTTTTTCCGAACCAGTACCCAGATTCCGATTTGCCGTTTTTCTCCAGAATGGTGAAACGGATTACAATTGTACCGTCTTCCTTTCCTCTTCTGGATCAACTTCACTGCCTAGGCCCGTTTGGACTCAGCCAGAACCGCCTGGGGGATCTGGGACGTATCAAGACATATCAGGCCTTTCGCCAAGCCGCTATTCCTGTGGCGACCAACCCAGACTTCAATTTGATTCTCCTCCATTGGCCGATTCCACACCTGCCGGGCATTTACAGTCGATCCCGGGGCGATTTCGATTCTAGTGGACGAGGAACTTACATCGACAACCTCGCGCTAGTTGACCAAACTTTCCGGGAATTGCGGCAGGCCATGGAGACGGCTGGAGTGTGGGACTCGACAACTGTCCTCCTGAGTGCAGATCACTGGTTCCGATTTACATTTCTACTGGATGGAAAGATCGATCACCGGGTGCCATTCCTGCTGAAACTGGCCGGGCAAACGACCAGGTTAGACTACAACCGCCGCTTCAACACCGTAGCAACCCACGACTTGATTCTTTCAACTCTGAGGGGCGAGCTGCAAGACCCTGAAAGTGTTGCCCGCTGGCTCGATCAAAGGAGTAAGGAGCCGTTGGCAGGGTTTGACCCGCCTCGCAATAGCTGGGAATGAAGGGTGAAACTGCTCTCGTCTTGAAGAACCACCACCCCCTGGCCCTCTCCTTAACCAAGGAGGGGGGATTCGGACTCCCCTCCTCGGTTGAGGAGGGGATGGGAGTGGTGCAGGTCTACATTATCGGGAAGGACGGTTAGATTGCGGTGCGGGTTCTCGTCATTACGCCCTTCTACGCCCCCGACCTGGGGCCCAGCGCGGCGCTCTACGAGATGCTGTGCGAAGAACTGGTCCGCCTGGGGTGTGAGGTCTCTGTTATCTCTGCCGTTCCCCACTACCCGACGGGAAGGGTTGCCAAGGAGTTTCGAGGGCGGCTGGTGCAACGCGAGCGGCGCCAGGGCGTGGATGTCACCCGTGTGTGGGTACCCAGTGTGGACAGGGCCCGGCTGGGCCTAAGGCTTTTAGGGTTTTTCTGCTTCCAGGTCCTGGCAGCGCTTGTGGGCCTCGCTTGCCGGTACGATGTGTTACTGGCCAGCAGCCCCGCCCTGGAAGTGCTGTTGCCTGTGGTGGCTTTAGGTGTGCTGCGGCGCAAGCCCATGATTTACTCGGTCCATGAAATCTACCCTGAGGTAGGGGTCCAACTGGGCGTGTTTCGCCACCGTCCGGTGATTAAGGCCATCGACTGGATGGAACGCCTGTGCTGCCGGCGGGCGGGCTACGTGCGCGTGCTGTCGGAAGGTTACAAGAGGGTGCTGGAGTCTAAAGGGACGCCGGAGTCCAAGCTGGCGGTTATTTGGGACTGGATTGATGCGGATTTTATTCGTCCTCTTCCCCGCCGTAACGCGTTCTCCGCGCAGTGGGGGCTGGATGATCGGTTTGTGGTAATGTACGCCGGCAACCTGGGATTGACCCAAGGGCTCGAAGAGGTCGTGGAAGCCGCGTGGCTGCTCGATGAGGAGCCAGCCATCCGCACGGTCTTGGTGGGGGACGGGGCTGCTAAGGGCAGCTTGGAGCAGTCGGTGGAACGGGCCGGCCTTAGGAATGTCCAATTCATCCCTTTCCAGGAGCGCGAATTGTTGCCGTGGGTGCTGGCGTCGGCGGATGTTTCACTGATCATGCTGAAACGGGGCATGGGCACGGATTCGGTGCCCTCGAAGTGTTACTCGATCATGGCCAGCGGCCGCCCCATCATCGCTTCCGTGGACGAGGGTTCCGACACCTGGAAGGTGATCCAGCGGGCGGGCTGCGGCTTGTGCCTCGAGCCGGAAAACCCTGGCGCCTTGGCCGGCGCCATTCTGGACTTGTTTCGGAATGACGCATATCGAGCGCGTCTCGGCGCCCTCGGCAGGGCATATGCGGTCCAGCATCATTCCAAACTGGCTGCGGCTCAAGAGTTTTGCAACCTCCTGCGTTCCCTCGCCGGCGAAGAAAAAGCCCCATTCCGACAAACGGCACCCCATGGACGGTCAGACTGATTGCGTAGGGTGTGCGGTCTGCCAAAAGGGTGAGACTGAAATTCTGGTCAAGCGCGCCGGTCCGGCTCAAATCGTAAGGTGCTGGAATGACCGATTGCCGTGCAGGAATCCGCGACTCGTGCGGGTGGCTCCATGACAGAAGGCCAATTTGCAGAGTTCTTTTTGAGGCAGGGCCAGAGGGTCATCGAGACCAAAACTTGCTTTTGGTACTCGCATCGGCCCTTCCTCTATATGAGCCTGCCTTACTATAGGGCAGTCTCACCCTCAGGGTCGGAACTGGCTCGAGTGCTGCTGGGGGGACCGGCTGCGGCACTCCGCTTTCCCACCGATCTCGACAAAGGCCCTAACCAGATCGGCATCCTGGTGTGTACAGACCGCGACTATGACTTGGGCTCGCTGCACAAGAAGTCGCGCACTGCCACCCGGCGGGGGCTTGAGAGCTGCAAAGTCGAGCCGTTCGATTTTGCTTACCTGGCTCAACACGGTCATGGGCTCAACGAAGAAACGTTTCAGCGCCAAGGCCGAAGCTTGCAGTCGATGACCGAGGCGCAGTGGCGCAGGTTCTGTGAGGCTGCCAGCGAGATGCCGGGTTTTGAGGTCTGGGGCGCCTGGGTCAAGGGGCACTTGGCGAGCTTTGCGGTCCTGGCTTTTGTTCAAGGTTGGCTCTTCTTCCAATGGGAGAGCTCTGCGACAGAGTATTTGCCTTATAACCCTAATAATGCCCTGACCTTTGTGGTAACCAAATCGAAACTCTCCGAGCCCCGGGTGGCGTGTGTTTGTTACGGCGCGGAATCGGCTGTCACGGTGCTGCTGGACCGATACAAACTGCGCATGGGATACCAACGTAAAGTGTTTGGCGAGCGCGTCGTGCTCAACCCCCTGTTGCAGCCCATGCTCTCCCTCGGTGGGCGGCGGATTATTCGTTGGGCGGCTCGCAAGCGCCCCGAGAGCCAAATGTGGCAGAGAGCATCTTTGTTCCTGGCGCGGAACGGAACCTAGTGGCCTCCCGAAGGTGAATTCACAGCCTCACTTGTGGCGTTGGCCGTGTGGTTTTCAAAGCCAGCGGCGGCAGGTTGTCCGTGGCTGGCAAGGAAGTCTATCTGGCCGTCAAGTCGAGTCCTGCTCCTCCGGGGCAAGCCCTTGGGTCTTCGGCATGAGCGGAACGTTCCGGATCGTCACGGCTGGTGTGCGATGACTCCGGATGTCTTCGCGGAATGGTTGCGCTGCCAGGGCCAGAAGGTGGTGCGTACGGCCAGCGCCTATTGGCACAGTCAGGGGCCGCGCGTTTTTCAGGCGTTTCCCTACCATTGGATTGTCCGCCCCAGCGAAGAAGAGCTAAGGAGTCTGTTGCGCGAGCAGGGCATCATCGCGGTGCGATATTCGACCGCCCCGGACGCGCCGCTGGGTTGCCTGAGCTACCACGTGGTGTATGAAAGGCCCACCTATGACTTCGAGGATCTGGGCAAACGGACTCGCAAAAACGTTCGGCGAGGGTTGCGCAATTGCGCCGTGGAACAGGTGCCCTTCGAGCTGCTGGCGCGGGAGGGCTGGGCCCTTGAGCAAGACACGCTGGAGCGCCAGGGAAGGCACGTGGGCGTTTCGCGGGAGGATTGGCGAAGGCGCTGTGAGTCCGCCGCCACGTTGCCCGGATTTGAGGCTTGGGGAGCGCTGGTCGAGGGTGCCCTGGCTGCCTCGGTCACAGCGTTTCAGATGGGCGATTGCTGCTATTTGCTCTCTCAACAGTGTCGCCAGGAGTTTCTCACCGTAAACGTCAACAACGCCCTGAGCTTCGTGGTAACCAAGGCCATGAGAGGTCGCCCCGGTGTTCGTACGATTTTCTACGGCCTGCATTCTCTTGATGCTCCCGCGAGCGTGGATGAGTTCAAGCTCCATATGGGGTACATGGCAAAACCCGTGCGCCAGCGCGTGGTCTTTCATCCTCGGCTGGGGCCGGTTTTCAATCCAGTTACCCACGCCCTGCTAAAGTTCATGAAGCGGTTGCGGCCGGGGAATCCCATGCTCTCCAAGGCCGAAGGGATGGTGCGTTTCTATATTGAGGGGAAGCGTCCAGCGGAGCAGCAGAGGGTGCCTGAGGCGTTGCGAGGCTTGGCTCTCGAGGGACGCGCTCCGGGGCTTAGCGCCCAGTCGCTCAACGGGGATTGAAGCCAGATCGGTCCTGCCCTCTTGGCGCGATTCACAACCGCCCGGTGGGTGCGTAGCGCTGTGGACGAGGGGACGGAAAGATAGAGATATAGGATGCGGAACAGCTTTTTGCCATTTTCTCCACCCTGCATTGGCGAGGAAGAGATCGCCGAAGTGGTGGACACCTTGCGCTCCGGGTGGCTGACTACCGGTCCCAAGGTGAAGCAGTTCGAGGGGGAGTTCGCCAGCTTTGTGGGTGCGCCGGCAGCTCTGGCGGCGAACTCTTGTACTTCGGCGCTGCACTTGGCGCTGGTAACCTTGGGGATCGGCCCCGGCGACGCCGTCATCACCACGCCCATGACTTTCTGCTCCGGCGTGAACGTGATCGAGCACGTGGGCGCGCGTCCGATCCTGGTTGACGTGGAGCAGGACACTCTCAATATAGATGCCGCGCGGGTCGAGGAGGCCTTGAAGAGACTGTCGAAGGAGCGCGAGGGCGTTCCGGTGAAGGCCATCCTGCCCGTGCATCTTTATGGGCATGCGTGCGACATGGAGGCTCTGCTGCGGATGGCGGAGGAGTACGGACTCGAGGTGATCGAGGATGCGGCCCATGCGCTGCCTGCGAAGTACAAGAGACGCATGATCGGCGCCCCCGTGGGGGCATCGAAGGTGCGCGTATTAAGTTGCTACTCCTTTTATGCCACCAAGAATCTGACTACGGGCGAAGGTGGCATGCTGACGGGCCCCCCTGAGCTTATCGAGGAAGCGCGGATTTGGGGGCTGCACGGGATGAGTCGCGATGCCTGGAAACGGTACAGCTCGGAGGGCTCGTGGTACTACGAGGTGGTTCGTGCCGGTTTCAAGTGCAACATGACGGACGTGCAGGCGGCCATCGGCCTGCACCAGTTGAAGAAGCTCGAGGGTTTCCACGCCCGGCGGCGTGAGATCGTGCGGCGCTACAATGCGGCCTTCTCCCCGCTGGCGGAGTTTCAAACCCCGGTCGAGCGCCCCGAGGTCGAGCATGCCTGGCATCTCTACGTCCTGCGCTTGAATCTCGACTGCTTTGAGCTCTTGAGGAACCGGTTCATTGAGGAGCTGAAAGCCCGCAACATCGGCACCTCCGTACACTTCATCCCCATCCACCTGCATCCGTACTACCGGGACAGGTACGGCTACAGGCCAGAGGACTTCCCGGTTGCCTACCATGAGTACCAGCGAATAGTCTCGTTGCCGCTCTCTGCCAAGATGAGTGACCAGGACGTGGAGGATGTGATTGAGGCGGTCTGTGCCATTGTCAGGGAATACCGCGTGTGATTTGACGAGACGAGCACAGTCGTGCCGGCAACCAGCGAATGATCCGAAGCAATGCGTTGGAGCGTCTGCCTTACGGATGGTTTGGATGCCTGTCCGGGTAGGCGACTCAGAGAGCGGCGAATAAATGGGTCAACCTTAGGTGGAGAAGGGAATTGCCTCTTATGCGCCGGGCGTTTGATGTGATTTGTGCCGCCGGTGGGCTGGTGCTGTCTTTCCCCCTCTTGGCCCTCATCGCTCTGGCGATCAAACTTGAAGACGGGGGGCCCGTACTCTTCTCCCAAACCCGTGTGGGAAGGAATTTCCGGAAATTCCTCCTTTACAAGTTCCGGAGCATGGTTGCCGACTCGGAGCGTCGGGGAAGTCCCATAACGGAGCCCGCAGATCCGCGCATCACCCATGTGGGAGCCTTGCTGCGGAAATACAAGCTAGACGAGCTGCCCCAATTGATCAACGTGCTCGCCGGCGACATGGCATTAGTGGGAGCCCGACCCGAACTCGAGCGCTACGTGGAGATGTACCGCCCCCAGTACACGCTGATCCTTCGCGAGCGGCCAGGCATTACCGACCCTGCCTCCCTTGCCTATCGTCACGAAGAGCACATTCTTAAGCCGGGTGATGTGGAGAGCCAATACGTGAAGCAAGTTCTCCCCCGCAAGCTGGAGATCTCACTCGAGTACTCACGGCACCGGACATTCCTCTCCGACCTGCGAGTGATCGTGATGACACTTCTCGGCACGTGTCCTGTTCAGCACAATTCAGAATCCGTAGAGGCTGTTCGGCGCTGCGGCGCTCGAATCTCCAACCGGGACGGAGAACGACGATAAGGTTTGCGATCGTCCGTATGAGGGACCCTGCTCGCCAAGGCATGGGCGAGGCCCTGCGTGCAGGTTCCTTAACGGCCGGTCACCCAGGCCGGTCACTCGGAATGACTCAGTCGTGGCAACTCCACGGTGAGGGAACGCTTGCCTCTCGAGCGGTCCGATCCGTGATGCCCCCCTTCTTCCAGCCCCAGGGTGGTGACGTCGGCACGACGAAACGCAGCGCGTTCTTCGAGAACAGGAGTTCATATGAAAGAGACAGGGATGCACTACGAATTCTATTCGGCGGTAAATGAGGGGATCATTGACGCGTCGATTGCTGGCGTGGCTTTCTACCTCGCGTTTCAGTTGCGTTTTGAGGGTGCAATACCCCCTGAGGGTCGCTATCAGATGTGGCTTCTGCTGGGGGCAATCATGCTGGGCCGGGTGCTCACCAATTCCTTGTTCCATGTATACCGCCTTATCTGGCGATACATCAGCCTGCGCGATGCTATCCACATGTCGAGGAGTTATCTCGCCTTTTCGGCAATTCTCCTCCTCCTGCGCTTGGGGTTGCCAGCCCGTTGGTCGGTGCTTCGGGTTCCTCTCAGCATAATTGTTATTGAATATCTCATTGCCCTGGGCGGGGCTCTAGGCGCCCGCTCCTTGCGGAGATTGCTGCACGAGGGTACGCACAGAGGGAAGCGAGCCGAAGGTGCAGAGAGGAGAGCGATCCTGATTGGGGCGGGGCGTGCCGGCGTGATGGTCGCAAAAGAGCTCGCCTCGCGGGCTGACATCAGAGCGGTAGGCTTCTTGGACGATGATCCCAGGAAGGCTGGAGCGTTCATCGATGGCCTTCCGGTTCTGGGCCCGTTGAGTTTGCTGCCTTCAGTGGTGAGTGAGCATGACGTCGAAGAAGTGATCATCTGCATTCCGCGAATAACACGTGCAACACTGAAACAGATGTGGGCGTATTGTGAATTGCTGCCGGTGCGAACTTGGATGGTTCCGACGCTTGAGGAGATCCTGCAAAAGAAGGTCAACATTTCTCACTTCCGCGAACTCGTCATGGCGGACCTGCTTGGCCGGGACCCTGTCGCCATGTCCGTGGAACACACCGATGTCGTCGCCGCCTACCGGGGCAAACGAATCCTGATCACGGGGGCGGGAGGATCGATCGGCTCCGAACTTGCTTGCCAACTCTTCAGTTTGAAGCCTGCCCAACTCGTTCTCTTGGACAAGGATGAGAATGGCCTCAACGACACTTATGTATGCGTTCAGTCGGAATCGGAAGGTGTGAAAGTGTACCCTGTGGTTGCCGACATTCGCTTTCCTGCGCGGCTAGAAGCCGTTTTCTCTCGTTTTCGCCCCGAAGTGGTTTTCCACGCCGCCGCGCATAAACACGTCCACTTGATGGAGATGAATCCCTGCGAAGCCGTTCTCAATAACGTCAGCGGCACGAGGAATCTAGTGGAGCTATCGCGGACGTTAGGCGTCACAAGGTTCGTGTTCATTTCAACGGATAAGGCCGTAAAGCCAAGGTCGGTCATGGGGGCGACCAAGCGGCTGTGCGAAATGATTGTTCAGGCGAACTGCCGCAACGGACATACCGATACCGCGTTTTCCTGCGTGCGGTTTGGGAACGTCGTGGGCAGTCGAGGGAGCGTAGTACCGCTATTTCAGAAGCAGATCGCCAACGGCGGACCCGTAACCATCACCCATGCGGAGGCTGAGCGCTTCCTGATGACCATCCCTGAAGCTGTTCGCCTGGTGATCCAGGCCGGCATCCTGGGTCCCGCCGGTGAAATCTACGTATTGCAGATGGGAGATCCCATAAGCATCCAGAATCTCGCCCGGCATGTCATCGAGCTTTCCGGCTTGCGGGCTGGGAAAGACATTGAGATCGAGATCACTCAATTACGTAATGGAGAGAAGATTCGTGAGGACTTGGTGGACGAAGCGAGGGAGAGCCTTCTTCCCACGCGCTTCGAAGGAATCAACGTGATCAGGGGGCAGAGTTTTGACCCCACGCTGTTCATGCAGCAACTGAGTGCTTTGGAGGAAGCGGCCCGCCGAGAGGCCGTCACGGAGGTCTACCATCTGATGCAGGGCTTCGACATCGAGTTTCGTCCGGACTTCAGTCTGTTGGCGCAATCAACCCGGGTAGGCGCTGAGAAACTGCATGTCAGGGAATCTGAACGCATCGGAGAGACAAGCCTGAACGGGGGACGTTAGCCTGCCGTTACACTCTCGACTACGGCATTGCGGAAATCAAGAGAGCCGCACAGGCCGGGCTGAGCACGGACTATCGTAACCCCACGTATTACAACGATCGGAGTATCGAACAGTTAAGCGCCCAGGTCTTCGGGCGGGGGACGGAGAAGACCCTGAGCGCCTCCGAAGAATTCCTGCGCCGCAGTGCAGCAGCAATCATGTAGCGAGTTTCGCCCGGAGCCCACTTCAGCCAACAACCCTGGGACGTTGAATGTTCGGGAACGATGCGAAGCTGCCCCGGACTCTTTCTTCTTGCTGCGCTGCGGGGGTTGCTCGTGACTGCCGCGTTAAGCACAGTGGGTCGGCGCGTGCAGGCATAGGCGCAAGCACGCAGACGCTGGAGAACAAAAGAGCTTTACTACTTCCTTGGGAACTCCCCGATCAGCGTTTCGGCCATTTCTTCCGGCTCGCAGGGCTTTCCGCCCGCGCCGAGCACGCAGTATTTACCGGTGCGACGCTGAAAGGCTATCTGGAACGGTACAAGTCTTCCGAGAACTTCAATGTTAATTTGGTATCCGGCCTCTTTGTAACTTCCCTTCACGCATCCCTGAATGTCCTTTCCGCGCAGACTGAAAGTGTTAACGGCAGCAGCTTCCCAGGTGAGAATTTCCTCTCCGGCCGCGGCGTTAAAGATTTGCGCCTTGTGCTTGAAGGCCTCTCTGACATCTGTCCACAATTCATAGGCAGATTCCTTCCTAGTTCTCCGCTCCTCCAGGAGCTCGGCGCCCTCCTCGTTCCTTCGCGCCCTTCCAGCCTTGAACTCCTGCGCCATCCTTTTGGCCCATTCTGGTTCTGCCATTGAAATCCTCCGCTCGCAAATGTGCGTCGCTGGCGGTGTGCCATCGAAATGCGGGTGCGTAAGGGGGGGGGCGTCTCATCGTGGGGTGTTGGCTCAAGATGTCTGGCACCTGCACACGGTTGCTTCGCCTCCGTTCTTCACTCACGTTTGCCCATGTGCCTAACCGAACTTTCGCAGTTGAGGGGTCATTGGGGCAGTAAGTGTTGTGTTTTCAGCAAAGCGGTCTCGAAGGTCTACACTACATTTTCAACTCCAGTGTGGCCGCCGAGTCCTGTTCCGACGCCTTGATGCGTGGCGGTGGTTGTGGCGGCAGGACCAAGTGGAGCTGGTGGAGCAAGAGCATTTGCTCGGGTTCGGGCTGCGTATAGCGAGGCATGATCAGCCAGCGGCCATCGGCGAGGGGGAAGCACACATCGAGCATCTGAATGGCGGCCAGTTTTTCCAGCACCGCACGGGGTGCGGAGATTCCACTGAAGGTGACCGATGGCGTCTACGTGGAAGATGTCGTCCATACTTTTAAGACCGGTCGAGTTCGGATTGCGCTTGTGGACGGTTCCTTCTTAAACGTCTGCGCTCGCTCATGAGGATTACCAACGGCACACCTAAGTGCTGTACGAAAGCATCGCTGACAACAGTTGTGTCTTGGGTCAACGAGCGGGAAAGCTTCGATAGCTGCGTTGCACAAGATAAACATACCCGGCGTTGATAGCGCCCAAGGTGGTTATCGCC
>JBEKUR010000036.1:0-37453 GCA_049514855.1 Terriglobia bacterium
TCCTGAACGGCACCACCAATTACATCCTCACGGAAATGGAGCGCCGCGGCTGCAGCTTCGCCGAAGCGCTGGCCGAAGCGCAGCAAGAAGGCTATGCCGAGCCCGATCCCACCTTTGATGTGGAAGGCTACGATGCCCGCTACAAGATTGCCATTCTCGCCATGTTATGTTTCGGCCAGGCGGTGCGCGTGGAGGAAATTCCTGCGCAAGGGATCACCGCCATCGAGCAAGTGGACTTCGCTTATGCCCGCCGCTTGAACCATACGATCCGCTTGATCGCCTCCGCCCGCCGCCGGGCGCGCGGCCGCCTGGAAATTTTCGTGCGGCCCATGATGATTCCGGCCAGCAGCCAACTGGCCAACGTGCTAGGCTCGATCAACGGAATCCTGTTGATGGGAAACAAGGGTGGGAACACCACCATCACCGGCCGGGGCGCCGGGGGTGAACCCACCGGCGTCGCGGTGCTCTCCGACGTGGTTGAAATCGCCCGCGCCATGGCGACGGGCGGAGGTGGCTCGACTCCCCTGGGGTACGAGACCTGGCATCCGTCCAGAATCGCTCCGGCTTCGGAAAACATCATATCCGCTTACCTTCGCCTCGTGGTCCGCGACCGCCCCGGAATCCTGGCGCGCGTCTGCGCCCTGCTGGCCCGCCACCGCATCAACATCGATTCGGTGCTCCAGGAACCCGCCCTGCCCAAAAACCATCTCCCCTTTGTTATGACCCTCGAACCCAGGCGCGAGAAGCACGTGGCGCAGGCCGTCGCCGAAATCGCGCGCCTCCCCTTCATGGCCCGCCCACCGCTCATGCTGCCGTTCGCCGAATTGCCGTAAGGGCAGTGACGAGTGACGAGTGACAAGTGACGAGCAAGAACAACAGGAGTCAGAAGTCAGGAGTCAGAAGAAGACGTTTCAGGTGTCGGGTGCCAGGTGACAGGGGCTCGTCAGAACTACAGGTTTCAGGTGTCGGCTGCCAGGTGCCGGGTGACAGGGGCTAGGCGCTGGGTGCTGGGGAAAGTGGGTTGCCCGCCTCCACCAACGATTCCCCTCTTTCTCGCCCCGTGCCTACTGCTTACTGCCTACTGCTTACTGCCTACTGCCTTCTTGCCTGGTGAGCCGGCTGGGACTCGAACCCAGAACCCCTGCCTTAAAAGGGCAGTGCTCCACCGTTGAGCTACCGGCCCACGTTGCTTGCTCGCAAGGTTTGTCGTTCCGCAATCCTGCCGCTGACGGCCAAGATGCTGCGCCCCTCGTCATTCAGAACGGGAAGACACCGAAGGGTGTGGCCTTGCGCTGCATCTCCTAACAACTTACACCAGTGGGACCGCGCCCGTAAATACCAATCCGCAGCAGGATCTCTTAACCCCGGATGCCTGCGGGTCTCACTTCGGGTTGAGATATTGCCGCTTGTGCGCTACTCTGTTTGGCTGCCTGGTTGCCGCCGAGAAGAGCGGGAGCCTGTTGTGAATATCCGACAATTCATCTGGACCCTATTTGATTTGAGAGGAGAAGAATCATGGCGAAGGTTAAACATCTAAAGGTGAACGAACCGACCCAGCGCTTGCGCGGCACCCTGCCGAAGATCGGAATCCGGCCGGCCATCGATGGGCGGCGCAAGGGCGTCCGGGAATCGCTGGAGAACCAGACCATGGAAATGGCGAAGTCCGCCGCCAAGTTTTTTGAGAAGCATCTGCGGCACCCCAACGGACTCCCTGTGGAATGTGTGATCTCTGACACCTGCATCGGGGGTGTGGCGGAGGCAGCGGAGGCTGCGGATAAGTTTGCGCGCCAGGGTGTGGGACTTTCTCTTACCGTTTCGCCCTGTTGGTGCTACGGTTCGGAGACCATGGATATGGATCCCCTGACGCCCAAAGCGGTCTGGGGTTTCAACGGTACCGAGCGGCCCGGCGCGGTCTATCTGGCAGCAGTATTGGCGGGGCACAATCAGAAAGGACTTCCCGCATTCAGCATTTATGGAAAGGACGTGCAGGACGCAGGTAATAAGAGCATCCCCATGGATGTCCAGGAAAAGCTCCTGCGCTTCGCCAAAGCCGGGCTGGCAGCGGCGGAAATGAAAGGCAAGTCCTATCTTTCACTCGGCTCCGTTTCCATGGGCATTGCGGGTTCTATGGTTGACCCGGCTTTCTTCCAGAACTATCTGGGAATGCGCAATGAGTATGTGGATATGTCGGAGTTCGTGCGGCGAATCGACGAAAAAATCTATGACCAGGAAGAGTACAAACGCGCCTATGAATGGGTCAAGGCGAATTGCCCCGAAGGGAAGGATTATAACGTTCCGGAAATGCCGCGGGCCAAGAAGGACGCCGACTGGCACACCGTGGTGAAGATGACCCTGATCGCACGCGACCTGATGGTCGGGAATGGCAGGCTGGCAGAGATAGGATTTGGCGAAGAGGCTCTTGGACATAACGCAATTCTGGCCGGGTTCCAGGGTCAGCGGCATTGGACTGACCACTTCCCCAACGGGGACTTTATGGAGGCAATCCTCAATTCCTCTTTCGATTGGAACGGCATCCGGGAGGCTTTTGTCTTCGCCACCGAAAACGATGCGCTCAACGGCGCCGCCATGCTGTTTGGGCATCTGCTGACCGACACGGCACAGATCTTCGCTGACGTGCGGACCTACTGGAGTCCGGACGCAGTCAAACGCGTCACCGGAAACAGTCTGACCGGAAAGGCTAGCGGAGGCATCATACACCTGATCAACTCCGGCGCGGCCACCCTCGATGCCACGGGTGAACAGATGAAGCATGGCGTGAGGGTCCTGAAGCCGTACTGGGAGATCACTAAGAAGGAAGTCGGGCGATGCCTGGACGCCACACAATGGAGCCCGGCAATTGTCGAGTACTTCCGCGGCGGCGGGTTCTCTTCCACGTTTGCGACCAAGGGCGAATTGCCGGTGACCATGGCGCGCCTCAACTTGGTGCAGGGTCTGGGACCCGTGCTCCAGATCGCCGAGGGCTACACGGTGGAGTTGCCTAAGGAGGTGCACGACATCCTTGACCTGAGAACCAATGCCACTTGGCCCACCACTTGGTTTGCTCCTACGCTCACGGGTGAAGGTCCCTTCAACGATGTCTATTCTGTGATGAACAACTGGGGCGCTAACCACGGTGCCATCAGCTACGGCCACATCGGCGACCTGCTGATCTCCCTGGCTTCGATCCTGCGCATCCCTGTCTGCATGCACAACGTACCGGCGGAGCGGGTCTTCCGGCCCAGCGCCTGGACGGCCTTCGGCGCCCAGGACCCGCAGGGAGCAGACTATCGCGCCTGCGCGACCTTTGGTCCCGTGTACGGCAAGAAGTAACGCCGCGATTGGGCCTTTGCCCTCTCCCCAAGGGGAGAGGGCTGTATTTCCGACTTCTGCCCCTCGTGTCGAGCCGAATCTTCCCTCACGCGATTAACTTCTCCAGGTACTGCTTTTCCTTCCGAATGTCGGCCATTTGCCGGGGACCTGAAATCTCTCTTTCAATAGTAAGAGGCCCGTCGTAACCGAGCTCCTTCAGGCGCGTAATAAGCTTGGGGAAATTCGCCTTCCCTTGGCCGATGGGGACCTCTTCGCCCAGCTTTTTCGGGTCAGTGGGAAAGAGCCCGTCTTTGGCGTGGGTGCCGCGCACGAGCTTGCCGATCACGTCCAGCGCATCGAGCGGGTTCCCTTTGCCGTAAAGGATCAGGTTGGCGGTGTCCAGGTTGACGAACTGGTTGTCGAGTCCCACGTCGGTGATGGCCCTGAGCAAGGTTATGGGGGTTTCCTGCCCCGTCTCATACAGCATCATCTGGCCGTTGGCCTTGAGATAGGTTGCAACTTCGCGAAGGGCCGGCAGTAAGTCCTTGTAGACAGGGTCGTTGGGATTCTCGGGAATGAATCCAAAGTGCGTGTGAAGGGCGGGAATCTCCAGCTTCTTGGCGAAATCGGAAGCTTGCTTGAAGTGGGCGATTCGCTGCGAGCGGTATTGCCGGGGCACCAAACCAATCGTCAGCGGGCCCTGGTAGAAGTCATACATTTGGGGTCCTGGGCCACTGGTATTAAGGGCTGTGACCTCGAGATTGAACTTCCGCACCGCCTCCCGGATGCCCTCCAGCATTGCGTCGGAGAGATCCTCCGTCGAAACCTGGCAGGTTGGGATTCCAAGGTCATGTACTTTCTGCAACGCCTTATCGGGGTCTTTTCCCATACCTATGATCAAGCCCAGGCGCATGCCTTTTTGGGCGGGGGCAGCGGGAAGTCCGTGCATCAGCCCAACGGTCCCCGCAGCGGCGGAAACTTTCAGGAAATCGCGTCGGTCGAGTGTTTGCATTGATGGTTACCTCGTGAAATAGGATTCAGGACTCAGGATTCAGGAGTCAGGATTCAGTTGAAGAGCCGGGCCCCGTCGGCTGGGGGCTTTTGCATTTCAGATTTTGGGTTGTTCCGATCAACCACATGCCTTCTGGCGCTTGTCTTCTGAATCCTGAATCCTGACTCCTGAATCCTGTCTTGTTGACAACTTCTGAGCCTAGAGCATAGTATCCAATTTTGGGCAGAATTGCTCGGGATTAGCAATGAATTCCGGTGAGTGAGCCGACATGAGACAAGCATACCTGGATTGCTTTTCTGGCATTAGTGGGGACATGTTTGTCGGTGCATTGCTGGACCTGGGCTTGCCGCTGGACCGGTTGCTTGCCGAACTGAAAAAGATTCCACTGGGCTCTTACGAACTCAAGCGCACGCGCGCGGTGCGGGGGCATGTGGTGGGAACCCGGATCGAGATCCGCATCCCGGCGAAGCAGCCCAGCCGCAAGCTTGGGGGCATCGCGGAACTGATTGTGCATAGCGCACTGTCGGCAAGCGTCAAACAACGCGTCCTGGAGGTATTTAACCGCTTGGCGGAGGCGGAAGGAAAGCTGCACAACCTGCCACCCGCAGAAGTGCACTTCCACGAGATTGGCGCGATGGATTCGATTCTCGACATCGTGGGAACCTGTGTCGGACTCGAGCTCCTCGATATTTCTGCGCTCACCTGTTCGCCGGTGAATGTGGGCAGCGGAAGCGTGCGGGCGGCGCACGGTTCGCTGCCGGTTCCGGCTCCCGCCGCGCTCGAACTACTGAAGGATGTCCCCATCTTTTCTTCGGGTGTCGAGGGAGAGCTGGTGACTCCAACCGGGGCGGCGCTCATCACCACGCTGGCCGCGAGCTTTGGACCCATCCCAGCAATGAAAGTGGAGCGCATTGGATACGGCGCTGGAGCAAGGGAAATTCCGGGGCAGCCGAATTTGGCGCGCTTGCTGGTGGGGCAGAGCACTGAGCCTGTGACGGCTCAGCCCGGCGCCCCCGGCGATGAAGTGGTTTCCGTGATTGAGGCCAATGTGGACGACATGAACCCGCAGCTTTACGGCTTTTTCGTTGACCAGGCTCTGGCCGCAGGCGCGCTGGACGTGACCTGCACTCCCATCCAGATGAAGAAGAACCGCCCCGGAATCCTGGTGAGTGTGCTTTGCACTCCCGAGACCAGCGAGGCGCTGGCCCAACTGCTCTTTGAACAGACCACCACCATCGGCCTGCGCATCTATGAGGCGCGGCGCAAGGTTCTGGAACGCGAACTCCTCAGCGTGGAGACGCCTTACGGTACGGTCAAGGTCAAGGTGGCCAGGCGCGACGGGAAAGTGCTGAATGTTGCGCCCGAATATGAAGATTGCCAGCGTTTGGCGACGGCGAAGGGCGTTCCACTCAAGCAGGTGATCATTGCGGCGCAAGCAGCCTACCTGGTGACCTAGGTTTCAGGTGCCGGGTGTCAGGGGCCAGGGGAAAAGCCAAGTGTTTAAATGCCAAGCCGCGATGTCATTCCGAGCGGAGCGAGGAATCTCGCCCTGGTTTGTAGAGGACGATTTCGGAGCGAGATTCCTCGCTCCGCTCGGAATGACACACAGGCTTTGGAGGATGGGAAGCCCTGACCCCTGACACCTTGCACCGGATTTTGGCCCTGACACCTGACACTTGATATGCCGACATTCTATCTTACGACTCCGATTTATTACCCCAACGCCCGGCCCCACGTCGGCTCGGCGTACACCACGATTGTTTGTGACGTGCTGGCACGCTACAAGCGTATGTGCGGTTACGACGTGGCTTTTCTTACGGGCACGGACGAGCACGGGGAGAAGCTCGAGCGTGCGGCCGCCGCAGCAGGCCAGTCGCCCAGTCAGTTTGTGGCGGAGAAGCGGAAGCTTTTCGTCCAGCTTTGGGGAAAGCTCGGTATACCCGTGACCGTCTATCCCGAGGGCAAACCGGATTCGCTGCGCTTCATTTACACTACCCACCCCGATCATGACAGGTCGGTGCAGCGCTTGCTAGTTCGCGCCCGCGAGCGAGGCTTCGTCGATAAGCGCCGCTACGAGGGTCGGTACTGCGTTTCCGACGAGCGATACATCTCCGAAGGTGCCGATCCGGTGAACTGCGACATCTGCGGGAGGCCGGCGGAGCTGATCAGCGAAGAGAATTACTTCTTCAAGCTTTCCGCCTTCCAAGATCGTCTGCTCGAACTTTACGACAAGCATCCGGAATTCGTGCAACCGGAGTATCGCCGGAACGAAGTCAAGAGCTTCGTGAAGAGCGGGCTGCGCGACATTTCGGTAAGCCGCAAGCGCCTCAAGTGGGGCATCCCCTGGCCGGATGACCCCGAGCAGGTCTTCTACGTGTGGTACGACGCGCTCACCAGCTACATGACGGGCATTGGCTACGCACAGGGCGAAAACGGCAGCGCGGAGTTCCAGAAGTATTGGCACAACAAGCCGGGTGAATCCGAAGTTGTCCACATGATTGGGAAGGACATCCTGCGCTTCCACGCCGTCTATTGGCCGGCGTTCATTATGGCCGCGTACCCCAACCAGCCGGAGATGCTGCCCACCACTGTCTTCGCGCACGGATGGATTTATTACGAGCAGGATAAGATGTCGAAGTCGAAGGGCAACGTCGTCTATTCCGAGCCCATCATCGACGCGCTCGACTCCTTCGGCGCGCCCGGAAACGACGCCCTGCGCTATTACCTGCTCCGCGAAGCGCCGTTCGGGCAGGATACGAGCTTCTCCTATGGGGGGCTGATTCAGCGCTACAACTCGGATTTGGCAAACGACCTGGGCAACCTCGCTAATCGTACGATAACGATGATCAACAGTTACCTCGAGGGACTTGTACCGCCTCGCCCGGAAGCTCCCCTCGAAGATGACGCTATGCTCGAGATTGACACCACGAGAGATCTGGAGCGGGAAGCCGCAAATATCCTGGAAGAGTATCAGACGCACTTGAACGCTTTTGACTTCTCACGCGGGCTGGAAGCTGCCTGGCGACTGGTAGGTCTGGTAAACGAGTATTTGGTTTACAAGGAGCCCTGGGTTATCGGGCGCCAGCTCGACTTGTCTAAGGGGCATTATGTTACGGAGAAGCGATCTAAACAACAGCTGAATCCTATTCTTTACACCTCAGCGGAGGCTGTGCGAATTAGTGCGGTTCTTTTGTACCCCGTTCTGCCTCACGCGGCTGAGAGGATTTGGAAGCAGTTGGGATGCGATCAATACTCAGGGAGAATCGAAGATCAGCGCATGGACGAGCTGAAGTGGGGTGGGTTGAAACCCGACACAAAGGTTGGCAAAGCCGAGCCCATCTTCCCGCGACTCGATAAGGCCGCCACGCTCGCCAAGCTTGACGAATTCGCCGAAGCTGACCGCAACCGAGACAAACCCAAGGAGGCATTCATACCCGTGCAAACAGAGAAAAAACCCGAAGCGGCGCCCGCGACCGCGCCCGAACACCAAATCCCCAGCCCCCAGGCCCCAGGCCCTAGCCCCCAACCCCCAACCCCCAGCCCCGCGCTGATTTCCATCGAGGATTTCGCCAAGGTGGACATGAGAGTAGGCGAAGTGAAGGCCGCCGAGCGCGTTCCCGGCGCTTCAAAACTCTTGAAGCTGATGGTGGATATCGGCACGGAAGTCCGCCAGCTTGTGGCCGGACTTGCTGAATACTATCAGCCCGAAAACCTGATTGGAATGAAAGTCGTGGTGGTCACCAACCTCCAGCCGCGCAAACTTCGCGGGGTGGAATCGAACGGCATGATCGTTGCGGCTTCGGCCGGCGAACGAGGCCGACCCGTCCTTGTGACCTTCAAGGAAGAGGTAGCGAACGGAGCCAGACTGAAGTAGGTGTCAGGTGTCAGGTGCCAGGTGTCAGGGGCAGAGCTCGGTCGTAGGTTCAAAGCTTCAGGAAAGCACCAATGGCCATCAAAAGTTATCGTGATCTTCAAGTCTGGCAGAAAGCGATGGATCTTGTGGTGGAGAGCTATACGGTTGTGAACCTCCTCCCCAAGAACGAAGTCTATAGCTTGGCAACACAGATCCAGAGAGCGGCAGTCTCAATTCCCGCTAACATTGCCGAGGGGCACGGCAGGGAACATTTGGGAGACTACCTCCATCATCTCTCTTGTGCCAATGGTTCTCTGATGGAGCTGGAGACACATTTCCTTATTGCGAGGAGGCTGTCGTACATTACCGAAACGCAACTACAGCCGGTTTTGGATAACGCGGCCGAATTGGGCCGGATGCTGGCCGGGCTAATAAATAAACTGAAAGCGCGACGCGAGAGCCCTGACACCTGACACCTGGCACCTATGTTTGTTGACTCCCACGCCCATCTTGACGATCCGGGCTTCGATGCTGACCGCGAGGCGGTGATCGAACGGGCCCGCGCAGCCGGCCTGCGCTATCTCTTGGCGGTGGGAGGCGGCACGGGACCGGATAATCTCGAAGGGTCCATTACCCTTGCTGAGTGCCGTGATTGGATTTACGCCACGGTGGGCGTTCACCCCCACGAAGCGAGACATTTCGCGGAACATCACGCCGAGCAAATCCGCAAACTGGCGCAACATCCCAGGGTGGTGGCCATTGGTGAAATTGGCCTCGACTACTTTCACGAACACTCCCCTCGCGAGATTCAGAAGCTGACCCTCATCCGGCAATTGGAATTGGCCCGGGAAGCAAGACTTCCCATTGTTATTCATTGCCGCGATGCGTGGGCGGACCTCACGGAGATTATTCAGGCCCACTGGGAATCGAGCGGGCTGGGTGGCATCCTGCATTGCTTCTCGGGCGACCGCCAAGATGCTCTGAAGTTTCTCGACTGGGGATTCCAGGTTTCGTTTGCGGGGAACGTGACGTACAAGAAGGCGGAGAACCTCCGCGAGGCGGCGCGCGAGATTCCACTGGACCGTTTATTGACAGAAACCGATTGTCCCTATCTGGCCCCGGTTCCACACCGGGGCAAGCGCAATGAGCCGGCCTTCGTGATTGAAGTTGCCCGCACGCTGGCTGCTCTTCGTAACCTGAGCGCAGAAGAGGCCGGGGAAATCGCGGTGCGGAACTTCGAACGGTTTTTCGGGCTAGACAGCCAGTAGTTCCTAGGGGCGGGAATTCGCGCCAGAAAGAGCAACCGCGGCGACGGGGATTCCACTGACTTAGCCCCGTCAGGGGCGGCAGAATTTAGCCCAGGGCGCAAGCCCTGGGTTGGGCTCGCGCCACGGGAGTCAGCCCCGGAAGGGGCGAAAGAAGCTTGGACCCTGCAGAATCTTACGCCCCTACCGGGGCTACGGGTTTATTGCGGCGGGCCTGGGTCCCAGGGCTCTCGCCCTGGGCTACATTCTTGCGGCCCTCCGGGCCTGAATACCCTGGAACCTTGTTACGCGGACTTCGGTCACCATACGTTAGCCTGCCAATCGTCTTTGTGCTTGTTCCGTCCACGAAATGGCATGGAATCTGACGCTTGACTCGGCCAAGTGGCATAACCTGCGCAACGCCTTCTGTGGCGGAAAAGCAACAGCCGTCAGGGCGCCACCAGGAGCTGGGTGCCCCACGGGACCCCGGAAAAATCTCACCTCTGTGGCAGTCATGGCGGTGCGAATGAATTCTCGGGAAGCAGCCAGAACCTCTCGCCAAGGTGTTTCGCAGGTTATGTCACTTGGCCATTGACCGGTCAAGTCGCACACACTCTCGAGCCGGGTGCTAGCCCCTCTTCAAAACTTATGGTATAAGTAGTTCTTCCAATTCAGTTACTAATAGCTCGCTAGTTGAACAATCTGAAGCCACGAAAGCCTTCCCGGTCAAGCTGACTGGCCAGGCTGAACGACCTTGAAGGTGGGAGGCGAGAATGGAAGTTCGATGTCCGCACTGCGGCAACGTGCAGTCAGTCTCGGAGGACGTTTTCGGCAATCGCGAGAAAGTGGATGTGGCCTGCCTGGCCTGTGGCAAGACTTTCCGGGTTGTCAGCCCCAAGGTCGCCACCGTGCGCATCGAGACCACGCGCAAGAGCGTACCTACCGTCAATCTCGAATACACTGAGGACGGCCGCCTGCTGGCGCTGCCGCAGCATAAAGAGATTAGCCTAAGAGTCCTGGAAGGGAACGAGGCAGGCACAGTTTTTTCCGTGGCCAAGCCGCGCATCACCATCGGGCGTTCCAATGCCGACATCACCATCGACGACCGCGCGGTCTCGCGCCTGCATTGTGCGCTCGAAATCAGCGAGGATTCGGTGCTTCTTCGCGATCTCGGCAGCACCAACGGCACGATTGTGGGCAATCAGCTTGTTGAGACCGCGACCCTGACCAGCGGCTCGACGTTCCGTGTAGGGATGCACATCTTTCAACTGCTGATCACTTCCAAAGGGGCATGAAGAGAATTGGGCGTTACGAAATTCTGGAGGGGCCACACCCGTGCTGCAAGTCGGAGTCAACCTCAACAAGCTGGCCCTCAACTGGCAAGCTCCCACCCAGCCCGTGCGTCAAGGAGCGGCGGCGGGCGGTAAGCAGTAGGCAGAAAGCAGTAGGCAGTAGGCAGAAAGAAGTAGGCAGTAAGCAGAAGGCAGACGGGGTTGTCCGTAGTCCCGCCGCGGCGGGTCCGTGGTCAGTTGTAGAACACAACCTTACCGCCATGCGCCTTGTTGCAACGAACAACGGACCACGGACGACGGACCATGGACAACGGACCATGCAAATAAATCGACGGCCTGTCGCCACGCATGCTACCATTTCATGGTTCGGTGAGTCTGTTCGGGAAGGAACCAGAGCATCGAACTTGTCAGACTTCGGGCTCTGTGCGACGGATGTTCGCGAACCCCGCCAGGTCCGGAAGGAAGCAACGGTAACGAGCCTCTCCGTGTGCCGCAGATCAACCCGAAGTCTGACCCAACCTATTTTGGATTTTAGATTTTGGATTCGAGCATGATACGTGGGTCCAGCCTGAGCCTTAAGCGCGAATCCAAAATCTAAAATCGTCCTGTCCCATGTCCTACCAAGTCATAGCTCGCAAGTACCGGCCCCAGGTCTTTGAGGACGTGGTAGGCCAGCGTCTGATCACCGACACCCTGAAAAACGCCATCCTTACCGAGCGCGTCGCACACGGGTATATTTTCTCGGGCGCGCGGGGCGTAGGCAAAACCACCACCGCCCGCGTTCTTGCCAAGGCCCTCAACTGCGTCCAAGGCCCCACGGTGACACCCTGCGGGGAGTGTTCCTCCTGCCAAGAAATCGCGGCGGGCAATTCCATTGACGTCCTGGAAATCGACGCGGCCTCAAACCGCGGAATCGATGAAATCCGCGAACTGCGCGAAAACGTGCGCTATCTTCCGGCCCGCGACCGCTACAAGATCTTCATCATCGACGAAGCGCACATGCTGACTACGGAAGCGTTCAATGCGCTGCTGAAAACCCTGGAGGAGCCTCCGCCCCGTTCGCTGTTCATCCTCGCCACCACAGAGCCACACAAACTCCCCTCCACCATCCAGTCGCGCTGCCAGCACTTCTCCTTCCGGCTGCTCGACTACCAGGAGATCTTCTCGCGCTTGCATTGGGTCTGCGCGCAGGAAAATATCAAAGCGGACGAAGGCGCCCTCAGCGCCGTCACCCAGGCTGCCGAAGGAAGCATGCGCGATGGCCTTTCTCTGCTCGACCAGGTCATCGCCTCCTGCGCCAACCAGCTCCAGGAAACGCGCGTCCGCCAGGTGCTGGGCGTGGTCCCCACCCAGTTGCTGAATAACATGGTGGAGGCCATCCACGCGGGGGACTCGCGGCGAGTTCTCGAGCTGTTGGGGCAACTTGCGGCGGAAGGTTATGAACTCGCGCATTTCTGCGCAGAACTCACCCGCACCGTGCGCAACTTGATGGTCGCCAAGAGTTGCGGGGCGGAAAGCCCGCTAGTGCAGGTGGCGAGCGAGGAGCGGGCGCGGCTGGCGGAACTGGCCAACCTTTTCGGCGAGGAAGACCTGGCTCGCTTCTTCAACCTCCTCTTGCGCACCGAAAGCGAAATGCGCTACTCGCTCCAACCGCGCTTTCACCTGGAACTCGGCTTGATGAAGCTGGTGTACGCCCGGCGTCTTGCCTCACTTGAGGCCTTGCTGGCGCAGCTTGGCCAGCCTGGCCTGGTGGAGAAGACGATGGGAGCAGTGCCCAAGAGCCTGGGCCCAGGTCCCGTTCGCTCCCTCCCGCTCAAGACCCAGGCGGCTGCACCGGTACAGGAAAGCGTTAAGTCGCCGGTGGCTCCTGCGCCGCCGAGCACGCCGGTTGCCGCGCCTGTGGCCGCAGTAGAAACGGTTCATCCCCCAGCCGCCGTTTCGACGCCGGCGGAAGATGCTCGGCTCTCCTCCATCAAAGCCGCTCTATTCGACCAATCCAAGCGCTTTCTGAGCAGTTGCCTGGATCATTTGTCCGGCTGGCGCTTCGAAAACGGCGAGGCCCGTTTTACTTTCGCCCACAAGGACTCCTTGTACGCGGATCTTTTGAAGGCCCGCGAACAACAGGAGACGTTGCGGGCGGTCTGCGCCCAGGTGCTCGGCGAGCCCGTCAGGATTTGTGTTACACTTGAAGAGCCGGGAGCCGAGGCCCAGGCCCCTCGGCTCAGTGCACGCGAGCGCGCAGAGCGCGACCCAGGGGTTGAAGCTTTCAGGAAGAAGTTTGATGGCACCTTGGTGAGCGTCCAAGACCTCAGCCGGGAGTGAGCGATGAAAAATCTGCAACAAATGCAACAAATGCTGAAGCAAGTCCAGCAGTTTCAGGAGCAGCTCCAGAAGCAATTGGACGAACTGGAAGTGCAAGGCTCGGCGGGTGGCGGCATGGTGAGCGTCAAAATGAACGGCCAGAAGCAACTCAACGAAGTCCACATCGAATCGGAACTTTTTGCATCCCATGACCTCGAAATGTTGCAGGACCTCATCTTGGTTGCCGTGAATGACGCAACCCGGAAGGTGGATGAACAACTCGCCAGCCAAATGGGAAACCTGGCGGGTGGGCTCAACATCCCCGGCCTGACCTGACGGGGGAAGAAACTGGAAATTGGAAAATGGAAAATAGAAAGTGGTCTGACGCCATCCCATCAAGCGCCAGTTTCGAATGGGTACTTATCCAGTTTCCATTTTCCGTTTTCCAGCTTCCAGTTTCCAGTTTCCAGTTTCCTTTTTCCAGTTTCGATTCCTATGAAGGACTACGCCGAGCCTTTGGCTCGCCTGATTGATGAGCTGAAACGGCTTCCTGGCATCGGGCCGAAGTCGGCGCAGCGCCTTGCTTTCCACCTGGAGCGCGTGCCACGCGAAGAGGCCGAGCGCCTGGCGGGCGCCATACTCGACGTCAAAGACAAGATCAAGCTGTGCACCCTCTGCAATAACCTCACCGAAGCTGATCCCTGCGAATATTGCTCCGATTCCCGCCGCGATCCCGAAGTCATTTGCGTGGTGGAGACACCCTACAACGTGGTTTCAGTCGAGAAAACGCGAGAATTTCACGGGCAGTATCACGTCCTTCATGGCCTCCTCTCGCCTTTGCAGGGCATCGGTCCCGAGCAGTTGAAGCTCAAGAACCTGATCGAGCGGCTGAAATCCGGCAAGGTCAAGGAACTCATCATTGCCACCAGCCCCACGGTGGAAGGCGAAGGCACGGCCGTTTACCTTTCCAAACTTCTCAAGCCCCTGGGCGTGAAGGTGACGCGAATCGGCATGGGCATTCCCGTCGGCTCCGAACTCGAATTCGCCGACGAGATCACCATGCTCAAGGCCATCGAAGGTCGCCGCGAAATCTAGCCAAACATTTTTCACCTCCGCAGTGCTGCCTGGCGCAAGTCGAGAGTCGAAGGTCGAAAGTGGACTAACTGATACTACTTTCGGGTCTGTCATGCTGATCCCGCCCTGCGGGAGAAGCATCTCGCCCTGCTGTTGGTCGGCGGAAAAGTCCAGAGCGAGATTCTTCGCTTCGCTCAGAATGACAGACGGTGGCGTTTTCCTCTACGAATGACGAACAATCCGTATAAGACGACTGGTGGCGGAGATTAAAGAATTGTGAATCGGGAGGTAAAACCCATGCCAAAGCGGAAGGTAAGAATCTTCGAACAACTGAGGGAATCGCTCGAGGATGCGCTTGCCTTTGAGAAAGGCAAGGCAGTTGATCTTTGTGTTTCCGAGATTCCCCGGCCGCCCCAGCGCATGGCCCCACGCCAGATTAGAGAGATTCGGAATTCCTTCAACGCCAGCCAGGCGCTCTTCGCCTTGCTGCTGAATGTAAGCCCCAAGGCGGTACAAAGCTGGGAGCAGGGGTTGCGGCGTCCTCGGGCGGCTGCGCTAAAGCTCCTGGCGATTGCGAAGAACAATCCCCAGGTTCTCCTCCAAGCCTGACCTCCTGGGCATTGCCTTCCATAAATGACGCGAAGAACTCTCTTGGACCGATCCGCGCGGCTGGCAGGCGCCATGGGGATCGGGTTGCCGTTGCTCGCTCTGAATGCGGATCGCAAGGCTGCGCTAACGGAGAGCCGCAAGCGGGCTGCCTGCTATGGCCATGCCAGCCAAAATCCTGTGAATTCTCGTCGTCTACTCTAACAGAGACAACTGTGTACCGGCCCGGAGATGGTTGGGGTCGAGCTCAAGGACCCGCTTGAATTCCACCTTGGCCTCTTGCCTATCATTCTTGCCCAGTAATCCTAGACCCATCAGGTAATGAGCCTCGGCTTTGCGAGCCGCCTCGGAGCGCCTGGTCCCAAACTTCGCGAAGTAACCCAAATCCACAGAACTACCGAGTTCCTCCCGGCCTGATTTGAGCAACTCGTCAAAGAGGACAGCGGCTTGCGTAATCTGACCAAGCTTTTTTAATGACAGTGCCTGAAAATACCGAATCTCAGCGCTCTCCAGTTTCTGCGCTGCAGACTTCTGGTAAAACGCTTGGGCCTCTTTGACATTGCCCATAGCTTCCCAGGCTGTCCCAATGAAGTAGTTGATTTCTGCGTCCCGCTCGGCCCGATAAGGCTTTCCTACCTCGAGGTTCTCAGGGTACGCGAGCGCCGCCTCGTAGTCCGCAAGCGCTTCCCGATACCTCTTGTTCTTGAAAGACTGTTGGCCTCGCAGAAGATGTGCATTGATGTAGATGTCGTGGATCTCCCCTCCGCCTTCCCAGACATGGAAGTGGCGCCGGCGGAGCAGATCGATGGCTTTATCGTACTGCCCCAACTGCACGTAAAGGGTAATCTCCTGCTGCACGGCGTCGTCGCGCCCCAGAACGGTTTGCTGATTGCTTTCCAGCTTCACCAGCCTTTTCTGTGGAGCGACTCCAGCTTGTTCATAGAGCTGATCCAATTCAAAAAAGAGCCTCGGATCTTGGTGGTCACAGTCCACGGCCTTTTCCATACTGGCGATGGCCTTGGGAAGATTATTCTCAACCCGCGCATAGGCCAAGCCGAGGTTACGATGCACGGTCGCGAAGCTGCCGTCCAGAGCCCTCGAGGTCTCCCAGGCGCGGACGGCGTTCTCCGGTTGATGATCGAATAGAAGGTTGCCGAGGTAGTAAGGCGCCCGCGCATCCTTAGGGTTGTTGTTCATCGCGTGGTTGAGGACTTCCCCTGATTCCCAGCGCAAGGGGAAGCAATAGTCAGGCGGCATCTTGCTTGCCAGGCGGTAATGCTTGGCAGCCTCCGCTGCGTTACCTTGCATTTCATAGAAATACCCGAGGTAGTAGGCTACCATCGGGCAACCCCCGCCGAAGTTCGAGGCGTCGTCAAGCCTGGACAGCACGTTAATTGCCTCGTCCCACAAACCACAGTCGCCATAGTCCGTGGCCAACTCGAGGTAGGACTGGCCGTCGTCCCGCATCTTCGACTTCAACGCGGCCAGTTCTCGCTCGGCCTCGGTCTTCTGGCCGCTGGCGAATTCCGCCAGGACCTGCTCATTTCCAGCCCAGGAATCGAGGGGATCCACGGAAAGCACCTGGGAAGCAAGCAGTTTAGCTTGGTCAGCCTTGCCCAGATGTCTTGAAGCAACCGCCTTCAAGTTAAGAGCCATGGTGTTTAACGCGTTCAAGGAAATAGAGCGATCAAGGAAGTCCACTGCCTGGGTGTACTGGCCGCGGCGGCAGGCGATCTGCGCCAGGGCGTAGTAACCCGCGGCATCCCAAGCTCTGCTCCATGTGGCTTTATAAAAGGCATCGTATGCAGCCTCATATTTGCCTTGGCCTTCGAGCGCCACTCCCAGATAGTAGAACGCCTCCCCATCCTTGGGGCTCGTGTAGTCGTGCGTGGAACGACGGAGAGCCGTGCGCAGTTTCTCTTCCGCTTCCTTGAACATTCCGCGTTGGCAATCGAGGACGCCGAGTTGCGTGTTCACCCGGTAGTCGCCCGGGTCCCTTCTCAACGCTTCTTCGTAATAGGCATAGGGTTCGAATCGAGGGTTGTAAAACTGTTCGAGCCGCAATCCGGTGAAGTAGAGTTCTTCAGTGGTCTTGATACTCTTGGGAGGTGGTGGAGGTTTCACCGGCTCAGGCATGGGGGAGTGCTTGGGCTTCACGGGAGTGTAGGAGATGAGCTCGCGGCGGTCGGAAGAAAACAGCGCCACGCGCAGGTCATCCTCTTTGACGTCGGCGGGCAATGAGATTTGCGTTCTGAAGGGTTTCTCGGGGCCGATGTCCAACTTCTGCTCGAAGAGTATCCTGTCTCCGGCTTTCACCTCGACCCTGGCATCGCGGAATTCTGCGGTGGCGTTGAGCGCGATCTTTGCCTTGCGGTTGGAGTCTACCTCGAGGTTAACGGCCGCGTCGAGGTTGGCATTCTTGATGCCTTCCATGAGTCGGATGGGGTACCAGTATTGTTTCCACATCTTCACTTCGTAAGGCTGAATCCAGCTATAGTCCGGCTGGTTATCGGAGTAAGCCCCAGCCATCAGCTCGAGATAAGGCCCGTCGGTATCGCTCAGGATCTTGTCCCACATGCGCTGTTCCGGCCCATTGCCCCATTCGAAGAACTTCTTTCCAGGAACCACGTGACGGTCTGCGATATGGACGACTCCCGCCTGCTTGCCGTGGTCGTACCCGCCGAAGAAGTCCTCCTCATAATTCCAGCAGAACCAGGAGGTAGGGGCGGGATGGTTTTTCCACCAACTGGCGTCCACTCCACGCGTGTAATCGACGCCATTGTAAACGCTCGTTGAGATGGGCCAGCGGGAGAACTGGTTCTTCCCGTGATGAGTGGCAAACTCCGTGCGCGGGGGGAAGATCACTTGGTAGTTCTCGTTGGCGTGGACCGCGACATTGGCGAAGTAGAGGAAAGAGTGGGCCAGCGGGGTTCTGTTGAAGAGCTTGACGGTCGCCTCGATGTAAGACTTATCGGGATAGAGAGTCAAGCCCACGATCCACTTCATGCCATGGCGCAGTTCGATTTCACCCACCCAGATGGTCTTGCTGCCGTCAGGATTTTCTTGTAGCGAATGGTCCACGGCCATAAAGGTCGAAGCCCGGTGGTGGTGGGGAATATCCCACTCCGCGCCGCCCGAAATCCAGGCGCCTAGCATGCCGATCAACGCCGGCTTGATGACGTGCTGGTGATAGAAGAAATCATAGTTGTCCGTCTTGTCCTCAGCCGACAATATGCGCCCGCCGATTTCCGGCAGCACACAAAGCTTCACGTATTGGTTTTCGAGGTAAACCGCATGATACGTTTTGTTCTCGCGGACGTCGGTCAGCTTATCCAGAATCGGGTAAGGGTAGATGGCTCCCTTGGCGCCCTGGTAAGCGCGGCCACCGTAGAAAATGGGGTTCTTCTCCGGGGCCCCAATCTGGTAAGTTGGGATCACCAGGGGTTCTTCCCAGAGCTTGACGGCCGATTGCCCCCTGAGGGCTGGAGCTGACCAGGCTATCAAGGTCATCCCCAAGAAGAGTAAAACGGTTCTAAACCTGGCACGGCTTGCCATTCCTGACCTCCATTTAGTGTGGCTGGCCAAAGTTCGTTCGCGATGAACGTGACGCGTCAAGGTTTCCCCTTGTTCGCGAGGTTTTCTTCGATTTGTTGAATGGCAGCGTCAATCCACCATCGTTGATCCGGCCCTGCTTTTTCTCGGGCCGATTGCAGCAGGGGAAGCGCGAGGGCAGGTTGACGGACCAGTGCCGCCACTGCCGCTTGGCGCAGGGAGTAATCCGGATCTTTCAATTGCTCTATGAGCGTGGCAAGCTGCTTCTGGGAATCCATATGGATTGCCACCTCGGCCGCGGCCGGTGTGGGATCGATTTGCAGGCGCTCATCCAGCGCCGCAGCTTCAATCCTGTGCTTGCCGTCCGCCAACCAGTTCACTGTGGTTTCCGCGCTCTGCGTGGGGGGAGTCCATGCCCCGCCATCGACTCTCCAAGTGAACCATACCTTGCCTTTCACCTGGGTCTCGAAATGTAGCTTGACGATTCCCCATGCCTCCACGCTGGCGTGCACCTTCGTTTCCGGCAGTGGTGGGCGGGCGTTCACGATGACGTACTCCCCAATATCGGGGTGGGCGCGAAAGTAAGTCTCCAGGAAAGCGTTCCCCTGCGGGTCGATCAGTACTGCCTTTATCGTCCGGGAATCGCCAAACGGCTGATGCTGCTCGGAGGAGAGTTGCGGCACGCAGAGTCCCGGAATCGCGCGGTACAACCGGCCGCGCGAGGTCAGCCAATATGTTCCCAAGCGATCCTGAGCCACGGACTCAGGATTGTTGATCTCGCAGCCGGGTGGCGGCGGTGGGGCGTGTGGAGCAAGCCTTTCCTGGTCGGTGCCGAACCCCCGCTCGAAGCTCGTGTTGCGCCACCCCTCCGCTTGGGTGTATTCCCAGGTTCTTCCTGCGATGTTCACGGCAAAATTGCCCGCCCGATCAAAAAACGCTGGGCCATCAAATATCCCCCGTTGGGTCGCGTCGATGTTCTGCGGCCTCCACATCTGCCATGCTTGGCCGTTGAAGTAATGAGCCTGCCCGCATCCGTCGCGGTAGCCAATTTGGCCGTCGGGGGTGAAGGTTGGAACCGTAAAGAGATTTCCTTGGACATGGAAACTTGCGCGGTTGGGTAGCTGCGCCTGGAGGGCTGCGGAAAAGTCGGGGTAAGTCTCGACGTTTCCCCGCCGGGGGTTGAGGATAGTGACCGGCCCCTGACAGCGTGTGTAAAGGAGCCAGATGCGGTCCTGGGAATCCACGCCAAAGTTCCAAAAATGCAGGGGGTCGAAATCCTCCGGCAGGGCATGGTCCGTCCAGGTTCTTCCGTCCCACTCGCTAATCACCGGGCTCTCAGCAGAAAGGAATCCCCAGATGTGGCCGCGCTGGTCCGGAACAAACGCGCGCAACGGATTAAGCGTTCGAACGCCGGGAGGCGACTGGAACGCGGCCAGCAAATCCGCCGGCATGACGGCCGTGCTCCCACAGTCCATGCTCCCACTGGTCGCGGCCACGAGGAGCAGTCGCCCGTCGGGAAGCGCCATTAATCCCTCCGACTCGTCGAGGGAATATCCGTACCTCCAGTCGATATGCACCGGCTCACCCGGCCCAGCCGGAATGAACCAAGGTCCGGTTCCATAGGCGCCGAGCCATAGCCCCGCCGGGGTCGCCAGGAAAGAGCGGGGCGCATCGATTATCGTTGCGGGACGCATATCGATTCCGTTTACCAGGCGCTTCCATTCGCCGTCTTGCAGCCGCCAGAGGACGCCAATCCGGCCTTCTCCACTGCGCTCTGCCACGGGCATCGACCCCTCAGCCGAAACGACGTACGTTGCCCGGCCCGCATGGAAGATCTTCTGCACGAAACGGAAGGCGTGAGATGTCGGCTCCGGAACCACTTCGGCGGTGAGCGTTTTGGTGTCGATTCTGTACAGGTGATCCGGCACCGCCGAGAGCATCATGTGTTCCGCGTCCTCGGGCTCGACCGCGGAGAAGCGCTTGGCAGGCACACCGCGGATACTGGGGTGGTGATCGAAATTCTTACCATCGAAGATCAGGATACCCTCGAGCGAGGGCACGCCGCCTCCTCCCCCCAGGCCGCCCGACCAAAACCAGATTCGCCCCTGCCCATCCGCGGTCGCGTAGACGGGGTCGAAATTCAAGCGCGCGCCTTTGGGAAGATTGGCATCGTAACGATGGTCATATTCGATGGTGTACGCACGCTCGGCCTTGCCTGCCGGGGTAATGCGATAGATGTGTATTCCCCGTCCGGTAATCCAGATGTTTTTGTTGGCATCAACGAAGATGTTCGGCGCGAAAGCGAGGTCTCCCGTAAATTGCACCAGCGTCTTCGAGACGCTTCCTTGGTGCCAGGTCACGGTATGTGCGCCCTCGCCGGCGCTCCAAAGACAGTAAACCACGCCATCCGGCCCGCTTGCCAACGCGAACGGCCGGGAGTTTTCAGTAACCCCTTTAACAGAAACGGAGTTCCAATCACTGCCTTCCCAACGGTAGAGGTCCGTGCTCATGAAGGCGCCGATTCCCCAAACCTGACCGGTGGAATCTTGCGCCAGGGCGTTGAGCCGGGTCGGGTCCACTCGCCAGGGTTGAGCGGCGAGCCTTGGGGCGAGACAAATGACACAAAGGAGCAAGCGCTGCAAGCTGCGCATGGTGGCGCCTCGGGAGTTTTGATTTCACTTCACCAGGTGTAATGCGCCGTGTAGGTGACAACCTTTTCGGAATCGGGAGCCACCTGGACTCGAAACTCCATGGTCTGGCTGTCGGTTTTGAGATAGGTGGTGGATTTCTCGGTAATCTCCCAGTTCGTGCCGCGATAGAGGTGTTCGACCACGCGGACCACTACGGCTTCCTTTTTGTGGTTGCGCAGTTTGATTTCAAAAGACTCGTCCATCATGCGCCGGGCCATATCGCTGCGGTAATCCGTGCGCCGGCGTTCACCCTTGATGTCGAAAGCGTCACCCGTGAAGACACGAATCGTTTCATCGCGCGGCGTATGCTTGATGTCATTCTCACCCGTGAATTCCAGTTGGCCGTCGGTGTCTTGCCGATAGAATCGCAAGCGGCCCGCCGGCAGGGGCATGCCCAGGTGGTTCGCCTCCGAGTTCAGGAACTCCCGCATCACGGCAACGTCATTATTTGATTCCGTTCCGTATTCGCTGTTTTGGCGAATGCTTTCCATGTTCCAACCCTGGTACTGGTTCTGGTTGATCTTTACGCCGTCGTAAACGTAAAACCGCTCCGATTTGATTCCGGCAGCGCGCACGAACTCAACCTGTTTGCTCTCCTGATCGTGAAGCGTGGTGGGGCGATGCAATTCGTAGAGATGGTATTCTTCAAAAGGCTTTTCGGAAACCTGAGGAATAACGCCTCCGATTGTTCCTCCGACTGCAACCGCCTGGGCCATTTCGAAACGGCCGTTCATCGGAGGTTGTATCTTATTGACGTTTCCAGCCATCAGTTTGATCCGGGCGTTGTCGAAAGTTTTGCCGGTTTGATTGTTAACGGTCACCCAGCCCACCAAGTCAAGTTGGTCGCCCTTCTCGGGAGCGACGAGGTTGTAGTCAGCACTCCAGGTTATCTGGCCCGTCACGTAGCTGAACTCTGCGTTCATCTCGCCGGGCTTGTCGGATTGCAAAACCCAGTTGAGTGTGGGCTTGAGGATGGTGTCACCGATGAGGGCGGGAAAGACCGGGGTGCCGGGCAACCCAAAGCGCAACTGGCCGTCCACCTCGATGATGGGTTCCCGCATCTCGCCTGGGTAGCCCATCCGGGGCGAGACGTACCCGCTGCGGATGATCTTGCCCCGCACCACTGATTTGGGGTCGTTTGGCTGCAGCAGAAAGTCGAGTGTCTTTCCTTCGTAGAGCGAGAGAAGGAGCTGCTGCGAGACGGGGTCAGCCCGGTAATTCTGCTCGAGAATCTGCAAGGTCCGCGTTCCCGTGGGGTCCCGGAGAATCACGGATTCGGGTTCCAGGTATGCGGTCGTGTCGGTGAACTGAATGCGATTCTCACCCGGCTTTAGATCGAGGGGAATCAGCACTCGAACCACCGCGAAGTTCTGGTTGTAAATCGTGAGTTGGGGCTCGGCCGCCCAGGCGTTGACTGCCAGCAACCCCATTGCGGCCACGACGTGGAATACGCGGTTCGCTTTCATGTGTCTCCTCCTGGGGAAAACCGTCCAGATTTGCTATGAGATGAGAAGCGGACTCCTGGAGTTAAGTTGTATCCTACCCGCTTAACGACAGGATTCAGGATTCGGGATTCAGGGAAAAACCGCACGCGCACCCCCTGAATCCTTCCCGGGCTGCGGGACCGAATCCTGAACGCTGCACTTACCTAGGGACACTATGTCTCTTGACAAAAGGAAAAGAATAGGCTATGCTTCTAGCTTGCGCGAGGCAGGCGTTTATGGCCTCAAGGCAAGGCAACATCCTCGGCAGGATTCAGGAGTCAGGATTCAGGAACAACTCTGGGAACGTGCCAGCCGACACGAAAAGCACAGGGAAGTCGCTGCTTTTGCTCAGACAAAAGGTCGCGTCTTGTGCGAAAGAGAGAAAAAGGATTCTTCAAAAGTGAACGACCGAAGCGGGGATGTCTCTGAAAACAAAGGACCGGCTTTCAGCAGCCGGGCGCGAAGCGGGAATGTTCTAGAAAAAAAGGTAGTTACGCGTTGAAAACGGGAATGTTGTTGAAACTAAACGTAGTTGGCTGGTGGTAAGTGGGGAAGAGCGGGTTGCAGATGTCAGCGGACAGGGGGAGCAATCGAAAATCCGACTGCCTCCAGAGCCTGGCTCCCTGCTAACCTCCGCGCAGCGCTCATTAAAACGAGCCCACCTGCGAGAGGTGCCGGACCCGCTGAAGCGTGTGCGTATGCTCGAAGAGATGCCGGTCGGCGGTGACCAACGGGCAGTCCAGTTCAACTGCCAGGGCCAGGAAGGAGGCGTCGTAAAAGGTGAGGTTAAGCTGGCGGCCTAAACGGACAGCGCGCTTTAGCAATGGCGTGGCCGGCGGGGCCACCACAAATGGGAGACTTTCCAGGCCGTCGAGGGCTGCTTCGAGGGCGGTCAACCCCAGGCGGGTCTTGAGCAGCAGGATGTTGCCTACCTCATACAGAAGCAGGGCGGGGACGTGCACTTCTACGCGCCGGCGCTCAATCTCCTCGAGAAGCTGTTTGGCTTCCTTCAACAGCTCTTCGTCACGCGTCTTGAACCACTTGATGAGGACCGAGGTGTCAACGACGATCTTTGCGCCCATAGCGGCTATCGCGATAGTAACGGATGATGTCAGTCGAATCCCACTGGCCCACCCAGCGCTCCTCCAGCTCTCGCAAGGGAGCCACCGCCTCCTTCCACGATCGGCGCCCGCGGCTCTCCCCCAGCATGCCCCGCAGTGCCTCGCGGATCAGTCCACTTCGCGATCGTCCCTGCGAACGCGCGGCCCGGTCGACTTTGCTGAGGAACTGAGTGGGAAACGAAACCATTACTTTGGCCATCCGAGTTCAACCTCAGACCCTAGCATAACAGCCGCACGGGAGCGAGGCAATACTTTCTATATAACGCGCCGCGGCGCGAGCCGGTGAAAAAGAGCCGAACAGGTTTCACATTTCTTGCTAGATACGGGGACTATAACTCCCCTCCTCTCTGAGGCGGGGATTAAGGGGTGGTGCTGAGAATAGAAAACAGACGACCACCCCCAACCCCTCCTGAACCAGGAGGGGAGCTTCGCAAACCAAGCTTCGCAATTCAGGTTTAAGGCGCCGGGCTAATGCCCGCCTCTACACTCCTGCTCTTGTGAATCCGGCGTTCTTGCTCTTGACACGAGGCTAGGGATGTGATAGATGGTAGAAGGTAGGTGGTATGTAGTAGGCGGTAGGTGGGGGGAGAACAGGATTCGGGATTCAGGAAGTGAAAGAGCAGGTTTCAGAGGAGAGGGAAAGGGGCCAATTCTGAATGGTGAATGGTGAATTATGAATTGCTTTGCCCTTTGTTGGTACCGCTTGCCGCCTGCTGCTTGGCCTCTGGTCCGTTTGAGAGTGGCCGGAACTGGCAGGACTCTTTACACAGACGACTGCAAGGGACAACATGTCGTCCGCGCCAGTGAAAGAGGAGGCTGTAGTAATTTCAAAAAGTGAACGACCGAAGCGGGTATGTCTATGAAAACAAAGGACCGGCTTTCAGCAGGCCGGGGGGAAGCGGGAATGTTAGAGAAAACAAAGGTAGTTACGCGTTGAAGGCGGGAATGTTTTTGAAAAGAAAGGGGGTTAGACGACAAGCACGGAAAGTCTAAAGCATAAAGGATGAATTATCCTCTACATTCTCCAAAATGCTCTCTGCCTTAGAAAGGCCACTATGGCACCCACGGCTTGTCGAGGCAAAGGGCAGGCTGCTACGGTTGGCAAAGTCGTGTGTCTCGGAAACAGGTCGCCGCTACCTCTCCTGAGTCCTGACCCCTGAATCCAGCCTTTTGAAGGGCCGCAGGTCCAGAGGGCAGGACCGGTGCCGTCTCTCCTGACTTCTGACTCCTGACTCCTGCTCTTCCGAATCCTAGTCTTGCCGCGCTCTTTCTGCGTCCCGTATAATGAAAGTTCGGGCTCACGTGGTTCCCCCCTTGAAGCGATCAGCGCAGGGTTGATGACGAACTCTGCGGCTTTTTACGGGAGTTTTTCACGCTGCCGGCCCGGCGGGTTCATCTGCCCCGCAAGAGACATTTGATGCTGCGTCCTTTCCGCCCACTCCGACCTTATCTGGCTCGCTACAAAGCTCGTTTTGTGGCGGGCTTTCTCTGTTTACTGGTTTCCCAGTTGGTGGGCGTTATAGTTCCACTCATCATCAAGTCGGGTATTGACTATGTGATGCAGGGGGGAACGGCGAGAAAACTGCTTGGCGTGGCCGGGCTACTCCTGGCGGTGGGCGTAAGCAAAGCCGTGCTGCAATTCTGGATGCGCTGGATTCTCATCGGGATATCCAGGGATGTCGAATACGACTTGCGCAACGGTCTTTTCGCGCACCTGATGCGCCTCTCGCCGCGTTACTACACGGAAAACCGCACCGGCGACCTGATGTCGAAGCTCACCAACGACTTGAATGCGGTGCGCAACATGGTGGGGCCGGGCATCATGTATTCGGCGAACACGGTTGTGGTGGGCGTCGCAACCACTGCTCTGATGCTCCATCTTGACTGGCGTCTCACCCTTTACTCCCTGATTCCGATGCCCCTCGTGTCGATTGGGGTCAAGTTCTTCGGCCAGCAAATTCACGAACGCTTCCAGAAGATCCAAGCGCTCTATTCGGACCTCACGGAACGGGTGCGCGAGAACCTTTCGGGAGTCCGCGTGGTCCGTGCCTTCTGCCAGGAAGAAGCCGAAACGGCGGAGTTCGACGGGATGAACCTGGACTTCGTGGCGAAGAATAAGGGGCTGATCTGGATTACCAGTTTCCTCTGGCCCGGCATGGGGCTGCTCTTTGCCGTTGCCTTCCTGCTGGTGATGGTGGTGGGCGGCCATCACGTGCTTCAAGGCAAGATCAGCGTGGGAACTTTTGCGGCTTTCAATATCTACCTCACTTACCTGTTCTGGCCCATGGTGGCGCTAGGTTGGGTAACGAACCTTGTGCAGCGCGGCCTGGCCTCGCTCGGGCGCCTGATGACTATCTTCGAGTCCAAGCCGGACATTGATGATAGCGGCGTCCCCGCGCACCCGCTCACCTCGCTGCGAGGTGAAATCGAATTTCGCAACCTCACCTTCAGTTACAACGGCACGCTGGTATTGAAGAACCTGAACCTGCAAATACCCGCCGGGAAGACCGTGGCCATCGTGGGCGCGACGGGTTCAGGCAAGTCCACGCTGGTGGGGCTGATTCCACGGCTTTACGATGCCCCGGAGGGTTCGCTGCTCATTGATGGTGTCCCGATCCGGCAGATTCCACTCAACACCCTGCGCGAGCACATTGGATTTGTGCCGCAGGAGACTTTCCTGTTCAGCGAGACCATCCGGGAGAACGTCAAGTTTGGCGCGCCGGAGGCGTCGGACGCAGAGGTCGAGCAGGCGGCGGAGATCTCCAACATCCTGCCGGAAATTCAGGGTTTCCCCAAGGGCTTTGCCACCATGGTGGGCGAGCGCGGGCTTACACTTTCCGGGGGGCAGAAACAACGCACGGCGATTTCGCGCGCGGTCATCCGCGATCCGCGCATCCTGATCCTCGATGACGCGCTCTCCAGTGTCGATACTTACACCGAGGAGAAAATCCTGCGGCATCTAACCGGCGTGATGGCCGGGCGGACCACCATCCTGATCTCGCACCGGGTTTCGACGATCCAGAACGCGGATGAGATCGTGGTGCTGCACGATGGCGAGATCGTGGAGCGCGGCACTCACGAACAATTGTTGGCCCTCAACGGCCACTACACGGACCTTTATAACAAGCAGTTGATTGAGGAGGAATTGGAGAAAGAGGCGTAGGGGCGCGCCTTGCCGCGCCCGTCAGTTGTCAGTCGTCCGTTGTCCGTTGCTGCTTCACTTCTGACAACGGGCTACTGACAACTGACCACTGACAACTGACAACTGACGACTGACCAATGGCAGACAGCTTCCACGACGAAGAAGTTCTCGGCAAAGCGTACGACTCGCGCCTGATGCGGCGCCTGCTCGTGTACTTGCGGCCGTACTGGCGCATGACGCTGTTTGCCCTGGTGGCCATCCTCCTGTTCGGCATTTTGCAGGCCGTGCCGCCCTATCTGTTAAAGGTCGAGGTGGACCGCTATCTCGACCCGACGGCGCGTGCGCAGCTCCCGAAATTCCTTTCGAGCTTTCTCAATCCCAACCCGTTGCTGGGCATCACCCAAATCGCGCTGATTCTTTTCCTCCCCGCTGCCGTCCTGACCTTCGGCCTGGAGTTTGCGCAGTCTTTCGCGATGCAAGTGGTGGGGCAGCGCGTCATGTACGACATGCGCAAGCAGCTCTTTGCGCACCTCCAGCGCTTGCAAATGAGCTTCTTCGACCGCAACCCGGTTGGACGCCTGGTGACGCGGGTGACCACTGACGTGGATGTGTTGAACGACCTGTTTGCTTCCGGAGTGGTGGCCATCATCGGCGATATCTTCTCGCTGTTCAGCATTGTAGTGGTGATGCTGAAGATGGATTATAAACTCGCACTCCTCACCTTCTCGGTGCTTCCCATCATCGTGCTGGTCACCGCTGCTTTCCGGAAGGCAGTGCGCGAATCCTACCGGCGCATTCGCGTGGCCATCGCGCGCATCAATACCTACTTGCAGGAACACATCACCGGCATGCCCGTGCTACAGCTCTTTAACCGCGAAGATCGCAGTTTCCAGGAATTCGAGAAGATCAACCGCGCCCACATGGAAGCCTACAAGGACTCCATTCTGGCTTACGGGCTGTTTTATCCGGCGGTCGAGCTTTTGAGCATGATGGCGGTGGCCATCATCCTCTATCTGGGTGGTGGCATGGCGTTGCGCGGTCTGGTGACGGTGGGGACAGCCATCGCCTTCATCCAATACTCGCAGCGCTTTTTCCGGCCCATTCAGGACTTGAGCGATAAGTACAACCTTCTCCAGGCGGCCATGGCGAGTTCAGAGCGCATTTTCAAGCTGCTCGACACGCCGGTGACCATTACTGATCCTCAACCGTCCAGCCGCGGTCCGTCGTCCGTCGTCAGTTCACCACTGTATGCGGACAAGTCCTTATTGGCCCCAGCAACGGAATACGGAGAGCTGAAAGCCGCAGACCTTGGAAAGCAGGTCTGCGCTACCACGGACAAGGCGGAAACGCAGACTGCTCCCCTACCAAGTCCACTGGTCGAATTCCGTCACGTGGGCTTCGCGTACAGGGATGAGCACCGCGTGCTGGAAAATGTCTCGTTCTCGATCGAACCCGGGGAGACGGTCGCGGTGGTGGGTCACACCGGCGCCGGCAAGACCACGCTTACCAATTTGCTGCTTCGTTTCTACGACGTGCAAGAAGGGCAGGTGCTGTTTGACGGCCTGGACATCCGCCATCTGCGGCTACGAGATTTGCGCAGCAATTTCGGCATCGTCCTCCAGGACCCCTTCCTGTTTTCCGGAACCATCGCCAGCAATATTCGTCTGGGCAGCGAGTGGATCGAAGAGCAGCAAATCCGTGAAGCTGCGCGCCAGGTGGGCCTGCTGGAATTCATCGAGAGTCTGCCAGGAGGTTTTCAGGAACCCGTCAAAGAGCGCGGCGCTACGCTTTCAGTGGGCCAGAAGCAATTGCTCTCATTTGCTCGAGCGCTCGCTCACAACCCAAGAATCCTGGTCCTGGACGAAGCGACCTCGAGCGTGGATCCCGAGACGGAACATTGGCTGCGGGAAGGTCTGCGCTGTCTCGTCGAAAACCGCACTTCGCTGGTCATCGCGCACCGATTATCCACAATTCAGAACGCCAGCAAGATCGTGGTCATGCATAAAGGGCACGTCCGTGAAGTGGGGACTCACCAGGAGTTACTCCAGAGACAAGGGATTTACTTCAAACTTTATCAGCTTCAGTATAAGGACCAGGAAGTGTCCGTTGCTCATAGTCCGTAGTCCGTGGCGCCTCAACCCTCCAGCGCGCGATCAGGTGCTGCAAGTCAACCGAGGTGTACCGACTACCCAGGTCTCTCAAAGCGCCCTCCCAACTGAACGCGGGAACGCCGAGTGCCATGTTTTGCTCTCTGCTCTGCAGGAACTCAACGAAGTCCCGCACCTCATCTCGGAGACCAGGCGGCAGTTCCTTGACCAAATCCTCGAGCGGCTTTCCGGGCTTGCCCATCCAGCGCTCCCCTGCTGTTTTGCGGCGGTCACGAAGTGGCACCCTGCCAGGGCCGCGTGAAAGGCCGCGAAGTTCCCCGAAGGGGAACAAGATCATTAGCCGTAGGTGAAACCTACGGGCAAAGATCGAGGATACATTCGACCCCGCAGGGGTCGAATATTCACGGGCGATGTTTCCCGTGGGTTTCACCTACGGCTAATGAGATTCGGCCCCTTCGGGGCCGGCCTGCTGGCGCGACTTTGGCGCGAGCCTCGGCCCCTGGCAAGTCACCTTCCAAAAGATGATAACATGAAATGGTGCCGAGACCTTGCCTGATGATAGTAGCCGGCGAACGCTCCGGCGATATTTGTGGAGCTGAACTCGCCCCCGCCTTGCGGGCCCGCCTGAACAACGCGGAGATTTTCGGCTGCGGCGGCGAAGCGATGCGCCTGGCCGGGGTGGACACCGTCGTGGACGCCCACCAACTCACCATGATCGGCATAACGGAGATAGTGGGTGGACTGCCGCGAGCTTACCGCGCCTTCCACGCTTTGCTCGAGGAAGTGGATAGACGCCGGCCTCAGCTTGCCGTGCTGATTGATTTTCCCGATTTCAACTTGCGCCTGGCCAAACAGCTCAAGAAAAGAAAAATTCGTGTCGTCTACTTCGTAAGTCCGCAGGTCTGGGCATGGCGGAAGAGCCGGCTGAAGCAGCTCAAAGCTCGTATCGACAAGATGCTTTGTATTTTTGACTTTGAGGAGGCCATCTATCGTGAAGCCGGGATTCCGGTGGAATATGTTGGGCATCCTCTGGTCGATCTGGTACGGCCGCACATGACGCGGGAACAGTTCTTTTCCGTGATAGGGCTGGAGCCGGCAACGGCGACGGTGACGCTGTTGCCCGGAAGCCGTGAGAAGGAAGTGAGCAACATCTTGCCGACGATGCTGGAGGCCGCTAATCGGCTTTCCCTGACCCACAAGGTCCAGTTTGTAGTTGCAGTTGCGCCGACGCTGGACGCCCAATGGTTGGAAAAGGCTGTGCTCGAATGCCACGCTGGCAAGGCAACAGTCCGCGCCGCCACCCACGCCACCTATGATGCCCTACAGCATTGCGAAGTGGCCATCGTCGCCAGCGGCACAGCCACGATCGAAGCGGCCCTGCTCGAGCGGCCCATGGTGGTGGTTTACCGCGTCTCACCGCTCACGTGGCTGCTCGGCAAGTTACTTGTCGATGTCCCCTTTTACAGTATGGTCAATATTCTTGCCGGAAAGCAGGTGGTCCCCGAACTCATTCAGAGTGATTTCACTGCTGCGAACGTCGCCAGTCGGGTAGAATACTTACTTGATCATCCCCAAGCCTGCGAGGAGATGAGGAAAGAGTTTAAAGCCCTCAAATGCCATTTGGGCCCTGGAGGGGCTATCGAGCGGGCAGCGGATGCGGTGGCGGGAGTGTTTCAGTCTTAGGTGCAGGATTCAGGATTCGGGATTCAGGATTCAGGGAGGACGGAGCCGCTGGATAAGTATTCTTTGGTATACAACTTGTTGGCTTGGCGGATAATCGAAGTTAATTGTAGGACTTAAAGCAGGATTCAGCAGAACAACCCAGGGAGAACAACGTGCGAAGGGATCAGGGGTTCGATACTTGGCAGAAGGGCCTAATCCATGATTCGCGGTTCAGCAGGGGGTCCTACTCAAAGTCTTACCTCACGTGCCCTGAATCCCGAATCCTGAATCCTGAATCCTGTTTCACGGGTGCAGTGCTTTTGCTCTTGACGCTCTGCCTATTCCAGCCGGCCGGTTTTGCGCAGTCATCTGCGCCTCGGTTCGAGGTGACGAAGTACACCATCGCGGCGGAACTCTTCCCTTCAACACACCTCATTACGGCGAATGTCCGGATTGATTTTGTTCCTCGAGCCGACCTCACTACCATGAGCTTCGAGCTCCACAGCGGCTTGCGAGTTAACAGCGTCAAGGACACTTCGGGCAAAGATTGCAATTTTCGGCAGGAGGGTCTCAACCTCTCCGTCGATTTCCTGAACCCCATTCCACAGGGGAAGGCTGCTTCGATCACTGTCAAGTACGGTGGCCTCCTGGCTTCCGCAGAGGGCAGTCCGGCTGAGAATCTGAAGTTAGCGTACATCGGGCCGGAGGGTAGTTACCTCCTCTATACGGGACGGTGGTTCCCCGTAAGTGAATACGGGGTGGGCCGCTTTGCTGCCAACATGCAGATCACGGTGCCTTCAGACGAAATGGTGATTGCCTCCGGTCGAGCTTCCACGCCGGCGCGCGAGGCCGGTAAGGTTACCTACACCTACCAGTATGAGCAGCCATCGTTTCCTGGGACGGTCATTGCAGGGCACTACGTGGTCCAGCCGGCGACGGCCGTGGGCGCCGACATCGCACTTTACATGAAGCCTGGCCATGAAAGCTTCGCCGCCAGTTACGGAGAAACGGCTGCCAAGATCATGGCTTTCTATTCCGACAAGTTTGGGCCTTTGCCCAGCGGCCACCTTGCCATTGCAGAAATCGAAGACGGGACCGTGGGCGGATATACGGCGCCGGGCTTGGTGGCGCTTGCCTCACGCGGCTTTTCCACTCAGGTGAACTACCGGTTGCTGGCGCACGAGATTTCCCACCAATGGTGGCGGTGCCTGGTAAGTCCTGCCTCACTCAACGACATGTTTCTGGACGAAGGGCTGGCGACCTATTCCGCAGCGCTTTACGTGCAGCAGGCCGCCGGTGACACAGCGTTTGAAGACCTTATGCGCGAAGTAGAGGTTGGGGCGCTCACCCACGAGGAGGTTGTCCCCATCGCCCAATCAGGACGCTTGCACGAGTTCACGCCGGAATACCAGTCGATTGTTTTTCAGAAAGGCGCGATGGTGTTCCACATGTTGCGCTGGATTGTGGGTGACGAGGCGTTTTTGAAGACGTTGCAGGCCATGAGCCAGCAGTATGTCTGGAAGTCAATTTCCACAGACGAGTTTCAAAAGTTGGCGGAGAACGCTTCCAAGCAGGACCTGACGTACTTTTTCGCGCAATGGGTGAGCTCGACCGGCGTCCCGCAATTCAAGCGGACATGGGCTGTCTACAGAACTGCGAAAGGCTATCAGGTGATGGGCAAGATCACGCAGGACCTGGACCTGTTCCGCATGCCCGTCGAGGTCCGCGTCATTACCGAAGGCACAAAGCCTGTGAACGACCGCGTGGACATGGTGGGCACTACTGCGGATTTCACGGTGAACACGCGTACCAGGCCGCTGCGCGTCCTGGTTGATCCGGCCAGCCGGATACTCAAATACGACGAAAAGATCAAGTTCCAGGTGGAAATGTCGCGCGGCGACCAACTCGCCCAGGAGCAAGCTTACCTGGAGGCTGTCAAACAGTATCAGGCGGTCCTTGAAGTCAACAAAAACAGCTCGCTCGCTCACTACCGAATAGGTGAAATCTTCTTCAAGTTGCGGAACTACACCGCGTCGATGGAGGAGTTTCGGCGCGCCTTGGATGGGGATATGGACCCGAAGTGGGTCGAGGTGTGGAGTCACCTGAAGCTGGGAGAAATTTTCGACGTGACAGGACAGCGCGACCGGGCACTTAATGAGTACCAGCGCGCCTTGCAGACCAACGACAACACGCAGGGCGCCCTGGACGAGGCCAACCGGTACGTCAAGAAGCCTTACACTCAAGAAGCAAAACAGGCCAGTTGAAGGCGGCAGGGTTTGGCTGGCATAGGGACTGCGTAAGTTACGGCTGAACTCCCCTCCTGGATTAGGTGTGGCGTGGCAACATGAGCGACCGCTGAGATTCCGACATCAACTGTCAGAGGCCAATGCTTCCGTGTTTCAATCCCGTGAGCTTGGGTGACGTGATCCCCCGATGTTGCACAAGAACCTTGAAGATGTTCCCCATCCCTTCAGGATGAATCAGCCGTTTTAGTTTCAGTCTGGCTTTGAGGTTTTCCACCTCGCTCGCGCCCGGTTCGTAGAGGTCCGCGAACTCGTTCCCTTCACCCTGCGCCAGGAGGAATCGCTGTTGGCTGGTGAAGCCCGTGAATTCCAGTCCCGCATCCTTTCCTGTGTCGATCAAGGCGCTGAAGTTCACATGCGCGGTCAAGTCGAATTCTCCGGGGGCACTGAAGAAGTCCTCCGATTCCCGGTGACGGCGGTAGGCAAGCAAGGTCCCCTCAGGCCGGTCCTGGGTGTACAGGTATTTGGCCAAGTCGCCGTAATCAACCGTGATAACAAAGCCCCGGATGAGTTTCTCGGCAACCGCCCGCATCCATTGGGTGGCTATCAGGTTCACCTCCACGCGCCACCCTTCTTCAAGCTGGTTGGCGTAACGCGCCACCGCAGCGACAATGGCCGGGTTGCTGATGGGGCCGAGCTTCTCACAGAGTTCGTCGCCTTGGACGGCAACGTAAACTTCCCTCAGATGCCCGCCTGCCCTGGTGACCACGGCAACCGGAAAGGCATCAACCAGCTCGTTTGAAAAAAAGCATCCGGTGATGGGCGCAAGCTGCTCGAGGTTCTCGAGGAGGCGGACTGTTCCTTCCAGACCTTCTTCCGCCAGCCGCTCCCTGACGCGAGCACATTGCCTTGGGCCGGGCTCGATCGCCGCGTAGTCGAGCGCCGAAGCGAAATCCGGCAGGACGCACTTCACCCAGGAGAGGAAATCCTGCGCAAAGAGCCCGCGCCCTGCGCCCATCTCAACCCACGAGAACCGCGAGGGACGACCAAGCATTTCCCACATCTCGGCTGCTTGGCGGGCGACCAGGCGAGCGAAAATGGGGTGGAGGTCCGGGCTGGTGAAGTAATCACCCCCGACGCCGGTGCGGTCTCGCCCTTGGGTGTAATAGCCGTACTCCGGATGATAAAGGCACAACGCCATGTAGCGCTCAAAGGTAATAGCGCCCGTGCCCCGCAGGGTATCGAGAAGCAGCCCTTTCAGAGGTGTGCCACACATTTCATGTGGTCTTCGCTACCGGCCGACCGGTTAGCTGCTGGTACGTTTCCTCAAACACTTTGAGCGTCGTGTCATCGTAAAGGACGAAGTGGATTTTTTCCAGACTGGTGCGCATCTTGATGTGCTCCAGGACCACCTTCAGCATGATCTGCGCGCACTGTTCGGCTGGAAACCCTGCTGCGCCGGTTCCCAGCGCCGGCAGAGCCAGGCTTTTGATCGCCTTCTCTTCGGCGCGAAAGAGAGTCTGTCTCGTCGCAAGCCGTATTGATTCCGCTGTCGCCTTCTCACCGGGTCGCATAGTTGCGGCGTGAATCACATAAAGCGCCCCGAGGTTGCCGGCCGTCGTAACTGTGGCGGCGCCCAAGCGGATGGGGGCGAGGCGTTCGCACTCTTCCTGGATCCGCTCACCGCCCTTGCGCCGTACGGCTCCCGCAACCCCGGATCCCATGGCCAGATCCGTATTCGCTGGGTTGACGATCACCTCAACCGCCATGTCAGTGATGTCGGCTTTAGAAATGTAGATTTTCGTTGGCATTTTGGACCTTCAGTTCCGTGAGACTCCGGAACAAAGATATCGCGTCGTCTGTCACGGCGTGACATCAAGCGTAAGGATAGCTGACGGCTGGGCGCTTGGCTAGCGGCAAATGCGGCACGTTGAGCCCCGGCTGAAGGTAATCTGGTAATTCACGGTGTAAGTCTTGTAGGGAGGCTCTACCCTTCCGCTGTCGCGGCTTCAGGCCGTACGAGGCCGCCCCTACCTGCGTTGCGCGGCCAACTCGCGGCACTTGGCAACGAACTTCTCAAATAGCTTGCGCGGCTCGGGCCGGTCAACCATCTCTTCCGGATGCCACTGAACGGCGATCAGGAACGGATGGGCATCGGCGGATTCCACCGCCTCCACCAGTCCATCCTCGGAATGAGCCGTCACTTTGAGTCCCCGCCCCAGACGCTTGATGGCCTGGCGGTGCAGGCTGTTCACACGGCAACTACCCTTGAACGTCTCCGCCAGCCGCGATTCGGGATCAGTCAGGGTGACGACGTGAGTCGGCTCGGGGCGTGGTGCGGACTGCATGTGTTCACGCTCGACCGGAGCTTCCGAGTTCAAGTCCTGGTAGAGCGTTCCGCCGAACTTCACGTTGATCATCTGGATGCCGCGGCAGATGCCCAGGATCGGCAGCCGGTGACGGTGCGCCCGATCAAACAGCTCAAATTCAAAGGCATCCCGTTTCGCGTCAATCTGAAAGAGGCCTGGATATTTGACCGCTTCCTCATAATACTTGGGGTTGATGTCCTTCCCGCCGGTAAATAGCACCCCATCGTAGCCTTTGATGTTGGGGATGGAAGGGTGGGAGGGCGAGACCACCTCAACCTCCTCCGGCTTCACCCCAACGGCCAGGAGCGCCTTGTAGTATGGGGATTCGGAGCCTTTGGCTTTTTCCTTGTCGGAAACAGAAATTGCAATCTTCATCTCCGCGTCTCCTTTAGATCCCTGGCAGACCAGCGTTGACCTGTCCGACCAATTTACATCAGGATGGCCGCAGGTGGAAACCCTGGAATGGCGGAACAATTTTTCCTGCCGGTGGGGGTGCAGGGCGAGCGAAAGATTGCTCTTGACTTTCGCTTTTTGTTCGCCTATCATTGAAGCGGTCGAAAAGACCCGGCGCCGTGCTCAAGTGCGGCGCTCCGTGGCCTCTGGAGATTGGGGAAAGGATTGGACCTGGAGTTTGCCGATGGCAGAGGGAGGATTGTTATCTTCGGAATCGCAGGGTGACCTGTTCCGATCGGGGCAAGAGCCCACCGCCACAGGGGCGCCGGCGAAACCTGTAAGCACCGGCACTCGAGCTCTTCATTACGAGCCCGTCAAATTCATCAACAGCGAGGGCAGGGCAAACCTGGCGCTGGCACGAAAAGCCGCAGAGTCGAAAATTGGATCTGCTTTACAGCCGGCTGCAGATACGAGGGCGACGCATGGCGGAGTAAATCCGCCTCTACATGGCGATGTTAAATCGCCGCTACAGGGTGAGGCGAAATCGCCACCCCATAGGCCGTGGACGCTGCCGCCGCAAGGTCTGGCGGTCTTCCATGGCGATAAGGACACGGCGCGGCTCAGCCACTATTTTTTGCCGCGCCTGCTGCTTCAGGGGAAACGAGTTCTGATGCTGGACGGCGCCAACTGTGCCGATCCGCGCCTGCTGGAGCGCCTGGCTCGCCAGCGCCGCGTGCCCTTCGAGCAATTCAGCCGGCAAATCCAGATTGCCCGCGCCTTCACCTGTTTCCAACTTACCGAACTGATTGCGCGTGTACCGCGGCTTTTAACGGACTTTCCCGCCGAACTGCTGATCGTCACGGCATTTCCCGAACTCTACTACGACGAAGATGTGCGCGACTGGAACGCGCGGGTAGCGTTCGAACAGGCGCTGGCGAATCTACAGCGTTTGGCCGGGCAGTCTCTACCGCTCACAGTCGGGCTCTTTTCCTCGGCCACCACATTCATGCCCTCTCCAGCACGTAGACGGTTTTTTGAAAAGGTCTGCGCGGCAGGATCGGAGGTCTGGCAGTTCAATTCGAACGCAGAGGGAAAACTTGGGCTGGTGTGCAGCAAACGCATAGTCCCTCGGAATTCGCTGTCATCCTGAGGAAGTGACCCCTCACCCGGCCCGCGACGGCTGGTGAAAGCGCCGTCGCGGTCCACCCTCTCCCCTTGGGAGAGGGCCTGGAGTTTCTACATTTTTCACGCGGCAGGAATCTGAACGGGGGCACGTTGGGATGGCGGGCCAATCATTCAATGAAGCAATGACTCAATGACTCAATGATCCAATGATTCAATTGCAGGTGATTTATGGGTCGGACGGTTTCAACGTTTAGGGATTTGATCGAGCAGGAACTCCAGAACTGGGAGCGGGTGTTTGGCCGGGCGCTGCGGCAGGAGGAGCGGGTGTACTTCGAGGCGATGTTCAACCGCGTGCGCCTTTACATCCAGGCCTGCACCTACGAGTTTCCCGTGCACGCCATGGATGCGATCAACGTGGCAGTAGGGCTTGACCACGAGATTCGTTTGCGCGCCCTCGAAGCGCGCTTGGGGATTAACCTCGATGCTCAGTGGATGGATTCTCGACCTCTACCCCTGCCCCGAGGGAATGGTGCTGTGGCTGGTGGAGCCGGACCGGAAACGCCGCCGGCTGATTGACCGGTCGTTCACGCCGTGTTTTTACGTGCACGGCCCGGAGTTGCGGCTCACGCCTCTGGCGCAGGTCCTTGCGGCGCGCGCGGCGGTGAGGTGTGCATTGACCGAGAAGACAAATATCTGGGACGGCGGCGAGCTTCGCGTGCTCGAGGTCGCGGTGCACCACCCCACACAGTTTGCGGCCCTGGTGCGCTTCGTGCACCAATACGATTCCAGCTTGCGGCTTTACAACTCCGACTTGATGCTGGCGCCAATGTATTGCTGGGAGAAGGGCGTGTTTCCGCTGGCGAAGGTGGAAGT